>JAWOBA010000079.1:0-40360 GCA_046498285.1 Desulfatiglandales bacterium | reverse complement strand
TTCTCTTGGAATGTAATCAGGGATATCGTAAAGGTGATGAAAAGTTGGGGAAGTAAGCTTTTTGAGTTTATCTACCGGTTATGATTTTCAATGGATGACCTTTGATCTCTGGTGGGTGGGCACAGATTGGCAATAGATCCCCTTTTTTTGGGGCTATTCTAATTCCATACTTAGCCTCTATCCTGTGTTGCTTTTGGCACATTTTTTATATATTCAATAAAAAAAGAAAGGAAAATGGAAAAGAAAAATCCGACAACAAATGCCAGCATGACATTCAACTTCTTCTTTGGTTTAACAGGATTGATTGAGGATCGAGGTTCTTGAATTAACTTAATATTTTCAATAGATTGTTTTTTGATTTGTAATGACTCTATATTAGATTTTATTTCTTCAATCCTTCCCATCAAATCGCTTAATTCTTTTTTAAGATCGTGATAATGAGTCATATTTTGCTGAATAATATTCGCATAAATCAGGAGAGATAATTTATCCGGACTAGTTCCACTATTCTGTAGCAAAGCATTTCTTTCTTCAATAATCTTATCAGTATTGATCTTCACTGCTGTAATTTCATGTTCTAAATTGTTCTTTTCACCAGCGCCAACTTCTAATTGTCTTTTATTCTTTGCTATTTCCTGATCAAGATGGAATTTTCTTATATCAATATAAGATTGGTATTCTTTTATTAATTCATGGAATAAAGTTGAAAGTGATCGGATACCTTTATTTACATCTTTCGCTTCAAGGCTTACGCTTACTGTATTTGAATTCTTAGGCTGAACTGTTTTGAAATTAAGATTACGTTTTTCAGGATCAGCATCTAATCTTTTCAAAATTTCCCTGTTATATGCCTTAGAATCAATCTTGGACTTGATATCTGAAGGGGAATCTATGGCAACAGGCTTGCCATATTCATCAACATTTATAACACCCGGTCCGATCATCATGGAAACCTCATAAATCTTGGGCATTGCAAAGCTTATTATCCCGGCCCCTATCGCACATAGAAAAGTAAAGATAATAATAAACCATTTCCATTTCCACACTACCCTTAGTAAATCGATAAGTTCTATGGTATCCTCTTCTTCCATCTTTTTCTCCTGGTTTATTGCTTTATTTGTTAAACATTATTATTTATGCATGTTCAAAGTTTTGGCCCGGCCTGGCGCTACCACACTGGAGCTTGAGCCTGTTTCTGCAATATTTTGAGCCTCAGCTTCTACAATCAATCTTTGCATGCCGGTTATGGGCCAGGGATTCACGGTTTAATAGTTATTTGCTGTTTTTGACTCACGGTATGGTACGTGTATACGTAGGAACCAGCTCCCTTAAAAGCAACAAGATCTGTTCACTATCCTTATTCTCTCGTGCCAGAGTGATCAGTTTTTCGACTTTTTTAATATACTTTTTATCTATTTTTTGGCTCTTTTTCGCTGAAAAGATCTTTTGGTGGCGTGTTGCAGATGTTCCCTCTTCTGCCGTGAGCAGCTCTTCAACAAGCTTTTCCCCCGCCCTTCTCCCGGAGATAATAATGGGGATGTCTTTGTCCGGCTCCAATCCCGATAGCCTGATCAATTCCTCTGCAACATTATAAATGGACACAGGCTCACCCATATCCAGCACAAAAACATCATTGCCATTGCCCAAAGCTCCAGCCTGCATTACCAACTGAACAGACTCAGGTATGGTCATGAAATATCGCTTCATCTCATCGTCGGTTATAGTAATTGGGCCGCCCTTTTTTATCTGTTCCTTAAAGATAGGCACCACACTGCCCCTGCTTCCCAGGACATTGCCGAACCGAACGGAAATAAACGAGGTTGCATGATTGCTTAATCCCGGCACCAAATTCTCGGCAACCCTCTTGGTTGCCCCCATTACGCTGGTGGGATTCACTGCCTTATCGGTAGAGATATTAATAAACTTTTTCGCCCCGAATTCTGCTGAGATCTTCGATACCACCATAGTGCCATAGATGTTATTTAATACAGCCTCTCTCGGATTTGCCTCCATCAATGGGACATGCTTATAGGCGGCCGCATGAAACACAATATCAATACTATTTTCTTGAAAAAGCGCCTGTATCTTTCCCTCATCCCGTATATCGCCCACAACGGGCAGCAACGTTAGCCCGGTATAGTATTCCTTGATCTCTCTATCTATATTGAAAAGCTCTGTCTCCCCCATATCAAACATAATGAGTGTTGCCGGATGAAATCTGGCAATTTGTCTGCACAACTCCGAGCCGATTGACCCACCCGCACCGGTAACCAAAATATTCTTATTATTGAGATAAGAAGAAACCTGCCCCATATCAATCTGTACAGGCTCACGTCCCAACAGGTCCTCAATAGAGATGTTTCGTATATCCTTGAGAGAAACATTTCCATCAATAAGGTCGGAGAGACCGGGCAGTACCTTCACATCTTTTATATCAGCTTTTCTCACATGCGTCATTATTGCCTTGATATCTTTGGATGCAGCAGATGGGATTGCAATAACAATATCTTTTACATTCATGTCTTTGACGAGTTTCGGTATATCCTCTGCTCTGCCCAACACCCTTATACCATGTATAAAGGAATTCCTTTTTCGAGGATTATCATCAATGAAGCCGACCGGCAAATAAACGCATTGTGTTGATCGCATCATATCTCTTACCAATTGTTCCCCTGCGGAGCCGGCCCCCACAATCAGTGTCTTCAGGCCTCTTTTTCTGGTGGAATTCGAATAATAGACCCGAAAAAGAGTTCGAATACCGGTAATAAAAAAGAAGGTGAGGAAAAAATCGATAAAGATGACGGATCGGGGAAAGCTGGTAAAGATTTTCATATCCCTAAAAACCAGGGCGATCAGGGCAATTACCGGAGAGGTTAAGGCAGCCGCCTTAGTAATAGAAAAAACCTCTCTAATAGAAATGTACCGAAAGGAAATATGATAGAGATGAAAAAACCAGAATACCGCAATCTTAACCGGAACAATCATCAATGCAATAAAGGGGATTTGATAGAGATACCGCGCTCCTATTGCTTCAATGGACCCCAACCGAATCAAATAAGCAAGATAAAGGGATAACAGGATTAAAATTGAATCTGCAATTATGGCGAAAGGTGTCTTAAATGACCGTGCAGTAAGGAAAAGATTATCGATTCTGTACTTGATTGTCATCATATCCTATTCTGTTAATCCTTAAAGCCGAATCTTAAACAATATAAAAGATCTTTGAATTCGTGTAAATCAGTGTAATTAGTGGGCACAGAACCCATAGAGAGGTTATGAGACCTTTGCATAACCCCTCTTGATCTAAAGACGATGGGCTTTTTTTCAGTTCCAAGGCTCCCGGGTTGGTCTTTTCAGCACCCTTCCACCAGTCACTTCAAAAAAGTCCATCGTCTTTTTGAGGATGGTGAAAATCGCCGGGTTTTTCAAAGGTCTCCAATTATAGAAGGTATTTTTATCTCGTTAACAATCTTTATACCCTTCATTCTGTGATCTATGAATCGATTTGTTGATTTTTTTCAGGCTGATTTGAATTTTTGCAAGCAAGGAGGTAACGGTAGCCATATTCAATTACAGGGTCTCCCTTCTGATTCGTAACCTTGCATTGAATAGCAGCGAGGCCATGATTTGGATTCCTTCGTGATCGTTTGAGGTTTGTCCACCAGGCTTCAACATAAAGAATATCATCTGGTCTCACTGGATTGAACATTTTGGTTTCATCCATACCAACACCACTGAGAATTGCTACGTTACCCTGTGCTTCAACGACCGTGCGGGTGCAGGCAGAAAGGATATGGAGTGAAGAGGCAATGAGGCCACCGAATATGGATTTGCTGGCAGCATCCTCATCCATGTGAAATGGTTGTGGGTCGAATTTTTTGGCGAATGCTATGATGTCCTCTCTGGTTACACTAACAGCTTGACAATCGAGGTACTCACCATCAGTGATATCTTCAAAATATCTTCTTGCCATACTTGTCTCATCTTTTTTCTCTACCTGTACCGGCATGCTCTTACCCAGTATTATTTTAGGGTTTTTTCCGGATATGCAATACCTTCGTCACTCGTGCCACAGTGTCACCCGCCTCATCTGCAATATCAACGGAAAACTCCGGGAGATATTTTTGTCCATTACGCGTATTTCTCAAAATATTATTTATGTGTTTCTCTGTGATGATAAACCGTGCCATTACTCTTCCCCGGCCTGGTTTAATATAATTTATATGAACTGTCTTATCCCACACGACGTATTCTTTTCCCAAGATTTTTATTAACATTACCATGAAAAAAGGATCTGTCATTGCATACAATGAACCACCAAAATGGGTATTCACATAATTACGATTATACCATCTGAGTTTCATCTGAACGATTATTTCTTTCCAATCAGGGGAGATTTTTTTCACCAGGATCCCTGTTCCCCAGTAGGGTGGATATACATTTAATAAAAGTTTAAAAAGTGTAGGATTCATGTTTGATAGTTTCGTAAAAGGTCATTTTTTTATTACATCTTGGAAAGCGATATCCTTGGGGCGTGCGCGCTTTTTTATTTCGAGTGCATCATTTCCACTTACCTTGTTGGTTACTTCCCATGTGGAATTTGCCAGTACAACGGACGTCTCCACTTGACGCTCAGGGATATTCCAGTATGTTTTAAGTAGTTGCTCGGTTTCACCGCGAGACAGAAGGCAATATCCATTTCTCTCATAGAACCGAATGGCCCATGTTGCTGTTTCCCATGTACCGATCAATACCGGCTTCTTTGTCATTCCCTCGAGATGCTGAAGCAATTGCGTTCCCATCCCTCTATTTTGCATGTTGGTCAGCACATAGGCATGACGGATGAGGGTGACATTGACTTTATCCTGAATTCCCATAATGCCGACGAGGTTACCGCCTTCCTCAATTCCCCAGAATATAATACCGTTTTCTATCTCATGCTTCAACTCATCCAGAGGCATGTAGGGATCCTGCCAGCGGTCCTTGGGAATGACACCCTTGTATGCTTGGGCGGCATCGTTAATAATGGCATACATTGTTTGTAGATCATTTTGCCAGCACTTACGTATCATCTGATCCTCGGCCAGCAGATTTGTTAGCAGCACGCGCTAACCTGTTGGTCGCGCGAGCGCGATAAAATGGCGTTTGCAGCTGAGTTGTTTGATATGAAATTAATTTTCTCCTCTTTGCGGCACGATGCAGATGAAGGCAAATGGTGTTGAGCCTATATTCTTAAATTGGTGAACCTCGTTGTCATTGATATACACATAATCGCCTTCTTTCACCTTATGTTCGTTACCAGTTGTGTCTATTGCGATGCCGTTGCCCGCTTCTATCTTTACCAAGTGTGGGAAATCATGACTGTGATGCGGGCTCGCTCCACCAGGCTCTATACTGAAATAGCGCATTACGATTTCCTTCGAGCCGTCACCAGGTCCTATGACGATTTGCTTTTTCACCTGATCATACCCGGCTACATCTGTAAAAGGGACATCAGTTAATTTTTTAATAATCATAGCTTCCTCCTTTAGGTTACATGTATCTTTCACTAATATTTACAAATAAGGGGCTGACTAAAGAGCCTTAGCCTTTATTCGCCAAGGTATCAATCTGCGTTCTTGCTCCTGCTTATCCTTTTTTCAAGATATTTATAGAGAAAGGGAAAGATAATGAACACAAAATTCAATACCGTTAACAATGGTATAACCAAAATCCTATGGCTATATACTAGAGCAACTCCGGTAAAGAGAACGATATTTCCTAAATAATTGATTCACATCAACACACTAAGCAAGCCCTTTTATAAAAGCGTCTACTGTTTTTCTCTTTTAATTTCCAAATATGTCGAGGATATTTAGAATGAGTATTGACAAAAGCGAGGGCTTTACAGAACTCATATTTTTCTCAACAGCACCTACAATCTTTCTGTTTTTTCCTCCAACCCTGGCAAAAGCATATAAAAGAAGTGATATCAGCACCATAATTTTTATCGCTTCAAGCCATCTACACTCGTGTGCTTGAAAAACCCTTTCAGTAACTGGAATCTCACGGAGTAGATAATCACACAAGATGCTATGAGTATCCGTCTCACAGGACCGCCGGATGTTGGTACTGCTTCAACCATGTGTTCAATGTTGTATAGTCAGCAAACATGAGCCGCAAGTTTGGAGAAACGATAATGAGAAGGCAGCAACCACATATAGATTTTTTACAGAATGAACTATCATGATGGTCTATGAATATCATTGATACCCTATCCAATAGGTTATGCCCAACACGAGGAGACCTTTGAAAAACCTGGCGATTTTCACCATCCTCAAAAAGACTATGGACTTTTTTGAAGTGACTGGTGGCTTCCGGCTCGACTCCGTCCTGGAGGGGACTCCGCCCCGGAAGGGAGAGCCTCCCGCTCGGAGAGGGCAAAACTCCCCCATGGATACGTTGCTGAAAAGACCAACCCGGGAGGCTTGGAACTGAAAAAAAGCCCATCGTCTTTAGATCAATAGGGGTTATGCAAAGGCCTCAGAATAACCTATTTTATTTTATGAGAAGAATATGAAAAAGCACCAGCTTGTCGAAATAATTCAAAAGAGATTAAACCTGGAAGATCAGGAATGGTCAATCATAGAAAAGAGTCCCAAGTTCCAGCAATTATTTCAAAACGCCATTGAGGCATCCAGATACCGATTGGTTGCCGAGGTAATTGAGTCCAAAGGATGTCATTCAGGACATGTAGTTGGTCAAAGGCTCATTTTCGATAGTTCAGGTAATCTTCTTACAAAAGAAAATCCTGATCGAATTTGTTCCTTTTTAATGCCCAATCTAACGGTTTTGATCAATGCCTTTTTTGAAAACTTCATGAATGGTCGAAACCCAAATGACGTTATGTTTAACACCACCGGATGCTTTGATACTGGCCCCATGTGTGGTGGATGGGGACATGTCGTTGTTAAAATGACTGCCGAATTGATATCCTGATCAAATAGCCTTTTCTTATGACAAACGGGATGTTTCCGTAAAATCTAATTTATGCCGCAAGCGTCATCCTATAAACAATGAGCCTTAGACTCATTCATGAAAAAGCTCCGTGATTCAATATATATTTATCTCTTTTTTGTGGCCTTGTGGCTGAATAGTTACAGATAAGGAATTATATCAAAAGGCAATAATGCAATTGCAACATATAGATAAAACGGCTTCGTTGGAAGAATGCTCTATATCTTCATAATTTTACTATTCACAAAATATTCAAATGTATAATCAGTCATTTCCCCTGCTTTCTTATGCGGAACAGGCATCAATCGTGCTGAAAGCGGTTTATTAAGCTTTATGGCTAAAGATGCGATATCCAAGAGAAGTGCATACAGTTTATCCTCAGAGACATTTCCTGGTAATGGGATGGTATCGAGCCCAGTCCCACAAACCGAGGAATATAGCAGTAAATCGGTGAGATTATACCGTTCTTCGTTATTTCTTTGAGCGAGCCCATAATCTTCAAGAATCGGCAACATTAAACCAGAATAACCGCACTTCTTTATGTCTAAATGCTGAATAGTTTCAGTTATTACTCGTGCAATGGCAAGAGTGCCAACGTCCCCAAATTTCCCTAATCCTAACCTTTCAAAGGCATACGCAACACTCTCATCGGGCTTTATAGATGTTGCGATTGAAACGTCGATGCCATCGTATTGTATTTTTTCTTTCCTGCTTACATATTCTGCAATGTTTTCTATTTTTTTGAATTCGGCCAAAAGAATATTTTTGAGAAAATAAGCTGCTTTTTCAATAGTCTGGGCCTTAGAAAATGCTTTATATACTAAATCGCTGTTTTCTGTTCCAATTGCAAAAGAAGTTGGCCCTTTATGATAGGCTGCCGGATAAAAAGGACTACCTGGCTTTGTGTTGAATATTGCTGCAAACCTCAGATTCGCAAAACCATCCTCGGATATATTTGACAACCGCTTCATTGCTTTTGCCGTTTGCCGTGCTGCTCTGTAGTGTATTTTTTTGCTATCCGAAACAAGGGTTGTGCAAAACATAGTAGACGTATTTTTTATCATATCATAAATTATAGGAATGAGCTTTGGGTCAATTGTGGTACCAATGTTGAAGTAATCTATAGCATATTTATGCGCAAGTAGCTCTAAATCTCTCACTAATTTAACAATCTGATTCTTCGATTCAAAATATTTTCCCCACGGTTGTGTGGCTATTCGTACCGTTTGCACAGTATATCCATTGTTTTCAAATATTTTTTTACAAGTATTCGTAAACTCAGCATATTGTCTGATTTGATCTTCTATCTTAAGGGCTTCAAGATTAAAGCCTGTGGTAATTGTTCTTATTTTCATCTTCTGAATTAGAATGTATCCTCTATGCAAAAATATATAACATAACCTGTGCATATTGAATATAATGAAAAAATTAATTAATCAAGGCCATTTTCTTACCTATATAGGTGTTGATTATCGTTTGACATACATATAAAATAATATCTCAAAAAAAGGATGCCAATATGGTTATGTCAATAAAGGAAAAGGAAATCCTCACTTGAAAAGATTTCTAGAAGCCCTTTTTGTTCTTTTGTTAATATTTTTTTTGCAGTCCTGTGCTGGGTGGGCAAAAAATAAGGATTACCATCCTTTTAATCCTGAGGGTCTTAACAAGCTGACTTCAGGAAAGAGTACAGCAAATCAAGTAACAAAGATACTTGGTGCTCCAAGCGAGATAGTCAAACTTTCCAATGGGAATGCATATATCTATAGGCGTTCTTTAAGCAAAGGAACTGGTCTTTGGCTTTTGATTGTTAGTTTTGGAAACTATGAAAAGCGCTACGATCGAATTGTCATTTTCTTTGACAAAAAGAATATCATGACGCATTATGGGGTCACTTTGGATGCGCACAAGGCAGCCCATGAACTTCCCTTTTAACATATCCCCTTTCTTGATTTACCCTTTTATCGTGGGCAGCCTGGTTACCGGATGTGTATCCTACAGGGTTATAAAGGCGGTGGAAGGAAGCCCAATTTCTAATAGCTATGAGGAATTCCTGGTAGGAACAACCACACTTGAGGAGGCACTGCAAACCCTGGGTGCTCCAGACCGAGTAGCAGAACTGGAGGGTAAGAATGTACTTATCTACCAGAAAGTTTTATTATCGAATAAAGGACTATCATTCGGCATACCATTAGCTGATATCTGGAATCCGAGTTTTGATTTTTCCGTATACGGCGAGCTTGTTCGCTACGATTTACTTTTTCTTTGCTTAACACCAGATGGCATACTGAGTGAGATGGTCAGTGAAAAGGGATCTCGCTATCCCTATTTCCAGACAATCCTTTCACATAAAAAAAATAAGTGGCTGGATACTCTTCTCAAGACCTCGACCCTATCTTTCAGGGGGCTTCAAAAATGAAATAATGCATGAGCCGTCTCTATCCAGACACCCAGGTGGGATATTAAAGGGCGGTAGTAAAAAGAAATAATACCATAAAATCCATTATACAATGAAAAATGTAGTCATGATTAAGTCGTAAAAAGAATAACTAAATAGTATCCCTATTATTGGTGCTGCAATTCGATCCTTGATTCTTTTTAAAAGGAAATGTTAGGATAATCGCTGTCGAGTAAAAAAAGGAGATGATCATGCCTAACAAAAAGACGAACTCACGCCTTAGATTCTTACAGGAAGCAGATATAAAAGATAAATTGGTGCTCATAAGGGTTGATCATAATACAGTCAAAAAAGGGAGAATAAAAGATACCACAAGGATTGATGCGAGCCTCGGCACCCTGTTTAATATTGTATCAAGGGGTGGAAAACTAATTTTGATGACCCATATTGGAAGGCCAAGGGATAAGAAAACCGGAAAGATAAACTGCCTGCCTGATCGATCAGTAAGTCCTATCGTTGATTATTTAGAGAGAAAATTGCGCATAAAGATCGAGGTCCCATCATTTAGTATCCATCCTGAAAATGGAATAACCAATATTGACAAATCTATTTGGGAATCTATTTTACGCCTGAGAGAAGGTAGGATAGGGGCTATTTATCTTCCGAATATACGGTGGTTTCAGGGCGAACAAACAAACGGACCGGAACGCACCAGACTTGCCAGAAAGTTAGCAAGCCTTGCAGGTGTATATGTAAATGATGCCTTTGGATCATGGCAGCCTGATGCCTCCACCTTTGATATTACAAAATATATTCCTTCTTACGCCGGTTATTTACTACAGGAAGAGATTAAAAATCTTGAAAAAGTTCTTCACCCGACTAGACCTTTTTTAGGGATAGTAGCCGGGACAAAATACGATACAAAGATTGGACCTGTAAAAGGATTATACAAAAGGGTAGATCATTTGATTTTAGGCGGAGTCATGTATAATACCTTTCTCTGTGCGAAATATGGCATAGAAATAGCAGGTGTTCCAAAGGAAGATATTGACCTTGCTCATGAGCTTGTCCAATTGAATGAACAAGAAGGCAAGATAGTAGAGCTCCCCCTGCTCGTTGAATCTGAAAATCTTGGAGAAAAGAAAGAAGGAAAGATAAAAACCATAGCTGTTAAAGATTTCAAGGAAGGGGAGAAATATAACTACATACTCGATGCCCATCCAGACTCATTTCATGACAGCACTATCGTAGATATAATACAGTCGGCCAAGACTATCCTTGTAAATGCTGTTATGGGACTTATTCCTCACTTTCGGGAGGGTTCAAAGGCCCTTTACGAGGCGGTAGATACAAACAGCCAGGCCCTTAAACTATACGGAGGGGGTGATACTATTGAAGAATTAAAATATTCATGCCCTGGCATATATATGATGGGTCTGGACAACCCTCACTGTTATTTTTTTACAGGTGGGGGAACGGTTCTTAAGGCGTTAGAGGAAGGAAGTCCCTTTAAGATCAAACCTGTAGAGCGACTCTTAAGAAAAAAACCGTAATGACACCTACACCAATCTTTGATCCACAAGCAAAGGCCAGGCATATGAGGGTCGCTGGCTTTATGTCAGGCTCAGGGACCAATATCATCCGGCTGCTTGAAAGAGAAAAGGAACTGGAGAAGGAGCCTAATGGATCCCCCTTTCACATCATCTTCATATTTAGTGATCGTTCTGATGGTGGTTCAGCAGGAGAAAAAATCGCCCTTGATAGCGGAATCCCCTACTTTAGTTACGATATAAGAAAATTTTATTCCCTAAAGGGATTAAAGAGGTCCGCTATAACCCCGGCAACCTTAGCAGCTAGGAAAGAGTTTGATTCTGTGGCCTCTCGTTTGATCAAGACCTTTGATATAGATATCATAGCCCTGGCAGGATATATGAGTTATCTCACATTACATCGATGTGTCAATATACACCCAGCTGATCTTTCCATCCGTACATCCGATGGAAAAAGGAAATATGTGGGCGATAATGCAGTAGCAGATGCAATCGCCAATGGGGAAACCTCTCTCCGTTCGTCAACCATCTGGATAGATACAGGGGTAGATACCGGTCCTATCCTTATGGTCTCAAATCCGCTTCCAGTAACCTTACCTTCTCCCTTACCCGATTTGCTTAAAGACCGAGAAGCCTTTCAAAAAGTAGTCGATGTTCACCAGAGGCGTCTTAAAGAGGTAGGTGATTGGAAAATTTTCCCTCAAACAGTGGATATGATAGCAAGAGGGCGGTTTTCTATAGATAAAGATAATAATGTCTATGTAGATGGACAACCTATTCCCGAAGGGTACCGTTTTGAGAGGTAAGTTTGAAAAAAAGGCCCATCCCTTTATGTGGATGCTTTATGAATAACAATAACAATAAGACAGTAATACGTATCGCTAATCTCTCCCTCAGCTTTGGGGGACTGCAAGCCCTTGATGCTATTTACCTTGATATTAGGGAGAGAGAAATACTTGCCATCATCGGGCCCAACGGTGCGGGAAAGACCTGCATACTTAACTGCATCAATGGATTCTATCATCCTTATCAAGGAGAAATAATATACCAGCAGAGAGATCTTACAGGGCTAAAACCCCACAAAATTGCCACACTGGGTATAGCCAGGACATTTCAAAATATAGAGCTTTATTCAGGGCTCAGTGCCCTGGATAATTTGATGGCTGCCAGGCATATCCATATGAAACATGGTGCATTGTTCGGATGCATATTTTTTGGGCCAACCCGGCGTGAAGAGATAGCTCATCGTGAACAAATCGAAGAGATCATTGATCTCTTGGAGATGGAACCCATACGGAAAAAAGTGGTGGGTTCGCTTCCATATGGCCAGAGGAAAAAGGTGGACCTGGCACGGGCTCTGTGTATGGACCCGGCTGTTCTTCTCATGGACGAACCCATGGCAGGCATGAATGTGGAGGAAAAAGAGGACATGGCACGGTTTATCCTTGATATTTATGAAATTAAAAAAATACCGATTGTCCTTGTTGAACACGATATGGATGTAGTTATGGATATCACACACAGGGTTGCTGTCCTCGATTTTGGAATCAAAATTGCGGAAGGATTACCTCAAGAGATAAAAAATAATGAAGAGGTTATAAAGGCCTATTTAGGTAAGGAATAAATATTATGCCCCGTGAGACATTGCCTCAAAGATTGAGAGAAAATTACGAAAAATACGGTGCAGGAGTTGTTGCAATGCGGGTCAAAGATAGGGGCATATGGCGGGAGTATACCTGGAAAGATTACTACCTGAAGGTGAAGCACTTTTGCCTCGGCCTTGTTAGTCTTGGACTCCAGAGAGGGAACAAGGTATCAATTTTGGGGGAAAATAAGCCTGAATGGTTCTGGGCCGAACTTGCAGTTCAGTCGGCCGGAGGAGCTGCTGTTGGTATATTTACAGACTGTTTGCCAGAGGAAATTAAATATTATGTACAGCATTCAGACTCCACCTTTGTAGTTGCCCATGATCAGGAACAGGTTGATAAACTCCTTGACATTAAAAACAGTATTTCAAAGGTCAAAAAGGTAATTTATTGGGATCCAAAAGGCCTCTGGAGTTATACGGATCCAATACTTCTCTCTTTTAACGAGGTCATAAAATTCGGCTATGATTATGAGAAAAAATACCCACAACTTTTTGACGAAATTATTGATCAAGGTTCTGGCGACGATATTGCCGCCTTTTGCTATACTTCTGGTACTACAGGCCTTCCCAAAGGCGGTATGCTCAGTCAAAGGTGGCTGGTAGAATCAGTAATGGAATGGGGTCATTTAGATGGATGGTTTGGAAAAAATTATGAATACCTGTCTTTTATCCCACCTGCATGGATTACCGAACAGGGGATAGGAATAGCGGGCAGCATATTGGCACGAATGGTGGTGAACTTTCCAGAGGAGCCAGAAACAGTACAGGAAAATATAAGGGAGATCGGTCCGGGCATACTATTTTTTGGTGCCAGGTTGTGGGAAAATTTGAATAGAATGGTACAGGCAAAAATGATAGATTCGACCTTCCTCAGACGCCTCATATACCGACTGACTCTTCCGTTAGGGCTTAAGGCTGCAGATATCAGGAATGAAAAGAAAAGAATACCTATGTCATGGAAAATCATTTATTTTATTGCCTATCACCTTATTTTCAGGCAACTCAGAGACAGATTAGGTCTTTCCAACGTAGATGCCGTCTATTCTGCCGGGGCAGCGGTCAGCCCGGATATAATCAGGTATTTCAAGGCCCTTGGGATAAACATTCGACTGTTCTATGGGAGCACGGAACAGGGCGTCATGAGCATGCCGAGAGAGGGGGATATCAGACCTGATACATCAGGTCCGCCTGTTCCCTGGGTAAAAGTGAAACTTTCAAATGAAGGAGAAATCCTTATTAAAAATAAATATCCTTATTCGGGGTATTACAAAGATGATGAGGCAACCAAGTCAAAAATGAAGGATGGCTGGTTTTGTACCGGTGATTTTGGCCATATAAATACAGACGGCCACCTTATTGTCATTGACAGGATGGATGATCTCAAGGAACTTGCAGGAGGGAAAAAATTCTCTCCCCAGTATTCGGAAATACGGCTGAGATTCAGTCCTTATATCAAGGATGCCCTGGTCGTCGGCGGACCTGACAAAGAATATGTCACGGCCCTTATAAACATTGACCTGGATAATGTAGGAAGGTTTGCTGAGGCACATCACATTACCTACACTACCTTTACTGATCTATCTCAGAAAAAAGAGGTTATAGTTCTCATTGGAAAGGAGATAACTAAAATCAACGACACTCTACCCGAATGGACGAGGATGAGAAAATTTGTAAATCTCCATAAAGAATTGGATGCAGATGAAGATGAACTCACAAGAACCAGGAAGCTGAGAAGGACATTTGTCGAAGACAAATACAAGGAACTTATCTATGCGCTTTACAGCAAAGATGATCAATATAAAATTCAAGCCGAGGTATCGTACAGAGACGGAAGAAAAGGAACTATGGAAACTTTCATTTACGTGAATGAGGTCTAGGTTTTGAACTTTACCGTTCATGGTTACAGATTGAAGAGCCATAGCTTTCTTTTATGGAAAGGATGAGCCTCCCTGTCTTCAGATCGTCTGGCAAGAATAGGGACACACGAAATCTCACCTGATGGGTGAATGGTGTTAATAAGTGATTGCTTACCAAGTGAGGAACATCAATAGCATATAACCGCTATACCGTGAGCTGGTCACGTTAGGTAAGATAGAGGAAGAGACAATGGTCGGATTTCTTCAACAGGCAATAACAGGGTTGATGATTGGCAGTCTATATGCCTTGGTAGCTGCAGGCATTGTTCTGGTTTACAAATCCACCCATGTGGTCAGTCTGGCCCATGGACAGTTAGTTGCATTTGGAGCCCTCTTTTTCTGGCTTTTTTTAAGTGGTCTAGGTCTCCCTTTCTGGATTAGTCTTATTCCTGCTTTTATCTTGACGGCCCTGCTCGGACTCCTCATTGAAAGGATGGCCCTTCGCCCCCTTATTGGTCAGCCCCTGCTTTCCGCCTTTTTGATGACCTTTGCTATCTTTATTGCCCTGGAAGGCATTTTCGTTCTTTACCTCAAGGGAGAAACAAGGACATTGCCTGCTTTTTTGCCTACAGGTAATTATGTCATCTATGGCCTTTCCATTCCGATAAACCAGCTCATCAGTTTTTTTGTGGCATTATCATTATTTGGAGCCGTTTCTCTGATCTTCAAATATACCAAACTCGGGCTGGGAATGAGGGCAACGGCAGAAGATCATCGCTTGGCCCAGAGCACAGGGATAATCGTTAAAAATATTTTCTCCTATATCTGGATACTATCGGCTATGGTTGCAGCAGTAGCAGGAATCGCTACCGCAAATGTAATGGATATATACTACATGCTGCCATATATTGGAATTAATGGCCTTATTGTAGCAATCTGTGGTGGGCTTGATTCCCTGCTCGGCGCTCTTGTACTCGGGCTTTTTCTAGGTTTTGTCGAAAATGTAGGTGCAGCGTATCTTGATCCCCTCGTAGGTGGAGGAATCAAGGATGTTGCCGCATATGTAGTTCTTCTTCTCATATTACTCATTAGACCGTATGGCCTATTTGGCCTGGTAAGGATTGAAAGAATATAATTAGATTTTTATAGGTTGAAATTATTTATAGAGGTTATAGCTTTTTTAGCTTCTTATCTTCTATAACTCTTATGGGCAAACGGGGTGATGGGATATTGGAAAAATGGGAATAAAATAGGAATAAATAGTTTCGTTATTTTAGATTCTCATAAACCCAAACTATCCTCTGGCTCAGACCTGATCTGTATGGCCATAGGTTAACGAAGCCAGCTATTGAAATACTACAGAAACAAAATTGTGTTTCCGGTAAATCGTGCCTCTCCCTCCCGGTCTCGGGACATGGAAGGCGAATAAATACTACAGTATTACAACTTTTCCCCGCTGCTTCAGGGGGATGGAGCAAAGTGGAGCTACATTATGAGACCATGCGGTGTATTTGATAAAAGTTACGCCTTGGATATCGCTATCATCAGGACATGGCAACATTGGACAATCCTTGTATCCGCCCTGATACTTCTCTACATTTTTCCCTTATTTGGTTCTTATTATCTCATCAGTTTTATGAATTTGCTCGCAATTAGCGTGATTGTTGTCCTCGGTCTGCAGATTGTAAGCGGCTATTGCGGCCAAATATCATTCGGCCAAGCTGCATTCATGGCTATTGGTGCATATACATCCTCCGTTCTTACCATAAAAGTTGGACTTTCATTTTGGATCGCCCTTCCCCTTTCAGGGATCATGGCTGGAGCAGTTGGGATTATTGGTGGTGCCCCTTCCCTGAGGATCAAGGGTATGTACTTGGCCATGGCTACTATCGCCATCCACTTTTTGGTTATTTGGCTCATCCTTCACTTGGAGATTACCGGCTCATTTAAAGGCCTTTACCCCCTTCCCCCAAGCCTGGGAGGGTTTGAATTCGATACAGATGAAAGGATGTACTATATCATCATTACGGTGATGATTATTATGACCTATGCTGCCAGAAATCTAATCCGATCCAAAACTGGCAGGGCCTTTGTGGCTATACGAGATAATGACCTTGCAGGAGAAGTAATGGGGATCAACCTTTACTATTACAAGTCACTGGCCTTTTTTATTTCCTGTTTTTATGCAGGAATTGCAGGCTCCTTGTGGGCACATTTAATCACTGTAGTCAACGCCGAGCAATTTACGTTGCTTCATGCCCTGGAGTATGTTGGCATGCTGATTATCGGAGGCGCGGGAAGCATCCCTGGAGTATTTTTTGGTGTTCTTTTTATTCGAATCCTCAATGAAGTTGTTATGTTTACCTCACCGGTACTGGCTAAGGTATTCCCCTGGCTGGGATCATCTCCAGCTGCTGCTCTTGGGCTTGTTGCCTTTGGTCTGGCAGTAATAATATTTTTAATCTTTGAACCAAGAGGTCTGGCACACCGCTGGGAGATATTCAAGACCTCTTACAGGCTTTATCCCTTTGCTTATTAAAAGAAAGGAGGTGATAAATAATTACAGGCATTGTATTCATGTAAGCTCTTTTGGTACAAAACCTTTTAAAATGGAAGGGGGTTCCTATGAGAAAAAAATGTTTAATTTTTCTCTCAACAGTTTTAACAATCTGTTTTGCAATTATTATTTTCAGTTCATCATCTTTTGCTAAAGAGGTTTCCTATCTCAGTCTGGCAGACTATACAGGCCCTATTGCAGGCCTCAATGTTCCGGCTGATATGGGTCTTGAGGATTATCTCAAGGAGATAAACGCAAAGGGTGGGGTTAATGGTGTCAAGATAAAATTTATCGGTATTGATACGAGATATGATGTGGCCAGAGCTGTATCAGCCTATAAACGGTATAGAAGGACCCCAAAGTTGCTGGTCGTCAATTCCATTAGTACCGGTATCGGTAAGGCAGTTGCCGGATTAATTGAAAAGGACAAGAGACTTCAAATCGTGCCGGGAGACGGGGAATTCCAAGCCCACATTCAAAGGACCTTTATATGGGGTCCTGCGTACCAGGATGCCTTTGCAGCCACCTTAGACTGGATCATGGCTGACTGGAAGGCCAAGGGAAAAAGTGATGCACCTGTGGTGGGATATCTTAGCTGGGACAACCCTTATGGCAGAGAACATTTGCGGGGCGGTAAAGAATATGCGGAAAAGCTGGGCATAAAATTTCTTCCACCCGAGTTTTTTCCGCCTGGAACACTCAAACATGATGTCTATTTGACACGGCTTGCCGAAGCAGGCGCAAATTACATTCATGCAGGTGGAGTTGATCCTACCCCCACCAATGTCATCAGGGATGCCTATGCTTTGGGTCTAACAAAAAAGATTCAGATGACCAGTGATTACTGGGGGCCTACAGCTCTCGGTGTTGGAGTTCATGCAAAGGCCTTAGAAGATACCGTGATTACATCATTTTATGAGAGGGGGGAGGATTCCAAAAATAATAAGATGGTAACGGATCTTTGGAAAAAACACAGGGGTTCCATGAGTAAATTTAATGAAGTTTACGGTATGGGAATTTCCTGGGGTATAACCTATGAAGCAGGATTAAAGACAGCCCTTCAGGCTGTAGGGTATGACAATCTCAAACCAGATGATATGTACAATGCATATCAAAAAATTACAGGCCTTGATAAAGATGGTATTCAAGGGCCTTGTGCCTATAGCCCCACATCAAGGAGGGGGAGTCTGGAAGTTAAAATCTACCGTGTGAAGAATGGAACAATTACTCCCATAACCGGCTGGCAAAAGGCACCTGATGCTGTAAGCCTTCATAAATTCTAATCAAATATAGAAAGGAGGCAAAAAATGAAAATTATTAAGATTATTTTCCTATTTTTTATTACTCCAGCCATGGTATTAGGGGCTATTGCATATCCCGCCTCACAATTATCAGCAGCACCACAGGCAACACTCCAGGTCATCCCTCCAGAGACATTCCTGTCACCAGCTTTGATTAAAAAACCTGTTACCTTTCAAGGTTCAGGTTTTGCTCCCAAGGAGATGATAACTGTGGAGATGGTTCTCCCTGCTGGGTTAAAAATGAAAGGGGTAAAAGAGGGAGATGATGTTGGAATTGCTGTTGGAACTTCTGACGAAAATGGTAACTTTAGTGCTGCCATGGAGCCTACAGCTACGCTGAACTGGTTTTTTCAGGTGGGATGGACCCCGGTAGTAACGCCAAATTTCAAAGAGGCAAAACCAATACCACCTGGTGTGTATACGATTAATGCAACCGGTTTAGATTCTAATACGATTGCTACCTCAACCCTGAAAATCGTTCCTCCACCAGAAAAGAAATAGATATGCTGGCCCTAAGCAACATTGAGGTGATCTATAGTGATGTTATATTGGTCCTTAAAGGGGTATCCCTTGACATCATGGAGGGAAATATCGTCGCCCTTTTAGGGGCCAACGGGGCTGGTAAGTCTACTACTTTAAAGGCCATATCAGGTCTTTTAAAAACCGAATTAGGGAAAATAACCGATGGCAGCATTACCTTTGAAGGAAAAAGAATTGATCAAAATGGGCCTGAAGAGATAGTTAGACTGGGTATTGTTCAGGTCATGGAAGGTCGGCCCCTTTTTGAACAACTTACTGTGGAAGAAAATATTAAGGTAGGGGCATATTCACGAAATGATACACTGAAAATAAAACAGGATATGCAAAATGTCTATCAATACTTCCCTATTCTAAAAGAAATGCGGCATAGAGTCAGCGGCTACCTTTCAGGAGGGGAGAGACAGATGTTGGTCATGGGAAGGGGTTTAATGGCCAGGCCTAAATTAATGCTCCTTGATGAGCCATCTCTCGGGTTGAGCCCGTCCATGGTGAAAGAGATTTTTAAAATTATCGAACTCATAAATAAAACCAACAATACATCAATCCTCCTGGTTGAGCAGAATGCCGCTGTTGCCCTTTCAATCTCAGATCATGCATACGTCATGGAAAATGGAAGAATAGTGCTGGATGGACCCTCAGCTAAACTTAAAGAAAACGAGGATATCAAGGAGTTTTACCTGGGTTTAAGTCAAGTCGGCAAAAGGAAGAGCTACAAGGAAGTAAAGCACTACAAGAGACGAAAAAGATGGCTTTCCTGATTCCCGCCCTTTAAACAAGCATGCAAACCAATTTATATACAAAAAATCACCTCCTCTTCAGGGAGAGGTTTAAACGTTTTCTTTCTAAAGAAATAATCCCTTTTTATGACCAATGGGAGAAAGCAGAAATTATCCCTAAAGAAGCATGGAAAAAAATGGGCAAGAGTGGATATCTGTGCCCTTGGATTGAAGAAGAATATGGCGGGGCAGGACTTGGTCTTGAATTTTCCTTTATTATCACGGAGGAGATGGCCTATGCCGGAGTATATGGTCTTATGGCCGGACTTCACAGTGATATTGTAGCTCCCTATATACATACCTTTGGAAACAAAGCACAGAAAAAAAAGTGGCTTCCTGGTTGCATTTCAGGTGACATAATCCTTGCTGTGGCTATGACAGAGCCGAATGCAGGTTCAGATCTATCATCCATTAGAACAACAGCCGTAAAAGAGGGAAAAAACTATATCATTAATGGAGAAAAGATATACATCTCTAACGGCATACTATCCAACCTTATTGTCGTTGCCTGTAAAACAGAAACAGAAAAAAGATCTCCGCATAAGGATATCAGCCTTATCTGTGTGGAGGATGGTTCCCCTGGGTTTTCCCGAGGTAGAAATCTGGAAAAAACAGGGTGGCATAGCCAGGATACGGGTGAACTCATATTCAGTGACTGCCGGGTTTCTGTATCCAACCTCTTGGGAGAAGAAGGAAAAGGATTTTATTATATGATGGAAAAACTCCAACAAGAAAGGCTTGTAAGCGCCATTATGTCCCAGGCATCAGCAGAGGCTGTATTTAATATGACTCTTGGGTATTACCAACAAAAAAAAGTCTTGCACCGCCATGGGATGCCGATTGAAACAAATGGGATAGCAGAGATGGCCACTGATATTGAGATAGGACGTACCTTTTTACATAGTCTCATCTATGATCACATACATGGTGAAGATATCATTAAAAAGGTATCAATGGCAAAATGGTGGACCTCTGATATGGCCAATAGGATAATATCTCAGTGCATGGATGTATACAGAGATTATGGCTCTTTAGAAGCCTATAACATTGGTAGGTATTTTCGTGATGTTAGGGCACATCCTATTTATGCAGGAACAAATGAGATTATGAAAAGAATTATAGGAAGAAAATTGGGAATTTGATGGATTTTCATTTGACCACCGAGCAGAAAGATATCCAGAAGGCGGCTCGCGATTTTGCCAAAGGTGAATTTGATCCAGATGCTGCTCTTGATTACGACAAAAGGCAGCAATTTCCAACAACAATCTGGAAAAAGGCATGCGAGCTTGGATTTATTGGGGTATGCTTTCCTGAAGAGCATGGCGGGCAAGAACTTGGCCTTTTAGAAAATGCCCTGATAGTAGAAGCATTTTGCCGGCAAGATTCCGGCATTGGCATGTCATTGGCACTTTCAGATTTTGGCTCAGAAATGATTGGAAGAAATGGAAATGAAGATCAAAAAAAGAGAATCCTTTCCTCTGTTACACACGGTGAAGCCATCGTTACAACTGCTTTTTTAGAAAAAGGGTATTTACCTGCACCCTTAGCAACTACTGCAACAATTAATACCCAGGGATTTATGATTAATGGAATGAAGTCCTTTGTTACGCTTGCGAGCATAGCCAGCTATATAATTGTTATCTGCCAAACCAGGCTGGATACACCGCACGCACAAGATGTCATTCTCCTTGAAAGAGATATAGATGGAATAGAGGTATCAAGTATGGGTGAAAAGGTGGGCATGAGGATGATCCCAATGGACACAGTTGCCTTTACCAATGTCCATGCTCCAGCAAAAAATAGAGTTGGGCAAAAGGACACCGGCTACTTTCAGTTGCAAAACTTTTTCAATGAAGTGAGGATAAAAACCGGTGCCATGAGTATAGGTATAGCTCAGGGCGGACTGGATAGGGCACTTGAGTATAGTAAAAAGAGAGAGCAGTTTGGTAAACCAATTGCAAGCTTTGATGTTATAAGAAATAAACTGGCAGATATGTATATAGACGTGGAGATAGCCCGTCTTATCACCTATAAGGCAGCATGGTCTTTTGATCAACTAAAACCTGATGCTCGATCCATTCTCATGTCCAGGATGATTGCCTCAAAGACAGCTTACAGGGTTACATATGATGCTGTACAGATCTATGGGGGATATGGATATATGAAAGAGGGCCAGATTGAACATTTTTACAGGGATGCGAAAATGCTTGATCTTTTTTTGGAACCAGGCCAAATACAGAGAACCATGCTTGCGGATGAAATACTCGGCAGGGTGAGTGAGCAATGATCATGAAAATTCATTTCGGTTTTTAATGAAAGGAAGATGGGATGGGAGAATATGTTATTGTAAGCGCTAAAAGAAGCCCTTTTGGAAAATATCTGGGTTCCCTCGCAGAGATGGAACCACTTGATGTAGCTGTCCATGTAGCTAAGGCAACTCTTATGGCTCCTGGAAAAGACATAACTAAGGATATAGATCAAATTTTTGTTGGCAACTGTATACCGAGTTCCTTTGAAGCAGGCTCTGTTACTGGCAGACAAATTGGCCTCAAGCTGGAGCGAGATGTTTTTACCACCACCCTGGACACGGCATGTTGTTCACCTCTCACAGGTCTTCGTATGGCTCTTTGGGGAATGCGTCTTGGTGAGCTTGAATCAGCGCTGGTCATAGGAGTGGAAGCTATGAGCCGTGTACCTCATTCCAGTCGACAATTGAGAACTGGTGTGAGAATTGGAAAGGTACATTTTTCCGATCCCATTTATCCTATCTCCTATCCTGGCTATAATTCAGTAGCAGTAGACGCCTCTGAAGGAGCAGAAAAATATGGCATTTCCAAGAGAATGCTTGACACCTTTGCCATGGGCTCACACCTGAAATGGGCAGATGCTATGAGGGGAGATAAATTTAAAGATGAGATTGTTCCAATACAAGTGAGGACAGGACGAAAGGAATATCTTTTTTCGGCGGATGAAATGCCGAGGCCCAATGGAAGTATAGCTCTTATTGAGATGCTCCCCAGCGTATTTGGATCAAAAACGACTACTGCAGGAAATGCCCCGGGGTTAAATGATGGTGCCTCTGCCATGGTAGTAATGACAGAAAAAAAAGCAAAATCCTTGGATCTCCCAATACTGGGAACTATTGTAGATCAGGCTGGTGAAACCGATATGCCATATGGTATTTCTTGGATACCGGCTTTGAGCATAAAGAAAGTGCTGGACAGAAATGGAATGACCATTGATGACATGGACCTCATAGAGATTAATGAGGCCTTTGCAGCCATGCCTCTTGTTAGCACCAAGATTTTGGCTGGTACAGATGAGCAAAAATGGCATAGACTGCTGTCAAAAACCAATGTCAATGGTGGGGCTGTAGCAATCGGTCATCCAGTAGGTGCATCAGGTCTTCGAATAGCTATGACCTTGATGTATGAACTCAGGCGACGGGGCGGCGGCCAAGGAGTGGCTGCTATTTGTGGTGGACTAACCCAGGGCGAAGGGATTATTATTCGGGTTTAGAACATGGCTGAGGCATATCAATACTTAACATACAAGGGTCAGGAAAACGAATTACTATCTTGAATAGGTAGATAACAAAATTCAAGGGAGATGATACCGTGCAGGAACTCAGATATAAAATGGATAAAGAAAAAAGCATTGCAGTTTTCGAGATTGATACAGCTGGACCTGTTAATACCATTGGTACACAATTTATCACAGATTTGGAAGAAGTCACAAATAAGGCACACAAAGACAGGGTAAAAGGCGTTATTCTATCATCAGCAAAGGCAACAAGTTTCTTGGATGGAGCAAACCTTATAGAAATTATGAAGGAGCCATCACCTCTTAGCGTAAAACATCTTGTTCTGAAGCTCCATGAGACTCTGGACGCGCTGGCCAAAAGCCCCTTTCCGGTTGTAGCCGTCCTGGTTGGTCAAACAGCCCTCGGAGGCGGTTTTGAAACTCTTCTATGGGGATGCGACCATATATTTGCTACTTCCGGATCAAAATTGGGGTTTCCTGAGATAAATGTAGGTCTTTTTCCTGCCGGTGGAGGACCTGAAACTCTCAGAAAGGCCATGGGATTCGAGACTACACTGGACGTTATCTTGGGCGGAAGGGTTTTACCCGTGGAATTTTACCTACCTTCAGGCCTAATGACCATAGTCTCTGAAGACATGATATTTCTACAGGCAGAAAAGTGGATAGAGAACAATAAAGAGATAGTGAACAGAAACTACGATCCCGAGTGGAAAGAACCCCATCTCTTAAGTAAAAAGGAGCAACAAGAACTTATTAAAACGGCCCGTGAGCGTTATACCGTGTGCCCGGAGAAACCATATTTCAAGGCAGCTATTGATGCCATTGAAGAGGGTCTTGACTTACCGTTCCAGGAGGCTGTCCGAAATGAAGTGCATCATTTTGCTCCGCTGCTTGTCGATTCTAATGTCAAAAACAAGATTGATCTCTTTTTTTCCTTAACAAGCCTTGTTCCTAAACTCACAACAATTTATCGCAAAAAAGCCATAATGGTACCAGAGATAGCCATCATCGGTGCTGGATTAATGGGTCAGGGAATTGCCCAGATCTGCGCCGAGAGGGGCATGAAGGTAGCGCTCATTGATGTAGATAAACAGACAGCCCAGGCAGGAAAAGAAAAGATCGGTAGTAGGTTGGAGACACTAGTTAAAAAAGGCCATTGGCTCTCAGAGCGGAAAGATAGAACTATGAATAACATTTGGCCCACGGAGGACTATGAAAAACTCAAGAGCACGCCTTTGGTGATAGAGGCGGTATTCGAAGATTTGAAGCTCAAACGAACAATTCTCAAACAGGTACAGGATGTCAATGCTGATATCATTTTTGCCTCCAATACCTCTACGATCCCTATGGAGGAAATGTCAGCACACTCAGATCGACCGGAACAGGTGGTTGGAATGCACTATTTTTCACCTGTACCCCTTATGCCTCTTTTGGAGGTAATTCAGGGTCCTAAGACCTCTGAAACAGCACTTGCCACCGCAGTGAACTCCGGTCGTCAGCAGGGAAAAACCTGCATTATCGTGGGTGATGGGCCCGGGTTTTATACCAGCCGCACCTTTGGTGTGTTTGTGATGACTGGTTTTTACCTGGCAGAAATGGGGCTTGATCCGTGGGAGATAGACCGTCTAGCACTTGAGGCAGGCTTTCCTCAGGGGCCCCTTCATGTGTATGGCACCGCAGGTGGAAATGTGGTATACCATGCAGGCCGTTTTATGGAATCCCGAATGCCTGCCCTATTGCCTATGCCAAAGACCCTCATAAAGATGTATGAAGCAGGCTATACCGGTGCCGGAAAACCCTGCTTTTATAAAGATGGCATGAAGCCGGATAAATCAGTTTTGGATTTTGTCATTCGCACAACATCTCTTCCAACTCCTCAAAGGAAAGAGGCAGAAGAGATGCTTTTGCTTGCCATGGTAAACCAGGCCTTTCTTTGCCTAGATGACAGCATTTTGAAAGACTATCTTAGCATGGATATTGGAGCCATACTGGGGATTGGATTCCCCGATTGCTGGCACGGCCCTGCCCGTTATGTGAGCCAGAAGGGCGTACGAGCAACCCGGACAAGACTACAGGCACTGTATGATAAATATGGACTTTCATTTTTCAAGCCTGCCAAGGAGTTTGAGAGATTAATCGCTTGCGGCGTCGACAGAGGATTGATTTAGCCGGCATGGTATGAAAAGGTGAGAGGATAAAAGGGCAATAATACCGTATGTCGCATGATTTCACTCTTTCAAGAGAAAGGATGGTAAAACATCAGTTAATCGCCCGTGGTATTAAAGATGAAAGAGTTCTTCGGGCTATGGGTAAAATCCCCAGGCACCTCTTTATTGAAGATGCCCTATATGGAGAAGCATATAATGACCACCCAGTTCCTATAGGTGAAAAGCAGACTATATCACAGCCGTATATGGTAGCACTCATGACAGAGACATTGGAGTTGAAGGGATATGAAAATACCTTAGAGATAGGAACAGGTTCTGGCTATCAGACAGCAATTTTGGCTGAATTATCAAGCAGGGTCTATACCATTGAGAGAATTAAATCCTTACTGGGAAACGCCAGGAAAGTACTGTTCCAGTTGGGATATGATAATATCCTTTTTAAGGTCTCTGACGGTACGCTGGGCTGGAAGGAATATGCCCCTTTTGATGCTATCATGGTAACGGCTGGTGCACCATATGTAACAAAGCCACTTATTGATCAACTGGCAGATAACGGAAGAATGATTATACCTGTTGGTGACAGGTACAGCCAAGAATTGATAAAGGTTATCAGAAAAGGAAAAAATATAGAGCAAAAAAATTTAGGAGGATGCCGTTTTGTTAATCTTATTGGTGCCCACAGCTGGTCAGATTAATATCTTGCTGGCAATTAAACAATGAAATTGGAAAAATTTCCAGAGAATATCAGAAAATATCTTATACCTGGACCATCAGGCAGAATGTTTTACCGGTGTATTGACTGCAAACGTGAATTCGATATTGATCAGCTTCTTTATGCCTGCCCATCATGTGGCGGGTTGTTGATGCTGCATCATGAGGAAGAAGAAGGCATACAGCACAGAGGTGGTGATTTGTGGAGACGAATCTTTGACTACAGAAGAATGCTTAATTTCAATCCTCTTAGAGGCATCTTCTCCTACTATGAATTCATTGCACCCATTATACCATTGGAATTCATAGTATATCTTGGAGAGGCACACACCCCCATAGTTATGGCTAACCACGATCTCGCCTCCACCATAGGCGGGCCATTCTATTTTAAAAATGAAGGATTGAATCCGAGCCTCTCATTTAAAGATAGGGGAATGGCCTGTGCCCTAAGTTTTTTAAACTTCTTTACAAAAACTCATAATAGTACTGATTTCTTAACTATATGCGCTTCTACCGGCGATACCTCCGCCTCAGGTGCACTCTATTCAGCATATCTCACTGATTTTATACATTCGGTAGTGCTTCTCCCAAAAGGAAAGGTCACCATGCAACAACTCTTACAGCCACTCGGAAGTGGGGCAACGGTATTAGAGATACCTGGCGTCTTTGATGACTGCATGAAGGTAGTAGAAGAACTGAGTGAGAATTATAATGTTGTCCTCTTAAATTCTAAAAACAGCTGGAGAATCCTGGGACAAGAATCATTTGCCTTTGAAATAGCCCAGGATTTTGATTATCACTTAGGTGATAAGGTGGTAGTTGTTCCGATTGGCAATGCCGGTAATATCACGGCAATCATGAGTGGTTTCTTAAAATTTTTAAAGGCCGAGATCATTCCGGAACTACCAAAGATTATCGGTGTTCAGTCAGAGCATGCTAACCCTGTATATCAATATTATGCCCAAGATGACCCCACCAAGCAGCACTTTGAGCCGGTTACTGTAAAGGCGAGTGTGGCACAGGCAGCTATGATCGGAAATCCCGTTTCCATGCCACGGGTAATTGATTTAGTTCGGGAATATAATCAGTCAGCAGGGGAAAAAAAGGTATTCATTACCCAGGTAACTGAGCAGGAAATAATGGATGCTATGATAATAGCAAACAAACATGGGCATATTTCCTGTACACAGGGAGGTGAATCAATGGCTGGTTTTATGAAGGCAATACATGAAGACCTTGTATCCAATGAAGAAATAGGCATACTTGTTGCCACGGCCCATGCCCTTAAATTTGCTTCCTTTCAGGAAATGTATTTTGCTAATAGATTTCCACCCGAATTTGAGGTCAAGCCAAAAAAAGAATTGACAAACACACCTATCTTCATCCAATCAGATGATTCCAGAAAACCCCAACATACCGGAAAGCCTTTCCAAGGAGAAGAGCGTGATCTCTTTATTAAGGCAACTGCAGCAAAAATTGCCAGGATTTTACATCTAAAGAAAAGATGAATCACGTCAGTACCGATAGATCGGGATTGTCAGTTGTCCATTGAAAAGAAATAGAAAAAATAATTTAAAGAAGGTACAATCAGCACCCTGAATCCTTTCGTATTTACAATTTGTATCAGAATAGAAATACAACTGACTAATTCAAACTAAGCACAGGCATAATCAAAATACTACCCAAAAATGAAAATCATTTCACGCTATCTTTATAAAGAGTTTTTTACTTTCTTCTTTGTCTCCTTGCTTACCTTTTTAATAATTTTTCTTATGATACAATTCTTTGAAAAGATAGATAGTCTTTTAAAGGCCAATGTTCCGTTAGAGGTGGCCTTTTCATTTTTTATCTATAATATACCTTCTGTTGTACAACAGCTATTGCCAATATCCGTTCTCATCTCTGTTATGCTCACGTTGAGCATAATGAATAAACACAACGAGATATTGGCGATAAAGAATTGTGGAATAGGCCTGTTTCGTCTCTTTTCTCCTTTAATCATTATCTCTGTTTTTATAGGGGTTGTCTCCTTCTTTTTCTCTGAATCTATTGTTCCTATTACCAGATCGGTGGCTAATGATATATGGGAATACCAAGTTAAAAAAAAGGACCCTCAGGGGTCCTATAAGTTGTCTCATCTCTGGTATAGGGGCAAAAACTCCATTTATCAGATTCGCTCATACGACAGCAGGAAGAATGTAATAGAGGGACTCTCAATCTTTTTCTTTGATGATGCCTTTAGATTACATAAAAGAATCGATGCAAGAAAGGCAAAATGGATGAAAGGCATATGGTATCTTAATGATGGGCTTATTCAAAAAATTACACCTGATGGAGCACTGGAAACAGAGAGCTTTCACCATCATACGATACTGCTTCCTGAAACGCCCAGTGTTTTTCAGAGGACGATGAAGGCACCAGAAGAAATGAGTTTTTGGAAGCTAAAAACGTATACGAAAAAAATAAGGCAAGAGGGTTACGATTCAACAAGGTGCCAGGTAGAACTCCATAATAAAATAGCCTTTCCCTTTATTTCACTGGTCCTTACATTGGTGGGAATTCCACTGGGATTAAGAAAGAAAAAAGGCGGAATACCTTTTGCTATTACTATTGGTATAGGCATTAGTTTTCTCTATCTGTTGACATTTGGCTTATCAAGATCTCTTGCCTTAGCAGGGGTTTTGCCGCCACTTTTAGCCGCATGGCTTGCAAATTTCCTCTTTTTACTCTTCGGGATTTATCTCATACTGTCAGAAGAAAGTTAAGGAAGGATATGACAGCTAAGGTATATTTGACTCTAAAGCCATCGCTATCTTTTTCTTAAGCTCAGTTAAATCAAAAGATTTAATGACATAGAAATCCGCTGCAATAGATTTAATGTCTTCTTTAAAGGTATCATAGGCAGTACACAATATGACCGGGAGGTTATAAAATTTATTCCTAATATCTTGTAAAAGATCGAGACCATTGTAATCAATCATTTTTATATCCAGAATAATGAGATCAGGTTTTTCTTTCTCGATCCTCTTTGTCAATTCATATCCATCTGCAGCTGTGATAACCTCATAACCGGCCTCGGTTAATTCCTCAGAGTAAAGCAATCTGATATGTTCTTCATCATCAACAACTAATATCTTGGCCATCGGTAATCTCCTCTTGCATTAAAATTGACAAAAACTAATTAGGATTATCCCCATTCCACTGCGTTATAAAAAGCTTTTTGGTAGCCTCAAATTGGATGCACTCTTCTTCAATAAACTCTTCTGAATCTCTTACGGTCATTCGCTCTGTTTTTTTGACATAAGAAAGAGTTTTGCCGAGATATAAAGGGATAAGGGAATCTAAAAGTTCATCTTCCATCCACAGTTTATCCCTGTAGGCAACAGTAAAATCAATCAAAACATTAATCCAGAGGTTGGTAGGAAAATCAAATTGGTCTCTATTCATTTTCCTTATCTCTTGTAATTTATTCACATTCTCTTTCTGAAGAATCTTCTCCCAAATGTGATTGAAGGCAGTAAAACCATCATGAAATTTGGTAAACAATAGGTCATTATTTACCTCCACAGGTGGTGGCATTTCAGTTTCTCCAAGGCCAAAACCAAAGATTGAAGTTGGCTTACTCCACTTTACATTACTCCAGAAAGGATAAAATTTTATCATCATATCAAAAATAGTTCCCACCACCTGTCTGAACATGGGTCCAAGATCTTCACCCGGATCCTTGGCTCGATGAATCTTTGGCCTTCCCATAAATGCCTGGCAAATGGGGATATTTTCATTCATGGCAATGGTGGTCATCCAGATATCAATACCAAAATTGGCTATAGCCTCTGACCAGGTATCACTCTGAAGGTAGATTTGAGCCAATTTTCCAGAAAATCCAAAATCACCACCTATAGGTTGCCTGACCCTTCTACCATAGAGAGAGCGTGTTAGAGGATATGCAATAGAATTTGTTATGGTTCCATCATATTTATGTCGGATATAAAGGGGTGCAACATAGCCAAAGTCCTGAAAGAGGGGTTGTCCTAAATGTTTTATCCACTTTGGTGTGATACTCTTTAAATCAGCATCAACTACGACCACCCCTTCAGCCTTAAGGTCAATAACCTTCTTAAAGAGGTTTTTAAAATTCCTTCCTTTTCCTTTCACACCCGGTTCTGTTGATATGTATATCTTTGGTGTATCAGTTTTTATACCCAGGAATATTTCTTTTGTGCCGTCATCAGAGTTATTATCGCAGTTTATGATAACTGACTTCATATCTCCAAAGAATGACTGTATTCCTTGATCTGCCTGCTTCACAGGAAAGGCAATGGAGTCTGCCTCGTTATAAGAAGGTATTGCAACAACAAATGTTGCCTTCTTGATATTTTCAGGGTTAATCTCAGGTTCAAACATAGTTCAGTATCTCCACCTACTTTTTCAACTGCTGTAATTATAAAAACCTTTTCCGTTTTTTCTTCCCAGCCATCCAGCATCTACATATTTTTTAAGGAGAGGACACGGCCTATATTTTGAATCACCAAAACCCTTATAAAGCACTTCCATTATAGATAAACAGGTATCTAATCCGATAAGATCAGCTAATGCCAAAGGACCCATAGGATGATTCATTCCCAGGGTCATGACATCATCAATGGCCTTCGCAGTGCCTACTCCTTCAAATAATGTGTATGCAGCCTCATTTATCATAGGCATAAGTATCCGATTACTGATGAACCCGGGGAAATCATTTGCATCTACTGGTGTCTTATTCAGTTTAACGGCCAAATCATGGGTAACGCTATTTGTCTCATCAGATGTTGCTAAACCCTTGATTACCTCCACCAGTTTCATCACAGGAACTGGATTCATAAAATGCATGCCTATTACCTGGTGAGGCCGCTTTGTTACTCCAGCAATCTTCGTGATTGAGATTGAGGATGTATTTGAAGATAGGATCGTTTCTGGGGGGCAGATCTTATCAAGCTCAGAAAAGAGCTTTAACTTTAATTCCTCATTCTCTATTGCTGCTTCAACCACAAAATCAGCCTTTTTCATGTCAGAGATTTCAATAGAACCACTTATCCGGGAACTAATATTTTTTTTGTCTTCAGGGTCTATCTTTTCCTTTTTCACCAATCTGGAAAGACTACTCTCAATAGCAGCAAGACCTTTATCCACAAATTCTTGGGCTATATCATTCATCACTACCTTAAGCCCATACGTAGCAGCTACCTGGGCGATTCCTGATCCCATTTGACCTGCACCAACTACACCTAATGTCGTAATTTCCATTCTCAACCCTCCCTTAAACCATGTAAGATTTACTACTGTAAGATTATTGAAATGACTAACCGCTAAAAGAAAACTCCTTTTATATCATTTCAACATGATAAGACATCCCGTTTTGCTCAAATTGACAGCATTGATTAGGTCTTGTTCAGACACCAATAGGTTTAAGTATATATCTCAAAATAACACTAAAATCAACCTGAAAAGGCTGATTTTTTATTTGAATAGTATAGTAACGTTATTTCAAATTCGCAGGCACGACCTTTAATGCCACATGCCTTGAGACCTTTGAAAAACCTGGCGATTTTTGTCATCGTATGAAAGATGAGGGACTTTTTTGAAGTGCCTGGCGGCCTCCGGCTCGGAGCGCCTCCCGCTCGGAGAGAAGGGTGCTGAAAAGACCAGCCCGAGAGCCCTGGAACTGAAAAAAAGCCTATCAACTTTAGATTAATAGGGGTTATGCAAAGGTCTCGCCTTTATGCAATTTCATTGACATACATTTATAATTTATTTTAGATTATTTTATGCTTAATAGGAAGTCTTTTATAACTGAGCGAACAAGATTTATATATCCATATACTAGTAAAATGTTACTATAAAAAGGAGGTCTATATGTCAATGCTATTTGAAAAATTAAAAAACTATGGATGTGAGAGAATCGCATTTTTTTACGACAAACAGACAGGCCTTAAAACAATAATAGCTATTCATGACACTACATTGGGACCAGCCTGGGGAGGTACCAGACTTTGGAACTATCATGATGAAGAAGAAGCACTCATCGACGTGCTGAGGCTCGCCAAAGGCATGACCCGCAAATCATCTATTTCGGGGTTAGATGCAGGGGGTGGAAAGGCAGTGATCATTGCGAAACCTGAGCAGAAGACCGAGGCACTTCTCCGGGCCCATGGACGATGTGTAGAGACATTTAAAGGAGAGTTTATCACAGGTGAAGATGTCGGGATCGGAATTGAGGATGCTATAATAATGCACAAAGAAACATCACATGTAGCCGGAATATCCAAATCTATTGGCGATCCTTCTCCATTTACGGCCCATGGAGTAGTTTGTGGAATGCGGGCCTGTGCCAAGGATGTATATGGAAGTTCAACCTTATCGGGTTTAAAGGTTGCGATACAGGGAGTAGGGCATGTAGGGTATAACCTGGCTAAAGAACTGCACAAGGAAGGGTCTGAACTCATTGTTGCAGACATGAGAGAGGAGCTTACTACAAGAGTCTCTCAGGAATGTGGGGCCAAAGTAGTATCTACAGAAGAAATCTTTTCAGTAAACTGTGATATTTTTGCCCCATGTGCGCTTGGTGCGATAATAAATGATAAGACTATCGGAGACCTCACATGTAAGATAGTTGCAGGCTCTGCCAACAACCAATTAGAAGAAAACCGCCATGGAAAGATTCTACACGAAAAAGGAATACGTTATGCACCAGATTATGTAATAAATGCAGGTGGGCTTATCGCAATTTACATGGAGGCAAAGCACAGTACAACAGACGAAGCAATGAAAAAGGTGGAGGGAATAGAAGGTAAAATAGAGCAGATCATCGCGGTTTCAAAAGAACATAATGAACCGACATATGAAATAGCTGACAGGCTTGCAGATGAAAGAGTTTATAACGCGAAAAGGAAGCAGGAGACGAGCAGAAAAGCATAATGAGACATAAAAAATTTTCCGATTATTTCAAGTCAGGATATTCAGAGAAAAACAGCCCCATGTAGTCTGCCGATCCTTGGCAAAGGGCGGGACTTAGGGGTACACCGTTTCGGCCATAATTCCGGCCACAAAAGGTTGGGGCACAGTCCGTTGATTTCTGCGGTCGGGGTAAAACCTACCAAAATGCCACCCCTTAAGGCCCTTGACAACTTCAAGTTATACGGGTGGGACACTTAGAGCTACTTCAGCCCATTAGGTTATTGGCCGCGCTGTCGTCGCTTTGTTACCGTCTCGCCGCCAACACCCCAATTGTCTGTATCAACCTCGTCTATGACCACAACTGTAGTTGCTGGGTTCTTTCCTAGAACTTTGGCAAGGAGGTCGGTTGCACCTTTAATAAGTTGGGCCTTTTGATCTATGGTAACGCCTTCTTTGGTTACTTTGATATTTACATAAGGCATGATATCTCCTGATTTATAATCCAGCAAACGAGCTGGTTAGAATGATGCTGCTTTTTTTCTTTACGATTTTCATGATTTGGTTGATACATTTCTTAATGGTGGCAATATGCTCGTTCATCGTGGTTACTCGCATCTCATCATAGTGAATCCCACAGGGTATTTCACAATGGGCAGATGTCTTGAAGGAAAAAAACAAAAAGGAAATAAGCCTCTGAGAAAAATCAAAAATAACTTTCTCATAATAATCCTCCTTGTTTAGATGATCAAATATAATTATTTTCTATCTATATAATTATCAACTCCCCCCTTGGCAACGGAGCGAATCCAAATTGCCATATGGTAGAGCATATTATGAGACCTTTGAAAAACCCGGCGATTTTCACCATCCCCAAAAAGACGATGGACTTTTTTGAAGTGACTGGTGGCTTCCGGCTCGACTCCGTCCTGGAGGGGACTCCGCCCCGGAAGGTAGAGCCTCCCGCTCGGAGAGAAGGGTGCTGTCTTTTCGTAACGTATCATTGGGGGAACCCGCAGGCCCCGATTTATCGGGGCAATGCGGATAGAGCAAAACTCCCCCGTGGATACGTTGCTGAAAAGACCAACCCGGGAGCCTCGGCCTCCGGCCCGGAGGGAACTGAAAAAAAGCCCATCGTCTTTAGATCAATAGGGGTTATGCAAAGGTTTCATTATGAGACAATCTACCGTCTGAAGACTAAAAATGACTGCACGGTAAACCATAGCTCATCTTCTCAAAGAATTCATCCCAAAACCTTACCCCGGAACATCGAATAGGTAAAAAAGCCATAATAGCCAGAAACATCCAGAATAAAATCCGGTGACTCTGGTTTACACAGACGTTGATATTCCGCCCAATCCTCTTGCGATACGCCTGACTGCAATTCTCCCCACAGCATTTGAAAAAGTGAAATCACAGCGGTGCGTATATCATCATTCAATGGTGTTTGAATATCGCCTATAAAGGTTTTCACTTCGGGCTTCACCAAACCTGCTTTACCAAACCATCCCAGAACGCGCATGAAGTGGGACTCCGGCAAATTCCCTTTGATATATGGTGAAAACCCTGAACAGGTCGCATTCAGTCGCGCCTCCAGGAGCGGATATCCCGGAAGTAAGTATTGAGAAGACCACCCCAGAATGGCCACCGTACCACCAGGCCTCACTACCCGCGCAAGTTCTCGTAGTAATGATAAATGGTCGCCGACAGGATACCCTACACAGTCAACACTCCACACCCAATCGAACGTGTTATCGCCAAAAGGAAGCTTGCTCACATCTCCTTCCTGAAAAGAAATCTGCTCCGAAAGCCGGGATTCCGCCACCTTTTCCTCTGCGTGCCGGATAAACCTTGCCGACAGGTCAATGCCGGTAACATGCCCGGTAGGCCCAATCGCCTCTGCCAGCAACAAGGCTTGCAGACCAATCCCACAACCTGCATCCAGTCCTTTGCTCCCTTTGGGAAAGCGTAAGGCCTGTATAACTGAACGAAGAAGCGGCTCCCGCAAGGGATTGGATTCCACCAGCCTGTGAAGGTAAATATCTGTTTCAGTCATGCCTCATACCTTCTTGTGTTAAAATGGATTAATCTTGCGAATCAACGACTCCACCCTCCTTCTGGGGCAGTAAAGGGCGTCGGTAAGTCACAGCTGCTTAAAATCTATCTTAACTCGGCTTGTTGTGTATCCTATTCTCCTGTCTTTGTTGGGTCAATCACTCTTCCCATAAACAGTAGGCTTCCAGTTTGGTTGTCCTGGATGAGAAATAGAAATGGATGATCTGCACGGAAGATCGGAGGAGGAGTGGGGAGAGCTGCAGCAACCATGGTGACCGCTGTGGCAGCAGCAGCTTCGGTACCCTCCTCATTCACATCAACAAATGCCTTGTGAAGCACAGCCCCGATGTATAACCAGTTAGGTCTTCCATCCATCCCGGCGAAGTTAGCCTTTGAACCGCTGAACGCATCAACCATGCCCATGGTCACAAGTGTTTTGTCCAATCTGAACAACGATGTCATCTTGAACTTAGGCACAAAAATGAGCACCTCCCTCTTGCACATTTGACGTTTCCACCGCTTGAGATTATCTGCCGTCAGGTTCCTCTCGAGCCACCTAAGGCCATCTGATTTCCGGGGCAGCAGAACAATCATTGACAAGTCACCTCCAGCATAAGGCAGTTCAAGAACCTGAACTGCCTCAATTTCCGCATACTTAAACTTCTGCTTTTGTGTCATTATCGGTGCCTGAACGCTGTTGCTGAGAGATACGTAGAAAGGAATATCCGTTGTCTGTTCTTTCTTGAATTGGTGTTCCCAGTTACCCTTGAAGTAAATGGCGTTTACCAGTACAAGCCGAGTTAGGGCAGTAAGAATACCGGGACGAATGAGATTCTTTATCTTATCTTGTGTCTTGTTTTGCACCCACGTATTAATCATCTTTCGCGCAGCTTCACGCGCGCACTTGTAGTCAACAGGAGTAATTGAGACCCCGTAATGCCTCCGAATAAGAAACAGATACTCATCCAAAAACTTATAATCCTGTTGCGGCCACAGGGAGTTCGCAACGCTTAGCTTTATGTTGTCGGCCTTCTGTAGCTTATTCAGCTTCGATTCAATACCTGCGAATGCAGAATGAAGCTTTTTTTGTTTAAGTGAGAATTTGAGTGTTTGCTCAATTTCCTTCTCGGTATTTCCACGGGCTCCAGCATATGTCATCGCCAGCGCCGTTGAAACGCTGTAAGGTGAGAAGAATATGTTTCCCTCTGTCGCGTGAAGCTGATGGTATAGATCGATAGCAAAGGTAGAATTATCTTGAACAAGGATGTCCTCGTCCCTCTGCTCACCTGCAACAACCAAGCAATGGAATAAGGTTATTGAAAGTATAATGCATACTGAGATGGCTGCTGATGTATGTTGCATAGAATTCTCCTTTTTGAGGCACAACGCGCCGTTTAGCAGGATAGGGTAGGTATACGATGGAAAAGCGGATGATTCTCCCCACAAAACAATTATTCATTCTCGAATACCGAATATCAATAGTAATGTATTCATTTAATTTTGAAAAGGATTTATCCGTTCTTTTGATGGCAGCAAGAGTTAGAGCAACTAATTTCAATGGCACCGAGATATAAAAGTTTGTGAGCATTTTTAGATGACCTCTCTCTTGAACCCCCGCCAAGTCCAGTAGAACTGGTTTCGATTGAAACGGGCGATACATTGACGAAACAGGCTTGCATGTCGTATCATGATCCTGTCCTCCGTTATATGGGGTTCCGTTTACTTTGTCTTTGATATACGGTCTCCCATGAGGAGGACATTTTCAATAAGTTTTTTAGAACCGTTTTTGGAGAAGAGTGATATTAAGGAGCTTAATAACATCTTTCGGGTCATTGACACGCATAATACGTCCTAATGGATGTGGCTTAGAGGGAGATGCCGAAATAGTAAATTCGTCAGGATCCTCAAGAAATTTTTTTATTTCCACCAATGCTTCTTTTATAAAATCATCTTTTTCCTTTTCAATTTCTTTTTCCACCTGACGCATTAAAGACTCCTTGAAGTCTTTTACGCTTGTCTGTTTTCTTTGAGCACCAAGCTGTATAAGACGCTCGACCAGAGAATCATCTTCATATTTTATTTGTGCTTCATGGAAAATAATGTGAGGAAAGGTGAAAAGGGCACCAATTATTCCTTCCGGCTTTAGATTGATGTTCCCTAAGTGAAAACTGACACTCAGTGTTCCTGCCTCATCGACCTCTAATCTTATATCTTTTATATCAAGTTCGTTTTTTTCTTTGTTATAAGCATAATCTACATTTAGATTAATCATCATCCTTTCATGGTAGCCTAACGCCTTAATATCACTATCATCTGCGAGGTCATGTAAATCTATCTCTATTCCCTCACATGATATTGATAAAAATGTCGGGATGTCGGACTTATCGTCTATATCATGAATTGTAATTTCATCAATCTTTATCTTTTCTCTCGAATCCTTTAGAGAAACAAGAATATCTGAAATCCGTACATCCATTGTTAATAAATCAACACTGACTTTCTTGTAATCAATATCAGCAAAGCTGGCAGCTTTGGTTATGGCTTCATTCACATTCCCTTCCGCTACGTTCGATGCGTACAATTTAATACCCAAATACGTGGCAATTAACACCACCACAATACCAATACTAATAATTTGTTTTTTGCTCATTATCTTCTCCTTAAAATGTAGTACCGCTAGCATGTTGCCTGGTAAGGCCTTATTTGTGATCTTCTCGGACTCACAACACTAAAGATAAGCAAATGGCAATGGTGTATAAATAAATTGCCAGTCCGCGTTTGCCTGATTGTTAGCTTTACAGGTCTCCAAATTGAATTTGAAATTCCTTCGTAGGAAACATTTTTCTATAAGTCAAAACGATAAATAAGACAATACCAAATAACAAAGCGGTTTCAATAACTTTGGTATAGGGATTAAATTGAAGCAGTTCTCACTAAAATTAATGCTAATAACGAATTGTCCCTTCCTATTTTCACTTAGAGAATGAAACTTATTGCCTGGGTTTAGCATTAAAGCTTCCGGGTTCGAAGCGGCGTAAAGAACCGTGAGGCTTTTTCTTGCCCGCCGTTCAAATGATTGGAAGCGGCAAAATCGCACAGATCTTTGAACAACTTTTCTTTTTCTCTACAGGCAAATGATTTTATCATACACAAATACTATAACGTTCAGATAGGGTAACCGGATTGATTTAAAGATGGCATAACGGAAATCAGCTGCCTCTATGAATCGACTTGGAATAGAGGTCAAATGAATTGATTGGCTGGCAGCCTCCTAATTGCAGAACCGTTTGTTCACTGGAATTACTCACTTGGTTGTTGGTTGCACACTTTGATCTTGATAAAAAGCCATTATTGCCTATGCCCTCTTCGCATGGATTCTACCATCATATTGATTCTCCAAATTATAAGCCTGTAAAGAATCAACTTCATAGTATTTGGCCGGTTTTGATATTGATCTGTAGCATAATAGTCGCCCGGATCATCCCAGACGCCATGATCAACAACTACTGCCCCCATTTGCACAAATACCTCTTGATCGACATTAAACTCACAACTGCATTCTCCGTCTGGACAAGAGAATGAATAACCAGTATCCCACCGTTTCTTCTTTAGTGCAGACCTTGCTGCTAGGTAATAATCCTCATCATTGATATAGGAATCAATACGCCGCCATTTCTCTTCGATCTCCACCTCAATCCAACTATGAGACAATAAGGGTGGCATCAGTTTGTAGCCCAGCCCGGTAAAAAGTCCTCTTTGTATCTCCTTCTTTATCAACGAAAAGTGGATGCGGCAGGTATTTTAACAGCCTTACAAAGGGCTAAAATAAGGTACTTTTGGTATTACACTGCCCCTTTCCAAGTCTTATTGTGGTAGAGGCCTTTACCAGATCACTGTCTTGGGGAAAGGCAAACTTGATATCATCTCGTACGTAATGAAACAGCCTGTTCAGCTTTTCGCGCTCAGTCAATCCATCACTGGTCAACCTTTGGGCAGTCTCTTGAACCAATGGGTTACCACAATCGGCTAGTTTTTGCCTAAGGTTCACTTTACCCCCTCCACTGTCATCACAATAATTTAAAAAGGATAATGTCATTCAACGCCCCATACTTCTGACGTCCGTGTTCACTAAAGAAATTCGATCATGGGTTAGCTTTTCATTATACAATAGGGTCCATAGATTTTCTCCCCCTTTGTACCTTACCTCTTGATAACCAAAACAGGATTTTTGGACTGACGTATTACCTGTTCAGACACAGAGCCGAGAACCATCTCCTCGAGGTTAGTCTTCCCGTGAGAACCGATGACAATAGCGGATACTTTCTCTTCTTCTTCAATATTTAGTATTTCCTTAATGGGAATCCCAGTCTCTATTCTCACCTTCACAATAAGACCGTGTTGACCCAACTTTCTCTCTATCTTTTTTGCCTCTTCCCCTGCCTCTTTTTCTATCCTCCCAATAATTTCTACAGCGCCGCCAGCCCCGTATCGGGAAATGGCGGAAATCCCTTTCTCATCGATGACATGAAGCACTATAATCTCTTTGGCCCCAGCGTCTTTTAACTGCATAAGATAGTTAATGGCCTTCTTTGACGCATCAGAAAAATCGGTGGGATACAGTATCTTCTTAAACATGCTGACCTCCTTTTTTCGCTTCTTATTTTTAAAATTGTTACTATCATTATATGCCTCAATATAAAAGGACCAATGTCAATGCGTTTGTATAAGTTTTTCGTTCTACCTCCTTACCCTAAGAAAATGAGGCGTGGTAATACTTCTTAAACAGGAAAAAAGGATACATATAACTCTATGTGATGGAAAGCGCTATTGCAATGAGACCTTTGAAAAACCTGGCGATTTTCAGAATTCCACGTTGTTTACAATGAACCACAAGCCACAAGGTACACAAAGCAAGGACTGCCCCTTAGGCGAAACTATCTATGTCCGGCGTTTAACCCGCCGGACATACAATCTTTCCTTCGCCTTGCCCCGTGAAATTCATGTACATGACAGCGGAGTGTATTTCACTGGGGCCTCGCCCCGTTGAACCGGGTTTACCCCGTGAAATGCCTTTTTCTTACCTATTTCACTGGGGTCCCTTTAGGGTGTTCAACTGGGGCAGCTCCGGTAGATGGTGCTGGGGTGCCTTTATGGTTCAAAAAAGGGAATAAGTCAACGAAGTCAACAATGTCCCTGAGATCCTGATTTATCGGGGCAATGCGGATAGAGCAAAATTTATCCGCCTATGGCGGGCTCCCCCATGGATACGCTGCTGAAAAGACCAGCCCGAGAGCCTGGGAACTGAAAAAAAGCCCATCGTCTTTAGATCAA
>JAWOBA010000021.1:0-5411 GCA_046498285.1 Desulfatiglandales bacterium | reverse complement strand
GAGACCTTTGAAAAACCGGGCGATTTTAATCATCCTCAAAAAGACGATGGACTTTTTTGAAGTGACTGGTGGCCTCCGGCTCGTAGAGCCTCCCGCTCGGAGAGAAGGGTGCTGAAAAGACCAGCCCGGGAGCCTCGGCCTCCGGCCCGGAGGGCCTACGCCCCGGAGGGAACTGAAAAAAGCCCATCGTCTTTAGATCAATAGGGGTTATGCAAAGGTTTCAAGCTATCAAAGATTTTCAAGGTCAAGACCGACAATCAAAGGATAGATTCCGTTCACATTAAATCCAACATGCGGCGTTTGGGTAGAATCGGTACCTTTACCTCAAGCATCAACAAGTTTTTGGTCAACCTAAGGCGAGGACACAAAGAGTTATTCGATACTATAGACGAAGGCATCATTGAAACATATTTTTCTGAGAAATCTCTGCAATGCTTTTCCATGGTAAAGCCTTCAGAAGCAGCCAAAACACTTAAGTCGGTCAGCTCTGATCTTTTTTACCTCGTTAAACGGTTCAAAGATCATCATGAAATCAAGACTATGCATGATTACAAATTCCTTGAACTGGTTTTAAAAGAACAATACAAGGTCAATGTATCAGATAATAACAATCCGGTTGATTTGAAAGGGCCAAAAGAAATTCCTTCTGACTGTCTTCAGAACCCTTCAGACCCTGATGCAACATATAGTGGTCATAAGGGGCAGGGCTATCAGGTATAGGTGATGGAGACTTTCTGCAAGGATGAAGATGCCAAAGAAAAGAGCCTGAATTTGATCACCCATGTTCACGTGGATCCTGCCCATGAACGCGATGCCAATGCCTTGATTCCCGCTATTAAATCGACCAAGGAACGTGGCCTTACACCTGAAGGGGTTTTGGCGGATGCCCTTTATAGTAGTGATGAAAACTTACAGGAGGCCACACAGCTTGGTGTAGAGGTTGTTGCTCCTACCATGGGAAGCGAAAAAGAACGTAGCATCAGCCTGTCGGATTTTGAAGTTACTGAAAAGGGAACCATTGTTTCGTGCCCCAAGGGTATGAGCCTATTTGGCCAAGAAAGAAGAAAAACAGGTATACTGCAGCGTTTGATTCCCATCAGTACATTAATTGTCCGAATCGGAACATCTGCCCGGTGAAGCAAGGCAAGAAATATCATTATCTTCGCTATACGGATAAAGAAATGAGATTATCAAAAAGAAGAGCCTATGAGCAAACCGATGAGTTTAACCCAGATTATGCAGTAGCCACCTACTGCGACCTGAAAAACCCTGCTGCAACGCTCGCTTCACGATTTTGCTTCTCAACATATTTACAAATATGCCTTCGGCGCAAAATCGCTCCAACTTCTCGTTTCGCTGAGGTTTTTCAACCCTCGTGACGATGCCTACTGCATAATCTGGGTTTAAAGACCGCTATAGGTGGCGTTCAGGCTCTAAAGCTACCATGTCAGAATATGACAGGAGAACGGGAGTTAAACATCTGAGAGTCAGAGGTGTTAAAGCCGTTCGTTTCTGTGCCACCTTAAAAGCCATCGGAGTGAATATCTTCAGGGCAACTGTTATCCGGAGGGCGGTTAGACAGCCCATGGAGGGGTTGTGTCCGCTCAAATGCATGCTTTTTTTGTTGTCAAAGAGCTTTTTTTAATGGCCTTGAGCCAAGTAAGAAGTTTTTTATCCCATTCCTCCGCAGCTACAGGCATATCCCTACACTGACTGCCTGAGGGATGTTTGACTTTTTACGAGGCCATCAATTTAAAATTATTATCATTTTAATGTCTTTTGATGGTTGCCCGCCCGCCAACATCCTGATTTTCGGTATTCAGGCGGGTTAGACGGGTTAGCTGGTTTTTATTGTGTGGTCTTGCCTTTCTTTTAGGCACTTATTATTTCATCTCTCCCTGAAAAAGACTTTTATTGGAATAAGATTTAGCCCCAAGTTTTCTTTAAATTGGTTTATGAGGTATCGCTTGTAGGAAAGGTGAATACTGCTTGGCCTGTTAACAAAGAGAATAAAGACAGGTGGATGAATAGCTACCTGAGTGGCATAAAAAAATTTAGGCCTCTTTCCTCCAGTTAATGGCGGGGGGTGTCTTTTTACTATATTCTCTAATGTTTTATTGATAGCAGATGTTGACGCATGATAAGTATATTGTCCCCAGACTCTGTCTATTAAGGTGAATAATTTTTCAACCTTCTCTCCGGTTAGGGCTGAAATATTTATCGTGGGTACAAAAGATACAAAACCCATTTTCCTGTCAATTGAATTCCTTAAGGCTTTTATTAAAGGAGATTTATGTTTCATAAGATCCCACTTATTAAATGCTATAATCATACCACAACCCCTATCAAGTGCATAACCGCAGATTTTTATATCCTGGTCATATATACCCGCTTGAGAGTCGATGACAATAACAGAAATGTGACACCTATTAATTGCCTTTAAGGATTTCAGGATGGAAAATTTTTCAATTTTCTTCTTAACTCGACCCCTTCTTCTTATTCCAGCAGTATCTATTAATAGATATGATTTTCCTTCTCTCTTAAAGGATATGTCCACAGAATCCCTGGTAGTTCCTGGCAGTTCACTCACAATTAATCTATCAGATCCAGTTAGTTTGTTAATAAGTGAAGATTTTCCAACATTAGGGCGACCGATAATTGCTATCTTTATTTGACCCTCATCTTCTTGGGGCTGTTCTGTAACAGGTAAATCCTCCAGGAGGTGCTCCATCAGAGAACTTATTCCATATCCGTGCGTCGAAGATATAGGGAACACCCTGTCAATACCAAAAGAATAAAATTCCATACTCAAATGCTCATGTTCAGGGCCATCAATTTTGTTTACTGCATACAATACCCTTTTGAGGGAATGCCTTAGGAACACGAGCAAGTCTTCATCAGCCACCACAGGACCAGTTTTTCCATCAAACAAGGCAATAACCACATCGGCTTCCTCAATAGCCACCTTCACCTGCTTCCTTATCATATCTGACAGATCCCCATTGTGAAAAGAGTCAAAACCACCTGTATCAACAATAATCAAATTTCTGTCTTCCCATTGTAGAGGAGCATATAGACGATCTCTGGTTACACCGGGAATATCATCAACGAGGGCATTCCTTTTTTTTGTTAAACGGTTGAAAAGGGTGGATTTACCTACATTGGGACGACCAACTATGGCGACGATAGGAAGCATTCTGTGGATATATATAAAAAGAGTGAAGATTTCAAGTTGATAAAAATCCAACGTAATTTTATGGATTATTGTTTGCCGAAGATTGCGGTAAAGCCCCTGAGATACTTTGGAGAGGGATTAAGCCATTCCGAAGTTTACTGGTTCTTTTCATCTCCTGTCAATGGACATAGCTTACTTTTTACGTGGTAAAAGTATATAGAAGTCATTTCCATTCTCTTGTGGCTCACAACCTACATGTCCTCCATGGAGGTGAACTATGTTTGTAACAAAATGAAGCCCATGGCCTGATCCACTTCTAATTTTATATTTAGGAATCCTATAACCATCTTCAAATATGAGGACCGACTCTTTTTTTGTAATCGGCTCACCTGTGCTAAATAGCGTAAATTTTAAACCATTCTGGATTTCATATAACTCCTCATCCACTATATCTATAGTGTAGGAAATATACTTGTGAGAATTACCATTTTTACGGGGGGCTGGCTTACAATACTTTAGGGCATTGGATAGAAGATTGGCAAAGACTTGAGCCATAAGACCAAGATCAATAAATATTTTCATATCATTGTCTGAAGGTATACGGCGTGGTTCAATAATATCTATGCCTCTACTGGTTAGTCTCTTCCTGTAGTGTTCGAGTTCTGGTAAAAATATATCTTTGAGGAAATTGTAAGATCGTCTCTTAAGCACATAGCCTCCGGTTTTGAAATGTTCGCCTCGAAAGAGTGTTTCAATAAAGAGGCTTAAATGGTTAAAGTGGTTTTCAAATTCTTCCATATTTTTATACATATCCTGGTAAATGCTGTGCAGGTTATTAATTGCTTGATTGATTCCTTCTTCTGATAAATTCTTATGCAGTTCAAGCTCAGGAAGCATGGCATTAATTGTTTCTAGTTGTAAATGATTTTTGTATAAATCCTTTTTCATATTGATCAAAAAGGCCTTATAATAAAGATTTGGCGTAATAACATTGTGTTCAATATCTGATACAAGCTGGTTGATAAACCGGATGTGTTCTATATTCTCCTCAAGAACGAGTTTATTATGCATATTATAACCAATTCTGTTGGCATATTTCTGAAAAAATAAAAATTGATGGTCACCTATCCTTTTAACTGGATATACCTCTAACATGCCTAAGATTTGGTTATCTAAGAAAAGCGGGACCTTATGTGCTAAAATCTTTTTTCCTATGATGGGAAAGATATAAGAGGAGCCTGCTCTATAGGGACCATTATGAATGGCAATGCCTTTCCTGGCTGGCTTAGGGGGATCTAAAAGTCCTTCAGGAGTACAGCAGTGAAGCATCAGAGCATTATCTTCGTGTCTGATTGTATAAATACAACTTTCATATTTAAAAAAGAACTTTATTACTGCAACCGATATTCTGTAAAGATTATTGAGGGTAGCAAATTCTTGGGCCAAGTCAAAAAAGGCAAAAATTGCCATTGATTCCTTGGAACTAAATTTATAGGCACGATAATCCTGCTCTTTCTTTGTTAAAGCCTTGATTGCCTGGTCTAGATCGTGAGCCAAGAATGACTCCTCATTAAAGAGTGTTTTAAAGTGAGCACGCCCTTGCCTTCCAAAGACCGGGATAAGATCTCCAGGAGCGTGGTGATTGAATGATAGGTATCCCTTACTTGTTATAATAACAAATTAAAATCATATTGAAAAGTTAAACTTTTCTTTTCCGGTTGGAAAGGGACAGTCCCCTGAAACCCTCGCCAATACTGAATCGTTCTTTGAAAATCTCAGAAATGTGGCGCCACAGGATTCTATGATATTCCTTGACACAGCGTGATGAGACCTTTGCAAAACCTGGCGATTTTCACCATCCTCAAAAAGACGATGGACTTTTTTGAAATGACTGGTGGCCTCCGGCTCGTAGAGCCTCCCGCTCGGAGAGAATGGTGCTGAAAAGACCAACCCGGGAGCCTTGGCCTCCGGCCCGGAGGGAACTGAAAAAAAGCCCATCGTCTTTAGATCAAGAGGGGTCATGCAAAGGCCTCATCAGATGTCCGGCCGATACAGGGAGGTCTACCCTGGGGATGCAAGCTCCAAGGATCCTTAAGGTCAAAGAAGGATAATCGCTCCATGGTCCGCCTCAACACCAGGCAGGCCCGAAAAGATGCTCACAACTGTCAGGCCCTTGCTGCATCCTTAAAAGAGAGAATCAAAAAAGGTCCCGCATCACTGGTCGGCAACAAGGGAT
>JAWOBA010000003.1:0-13833 GCA_046498285.1 Desulfatiglandales bacterium | reverse complement strand
ACGACGCTCGAGACGAACAACAGGGGGACGACGACGATGGCGATCGAGCCCGCGTCCTCGAGACCGGCAAGGCGCCTGCGAAGCCCGTCCGGCCATGCTCTTCAAATCATGTGCATATCTCAACAAAGGAAGTACCTTTCAGATCATATTATAGTTACAGTCCCAGAAATTGATGTGTTGTGCTTTATTATGAGGATAATACGACGTCATACATTTCCCTGAACAATAATGTTTTTAATCCCCTGACAATCCTTCAATCAGGGCCATTACATTATGACCCAGCACCTGATGGTTGTATCCGCCCTCCAGAACAGCAAAACATCCACCACCATGGTGTTTTGAGGCGTTTAGCACCATTCGTCCTATCTCGCGGTAATCATCTGTAATAAGCGTGCCTCCCCAGTCATCTTCATGATTATCAAAGCCGGCTGAGATCCCTATAACATCAGCGTGGCAATTATCCATTTCGTATCTGATTTCAGCGAGGTATTCGTTACGACAGTTGGCAGCAACATTATGTACGGTAACATAGTCTCTGGATTTGAGAATATTCACCGTACCGTCCCCGAAATGAAGGTCAATATCAAGGACATAGGCACTCCCAATTTTTTTGTTCCTTTTCAAGTGTTCAATGGCAATGGCCATGTTGTTGAAATAGCAGAAACCCCATGCAGAGCCCGAAGAGGCATGATGCCCGGGTGGTCTTATAAGGCCAAAGCTTGGTTCTTTCAGAGACAGGTTAGCCGTCTGGATAGCACCCCCTGCTGCGAGGGCGGCCACTTCATAAACGCCCGCCTGCCTTACGTGAGCTATATGAGGTTCCGTATGAACGGACGAAATATCTACATCCGAAGCGGGCTCAGCCTCAAGAAAATCCACGGCTGGCGTAATAACCTCAACAATAGCCTCCATACGTCCAGGCGCGGACGCAGGATCAGATGAATAGACCTGATAAAAATCCTCATGAAAAATCACCTTCATGGTATCTCCTCTAACATGAGTTCAGCAATCTGCTAATAAACTATGTCAATTCACCGTTTGAAGAATTCCAGCATCATGACTTTCCGAAGATCCAAAAACTGAGACTTATAGAATCATCGTATATCCATGGTATCATAAAGCACGTTCTTAGCAAGCAGTTTGAAATTTTTAACCCTTTAACACTGATGCAAAGAGTGGAGGCTAGGTTTCCTCATATTCTCCATTACATATTTCTAATAATACCATTTCTCATAAGTTTTGCACTCAGAAAATACAAACGACACTGTGATGACATACATATCATCTCAGCGTTTACTTTAGATGCAAAATCGTGAAATACAGAGGAGGGAGGAAGAGGGTAGCGGTAGCAACTTTTAGAACGAATAGGGCTTTATTTTTACTATCAAGCTTATTGCCAGTACACTCAGTCCACAAAAAACAAGCCAGATAACATGATAGCTTCCCGTTGTATCGAATACCCATCCTGCTAAGGTTGGGCCGATAATTCCTCCGATTGACGCTGATCCCATGGTGATCCCTATCATCTTGCCAAAGGAATCCCTTCCAAAATATTCCCTCAGCATGGCCCCTCTAAGAACGATACCTCCTCCATAACCGGGAGCGAAAAGTAAAAGGAAGGCGAAAGCAATCCCTATCACGTGTATATAACAAAAAGCCAGCATCCCCAAAAATATCATACAGAATGACCAAATCATAACATACCGTTTATCAAAGATATCTCCTAACCAGCCAAAGGCGAACCTTCCGATGATACTGAATAAGGGAATAGCTCCTGCAATAAGGCCGCCGGTAGCCCGTGGCAGCTCTAAGCTGCTAAGGTAGGGCATGACATGGATGACGACTGATGCAATAATCATCATCCTTATTGCCTCTACCATATTAAGATACAGGAAGTCTCTGTTCTTAAGCGCCTCTTTGAGGCTGATTTCCACCACCCTGTCATTGTTTCTCCGGTTTGGCATCAGATTATTTAGTGAGATTCCATCTGGAAGATAACCATATTGTTCTGGCCTGTTACGGATAACCAAGGATAAAGGTATTCCCAGGATCCACATCCCCAATCCAGAAATAGTTAAGGTTGTTCTCCAACCAAAAACATCGATAAGCTGAACAATGAGAGCAACCATCAATCCACTGGCACCAATTCCTGAGACCATTACACCGAGTGCTAAACTAACCTTTCTGTGAAACCAGTTGGCAACTGCAACCATGGTCACAACGCTCGCACATCCTCCTGCCCCAAATGCAATTAGCAAAAAAGAGCCATAAAACATGGAGAGAGATTGGATGCGGCTGAGGAGGATGAGGCCGAATCCAACAGTAATCGTTCCCCAAAGGATGAGTTTTCTCGAACCAAAACGATCAGCAAGAAAACCAACAAAGGGAGCAAAGATACCCATCTCAAGGCCCCGAAGGCTGGCGGCAAGAGATATTTGTGTATAGCTCCAGCCAAATTCCTCTCTGATTGGCTCAAAAAAGGCCGTAAAGCCGTAGAATATAACACCGCCAACATAAAAGCCAATGAGGGAGCAAGCTAGTACGATCCACCATCCATAAAAGATTTTATTAGTCATGGGTTCTATAAGCCTGGTTCAGGGTGACTACAAATCAATGTAAAAGAATGATTAGCGGTATAATCTCTGAAATAAAACATGTCAATATCTCGTTTAACCATGCCTATACTCACACCTTAATAAAATGGGAATGGAGGGTGTTATTGATGCATATATATGCATAAGGTTCCGGTTCAATGTGACCCGTTGCAAGCAGAGCCGCCTCCTCATGGCTGAATGGCTCATAATCTGCCAGGGTAGTTTGCGGCCGGTTCACTATTAGCAGTAATCTGCGGCTGATTTTTTGTTTGGTTATCATAAGAATTGGGCATAGCAGCCACAAACGTTTCACATTCAAGAGATTTATGGTATAGGACTTAATCTGGCCTCAGGCTACAGGCTAGTTTACTTTGCTGGAAGTCATGATAGTAATATTTTCATAGGGGCGTGGTAGAAGTGGTTTTTCCAAGCGATACATTGAAATACAGCGTAAAAGTCGGGGTGAAGAGCGGTTGGGATGGTTTTGTCTGGATGGTCAAGATCATTGTCCCTGTATCCTTTTTTACTGCACTTTTAGAATATAGCGGCCTGCTCAATGCACTGAATTTTGTACTGGAGCCTGCTATGGGTGTCCTGAATCTTCCATCTATCGCGGCTCTTCCCCTTGTTGTAGGAATGCTCAGCGGGATTTACACTGGAATAGCTACCATGATTGTGCTTCCCTTGACTGGTGATCAGATGACGCTTATTGCAGTTTTTATCATGATTGCACACAATCTCATTCAGGAGGGAATTATCCAGGCAAAGTCGGGGCTCAATGCCATCAAGGCAACGCTGGTCCGATTGACTGCCTCGGTAATAACGGTGATTGTTGTCTCACAGTTTCTGGATGACGGTTCAAAGCCCACTGCCGCGGCTGCAGGCATGCTCTCTGACCCCCAGCCTTTTTTCGACATGCTCAAAGGCTGGTTTCTTGCCACACTATTACTAAGTGCAAAGTTATTCATTATTATTATATCAATCATGATCCTTTTAGAAATAATGAGAAATTATCATATTATTAAATATATGGTAAAAATGCTTGCACCGTTTTTGAAGATCATGGGCCTGGAAAAAAAGGTCGGTATCTTGTGGCTCACGGCAGTTATCTTTGGTTTGTCATATGGTGCCGCAGTAATTGTGAGCGAGACAAAGAATGGCTCATTTACGCGGAAGGAGCTCGAAAATCTCCACTTTTCAATAGGAATCAATCATGCAATCATTGAAGACCCAAGCCTCTTTATGTCCTTAGGGCTAAATCCATTTTGGCTTTGGGTGCCGCGATTTATGGCAGCTATCGCCGTCGTGCATTTCTTTTCACTGTGGCGAAAAATTCGAAAGCTATAGAGAGAATAGTAAATCCGATACTGCGCGTATCTTGGTATAATGCTTATATCTCTTTTTGAATCAACCCAAATCTCAAGAGGCATGAGGACGTACTATCATTTTTATTAGAAGATAAACCAGACTTTATGCTTGGATGGCCATTATCCTGGCCTGTTTTCCGACTGGAACAGTCAAATAGCTAGGGGAGTTCATACATATATATCTTCACAGGCTTTGGGATGCGCTACTTCATTATTTATAATGTTTAACCCAGATTATGCAGTAGCCACCTACTGCGACCTGAAAAACCTTGCTGCAACGCTCGCTTCACGATTTTGCTTCTCAACATATGTACCAATATGCCTTCGGCGCAAAATCGCTCCAACTTCTCGTTTCGCTGAGGTTTTTCAACCCTCGTGACGATGCCTACTGCATAATCTGGGTTTAATTTGTTCCTGACCCACCATTCGATATATTTCAATTGCCTCATGCGAAGGGCTAACCCCACCTGGGCAGGCGAGGTTGGCATCACTCAGTACGCGCTGGACCAGGTAATCGTCAAGGGGGTTGAGAAGAGAAGGATTTTGGACTTGCAGGATTCCCTTGGAAGGAAAGCTCATCAGCTGGAGTTTCTGCCTTAGCCATTTCCAGGATTATCCGCTGGAGAAAGAATTATTCAATATAGTTAACCACACCTCGTATACACGCTTCAGATCCTCCCTCACGAAAACGCCCTTGCCTTCGGCTGCTACTTCTGCTACTATCCGAACGCATTAGCAGGATTCATGTATAGGGCGCTTTCACTGCAGAAGTTCACGCCTCTGCCGGGAGTACACATTATCGCTCCAGTTGACCTTCAAAGGCTACGCCTTCTCTGGCAGGTGAGCTTTTAATCAGGCATCAAAATCTTTAAAAACCCAATAGGTAACAATATGATCTACAGAGCAGAACAGCACAGATTATGTTTTTTATTGCTTATTATATTTTTTCTTTTTCAAAGTACCGCAATTGCATCAGAGGATATAGCCAATGAAAAAAGCTCAACGATTACTGAAACATTGATAAATGATCACAAAAGTTTTTATTCTGGTGAGCGTTTGACTCGAATAGGACTTGGTTTTGGTTTAGGTGCTATATTGGCAAACACAACAATTGATAATCAGATTCAAAAGAAATACCAGGACGATATTCGTAGTTCCAGCACAGATGACTTCGCAAAATCAGCAAAGTTATTCGGCGAAGGAATATATTTGATACCATTATCATTGCTATCAGCCAGTATAAATTATTTTGATAATAAATCTCCTATCGGTGATTGGGGGGCTTATTCTGCAAGAGCATATCTAATTGGCGCTCCAGGCATGCTTTTAATGCAAAGAGTCACAGGCGGTTCTAGACCGGGAGAAACAAATCATGATTCAAACTGGCGTCCTTTTGACGATTCAAATGGCGTAAGCGGACACGCCTTTATTGGAGCAGTTCCATTTTTGACACTTGCGAAAATGAACAGGGATAATACACTTTTGAGATATATTGCTTATATTGCATCTACGGCATCAGCATGGTCAAGAGTCAATGATAATGCTCATTATCTGTCCCAAGTAGGTCTAGGCTGGTATTTGGCTTGGGAATCAGTAGGTGCAGTTTTTGATGTGGACAAACAGTACCGGAAAGTATCAATAGCGCCGTTAATTGGCCAGGATAGCTTTGGAATTGCTGTAAACATCAAGTGGTAACGAGAAAATATACTCCAGCGGGTAACCGAGGGTTTTCTCCCTGGCCTCACAATAACCGACATCCGGGATTTTCACGGGGTGTTTTACAGAACCTACCGGGACATAGCTGGGGAATGGCAGTCGCCTTGGACGCTTTCTGCGTCTGCTCCGAGCGTGCACCACATTTCATCCAGTGGATAAAATGATTTTAGACTGTGGCTTTTATAATTACTTGGCCTGGGGACACCATCGGATACTTAGCTAGGCCTTTATCAAAGGTTACCCCCTTTTCTCAAATACGTTTAGCATATACCCATTTCATTACCTACAAAATCACTCTTGACTTCTGTAATAAAATAGGTCAGCTACATTAGGTTGAAAGTTTTTTGTATGAGAATTACATGAACAATTAACCATAAGCCTAAAAAAGGAGATTGAGATATGAATTACAAAAAACCTATCTTTATCATAATCTTCGTTTTGTTAGGGACGGGAATTTATTTAGCGTATAACCCAATGGAGTCTTCAGCAGAAACTTCTTTTCAACAAGAAAAAGGAGAAATACAAGTTGCTTTGATTTCGGTTTATGACAATTACCAGGTAGACCCAGAATTGAAAACTGCCTGGGGCTTTGGCACCGTGGTAAAAACTCCTAAAGAGATTTTATTATTTGATACTGGAGGGGATTCAGAGATTTTGCTTTTCAATATGGAAAAAATGAATATTGAGCCCCATTCAATTGATAAAGTAATAATTTCTCATATTCACACAGACCATGTTGGAGGGCTAAAAGGATTTTTGGGGAAGAACAATAATGTCACGGTATTCATTCCATCTTCTTTCCCTGATTCCATTAGAAATATGATAACCAGCCAAGGAGCTAAATTTGTAGATGTTTCCGGTGTCCAAAAGATCTCTGATTTTATTTTTAGCACTGGAGAACTTCAGGGACCCCCAAAAGAGCAATCCCTGGTTATAAATTCAAAAAAAGGTTTAATTGTGATGACTGGTTGCGGCCACCCAGGAATCATAAATATTGTTAAAAAAACTAAAGAAATGTTTCCTAAACTAAAAGTATATTTAGTTATGGGAGGTTTCCATCATCCTCCTATAGCTGTAGTTAAAGGGCTTAGAGAATTAGGAGTAGAAAAAGTTGCACCATCTCATTGCACAGGTGATCAGGTTATAGAAGTATTCAGAAAAGAATATAAAGAAGATTTCATAGAGTATGGAGTAGGAAAAATAATTGAAAGTAAATAAACAAATTTGACAGTCCCGCAAAAAGTCAAGTATATTTTTACGCGGGCATTATAGACATACGCTCATAACGTGGAAAAATAGGATAATTGATTGGAGTATTCTATGCCGGAAAAACTTGATGACAACGAAAGAGTCAGTCTGGAAGAACTTTTAATGGCTAATGTAATTCGAACAGATACAATTGCCCAGCTGCTTGTTGAGAAAGGTATTTTCACAGAGCAGGAGTTTTTCACGAAACTCAAACAGGTACAAGCTGAATGGGAGAGTAAGAGAGAAGCTAGGGCATAAGAAGGGATTGTAGCAGGCTATGATGATTAAGAAGATTATCTCGGGCGGCCAAACCGGAGCCGACCGAGCGGCACTGGATGTTGCGATAAGGTTCAGTATTCCCCACGGAGGATGGATCCCAAAGGGCCGCAAGACTGAAAATGGGCCACTTCCTGATAAATATCAACTCAAGGAGTTGCCTACTGCAAGCTATGCCAAACGAACTGAGCAGAACGTTCTGGACTCTGATGCCACCTTAATTATCTCACAAGGAAAGCTGACTGGTGGCTCTGATTACACTCGAAGAATGGCTATACAGCACAACCGCCCATGGCTTCATATAGATCTGAACAAGACTAATGGATTTGAGGCCGCAAAAACGATCGATTCGTGGATTGTGCGCCATAAGATAGAGACGCTCAATGTTGCAGGTACAGAGGCCAGCAAAGACCCCGGGATCTACCAGGCTACCGTTGATCTCATTAAAACCATCTTTTATCTCACTCTCATAGAAACTACCATGCCAGGGGATTCCTACGCTTCACCTTCCCTGGATCAACTGATGGGAACTGCTCGTTTACCAAAAACAGTTGACCAAGCCGTGGAGCAACTCATCTACGAGCTGTCTTTAAAGGATAAGGCATCCATAGCAAAAATGAAAAAAGAGGATCTTGCCTCCCTCCAGCCTACTGTGGGCAGCTATATCAAAAATGCATTCCAGTTATGGTCGGGGAATATTTCATTGATGGAATCCTGTCTTTCTGCTTCTGGAGAGAATGAGGTCAATGAGGACGATGCCTCCGGCCTGATCATAAAGGCATTGTGGAAACAACTACGGGAAACCTATCGGATGAGATTGATAAAATAATCACGTTTTTTGCCTCAGTGAATACGTGAATACAGGGTGTAGCCGACTATAGTGACCACTTTTTTATATGATATCAGAAAAGGATACCGGAAAACAGGGAAAGAAAAGAGGGGATAGAATCACTGCCCGACAGGCGAGGTTTGAATCACCCAGTACGCTGAACCATCTGATTGTCAAGGGGATTGAGAGCAGAAGGATTTAGGACTTGCAGGATTTCCTTTATTTAGTTTGCATAACATCAATCTCGGATTTTAGGGATCACTTCCTTGTTGTGAAAGAGCTGAAAGCATGATACAAGAAGATAAAGAGCTTGTTGCCCTGCACCCTAATACGTGATCTCAAGCTAAGTTCTCCCCGGGCCAAAACCATTTTGGAGCAAACCAGATGCTTCCCTGAGAGAAAATAAAGGCCTCTGTTGCACGGCTGAAAGAATTAGTAATAATCGAGCTTCGAACGGGAGAGGGAAATCATGATAACAATAAAGGATACTAATATTTCCGGTAAAAAGGTATTAATCAGGGTGGATTTGAATGTACCCCTTGATGAGCACCAAAACATAACAGATGACAGACGCATCAGAGCTGTTCTTGCCACCGTGAACTATGCCCTTGACGAAAATGCAAAGGTTATTGTTGCATCGCATATGGGGCGCCCTGATGGAAAGGTAGTTGCGGAATTAAGTCTAGCTCCGGTGGCTAAACGACTTTCCCGGCTTTTGAAAAAAGATGTTCAATTTGCTCCTGATTGCATTGGCCCAGTGGTTAAAGCCATGGTCGATAAGATGCAGCAAGGGGATGTCCTGCTCTTGGAGAATCTCCGTTTTCATCTCGGTGAACAGGAAAATGACGACGCCTTTGCAAAAGAACTGGCCTCTCTATGCGAGATATACGTGGACGATGCTTTTGCGGTGGCACATCGTGAAAATGCATCTGTTGTCGCCATTACCCAGTTTGCTCCGGTATGCGTTGCGGGTTTTCTCTTAAAGAGCGAGCTCAACTATTTCGAACAAGCCCTGAAGAACCCAGCACGCCCCCTGATAGCCATTATCGGAGGAGCTAAGGTTTCAAGTAAACTAGGGGCCATCAAAAACTTACTTCATCTCGTTGACAAGTTCCTGATTGGTGGAGCAATGGCCAACACCTTTTTGAAAAGCATGGATTTTGAGGTGGGGGCATCCTTCGTTGAAAATGACCTTTTATGGGAAGCACGTTCCCTTATGAAAAAGGCTATCCAGAAAGGAACCAGTTTCTATACTCCTGTTGATGCCATAGTGGCTGACCGTTTTGATACTGATGCGGAAACCAAGATTATCCCCATCCAAGAAACACCCCCGGAATGGCAAATTATGGATATCGGTCCTGCTACATCTCTGCTTTATTCAGAGGTTCTGGCCAGCGCGAAAACTATCATCTGGAACGGACCCATGGGTGTGTTTGAAATGGATGCTTTCAGCCGGGGCACCTTGGCGATGGTAAATTATGTAGCCAACTCGTATGCCCTCACCATTGTCGGAGGCGGGTCTACGGATGTGGCCATTTATAAGGCTGGTGAGAGCCACAGAATTACCTACATCTCTACCGGCGGTGGAGCCTTTCTTGACCTGATAGAAGGGAAAAACCTACCCGCTGTAGAGGCACTCGAACGAGCCAGGTAGCCTTCAATGGACTGTTTCTGAAATCACTTTTACACTATCCACCAGCAATGCGATCAAAAGATTATGACTCCAAGTCGTGGCTTTCCGTAGTCGGGGCAATAGTTTTATAAAGTTATTTAAGGATGTGTCCTTTTTATTAAGTAAAAGCGATGTCCTCTTGCTCACATGAAACAGTTTTACCCTAATCCCGCAATTCCTTGAGACCTTTGCAAAACCTGGCGATTTTCAGAATTCCACGTTGTTTAACATAAACCACAAGCCACAAGGTACACAAAGCAAGGACTGCCCCTTAGGTGAAACTATGTATGTCCGGCGTTTAACCCGCCGGACATAAAATATTTACTTTTTGTTCTTTGCGTCTTGTGGTTCAAAAAAGGGAATAAGTCAACGAAGTCAACAATGTCCCTGAGATCCTGATTTACCGGGGCAATGCGGATAGAGCAAAATTTATCCGCCTGGCGGTCTCCCCATGGATACGTTGCGAAAAGACCAGCCCGGGAGCCTCGGAACTGAAAAAAAGCCCATCGTCTTGTTGAGGATGATGGAAATCGCCAGGTTTTTCAAAGGTCTCAATCTGTAACTACACCATTGATGTAGAATATAGCTGCATGACCGCCCTACGCCCTAAGCTTCCTGCTTTAGCACGAGTTCGCATACAAACCACTCATTATCCGCAATGTCGATAAAGGCTTTCATTTTATATTTCCTTGAACGCTTGTTGAGGCAAAAAAAAGCAAAACCCAGATTCAATGCTTTTTTTCATTTTTATCTGTCTACAAATAGATGTCCTGTATTCATTTCCCCTTCGGAACATTACATCAGGCTTTACCTCTTTGAAACTACCAGGACTATGGTCATGGTGAAATGTTATTTTTGTATACTGTCCATTTATCTTGGGCAACATGCTATTGCAGCATGATCCAGTAGAACTATAAAAGGTTTATTCAAAAAATACATGATTGACCCCATTGAATATATTTTCCTTTCATGGAAAATATAATGAAATGTATCATATAAGAAAGGAGTATAAGAATGCTAAAGGTAACATTTTCCGCTAAAGACAAATTGAAAGAGGACTTGCAAAGAGAAAAAAAAGATGAGGAGACACTGCTGAGGATAGCTGGTTCGTCATCGGAGCCGGAACAGGTTGGATTATACCTGGATAAAGAAAAGGAAGGGGACCATGTTATTACAGATAATGAAGGTGAAAAACTCTTGTTGGTAGACCAGGGTATGGATGATATCCTTACCGGATTGACGTTGGATTACATCAACACTAAGCAGGGCATGAACTTCACTCTCACGGGCTCTTAAACTCTAGGCCGACGAAGTCCTTAAGGAGCAACTTCAGATTTATTTCTTCAGTTCTGCCCAAAGACCTGTTCTATCGTAAAGGATATGGAAATGGGGTATGCCTGTTTCACGCATAATTTTTTCTAATTTACTCGGTGAACTGTACGCCGTTGCGTCATCTTTCAGGGAACGGTCTCTCAGAGATTTCATTGTTTCTAATTCATCATCGGTGACATATCGTCCGAATCCGCCACCGACAAAACCAATCCCCCCTTTCTTCAATACTCGATAAATTTCTTTAAAGACATGCACCTTATTGTGCCAGCAATGATATGATCCCCTGCTAATAATCAAATCGGCAACTTCTTTTTCAAAAGGAATGTCATGAGCATCGGCTAACACAGGGGTTATCCTATCCGTTAATCCCTCGTTTACGATATGCATGCGTGCTACTTTGCATATGGCCCTTACTTTTTCCAATCCATATATCTTCAGGTTGGAATGTCTGCACAATTCAATGGAAAAGACAGCTGTGCCACAACCAAGATCCAGACATACCCCTTCAAATACACCATAATCGTTCATGACTTGTTTGGCCGTCGAGATAATTGCTGGCATAAAGTTTTCTTTCACCATTACATCAAAACGCTGAGCTTCTGCAATGCCCATATCGATGTAATCAGCAGGAACTGCTTTATCAGGCATATCTTTATCCCCCATGTACTGAGACCTTTGCATAACCCCTCTTGATCTAAAGACGATGGGCTTTTTTTCAGTTCCAAGGCTCCCGGGTTGGTCTTTTCAGCAACGTATCCATGGGGGAGTTTTGCCCCCTCCGCATTGCCCCGATAAATCGGGTCCTGCGGGTTCCCCCACTGATACGTTACGAAAAGACAGCACCCTTCCACCAGTCACTTCAAAAAAGTCCATCGTCTTTTTGAGGATGATGAAAATCGCCGGGTTTTTCAAAGGTCTCGTACTATTCACATTTCATTGTGATAGACATCTTTCTAATTCTAATCCAACAGTGAATACGAATGTTGCCCAGGGAAATGGGTATTGATTTTATGTAAACAGGGCAAAACATCCCCAAAGCTATGTGGTTTTCAACCTATTCTAAAAGTTTAATAATATAACTCAATTATATGGAATTCCAAAGAATTATAGCTTACAAATTAAGAAGCACATCTCAGCATTTAGCAACTCGAAGATCCATGATCAAAATATTTTTTGCACAGAGAAGATTTATTTACCATTAGGGGAGAGGATGGAGATACTCTCTCCGTTACTTTCTTTGTTGTCGCGATGCACGAGCAGAGTGAGTCCACGATTTCCATAAATCCGTACCCTCTGTCCCTTTTCAATGGGTAAACTGTTTTCCATTACCTCTGCCTGCCACAGCTCACCTCGGACTTGGATGTAACCAGAGGGATCCAGTCTATTTTCAGCAATGCCTCGTTGATCTATCATAGAGTTTGCAGGCCCCTTCTGGGTTGGGTCATAGGCATGCCATGTGAAGAAGAACAGGATTACATCTTTGGCAATCCAGAATACGATGAGACCCAAAATAAACCACGCAGGAAGGCTTACCCATCGCTGAACCAGGGTCAGCATTAAAATCAGCACCACCAGCGCTGGAATTTGGAGTAAAATATATCTTACCACGATTCGAGATGACCAGGTTCTCTTATTCATGTCTTCTTATAACCTGTAGATTGAGGTAGTAATTGAAAGCATCAAAAACCATAAAGAATACATAAGGGATCACTGCCGTCCAAAATAATTCACATCCATCGTTTTTGGACAAGAGTGATAAGTGATATGCTTTTCATTTTCGTATTGACTGGTAAGGTGATTGTGACAAGCATCACTATTCAGGATGCGTATTCCGAGCAACGCCTAAATGCAAGCTATTTTAAAATCTACAATTATTTGTGCGCTGTTATTTTGCGGGTTATTTCAGCTAAAAATCACTGCTGTAAAAGAGAAGTAAAAACCAGTCATCGTCCATGATGCCAACACCACCTTTCATTTCCTACCTTAAGATATATTAAGCAATTTCTGCATGAATGTCCAACGGTGCAAATTCAGTCCTGAAGCAATTTGTATCTCCCAATTTTATTTGGATAAACAGCTCCCAGATACAAGTAGCCCTGATGTTCTTGAGCCGAGGTAATTTCTGGTACATATTCTCCTTTTGGATCACGCAGGCGACGGATTATATTCCCATTCTTGCCCATTTATAGGATCAAATGAGTAGTTTACCCTGATTCGGCCAAAATAGCCGAAACTGCCTACAATATCAATAGGTTAAAAGGCCTGCTTCACCAACCTATCATCATTAACAAGCACACCCAAAAGAATAACCAGAAACAAACATATCCTTTGAGGCCTTTTTCTTGACATACGAGCCTACACATTCCTATACTTGTCTTACAAAAAGCGGGTTCTTGTCAAATTTTCAGTCACTTGTTTTATTCCTGAGGAATTTCTATAATCAAATAAAAAAATAATAATCAATCTTGATGGTTTCGTAAAAAGTCATTTTACTCGCTCATGATGCCCATTTTGGGATTCATCAAATGCTTCGCTAAATTCCAAAAACTCGGCCTAAAGGCCTCAAACCTGCCCGCCATCGCACCCGCTCAGGCGAGGCGGGCGGGCAATTTGTCCCGCTTGCAGCGGGATTAACGGTCAGCATTTCCTGAATCTATTTCCAAAAGTGGCCAAAATCGCTCGCAAAAGACTTTTTGCGAATTCGTCAATGTTGAATGAAAATAATAATAATATGTTTAAAAAAGAAATATATATCGAGCGCCGCAAAACGTTAACAAAAAAAGTAAAAGGCGGATTAAT
>JAWOBA010000249.1:0-12918 GCA_046498285.1 Desulfatiglandales bacterium | reverse complement strand
TTATATTTGGATTGGTAGTCTAAAAGAAGAAATATAATATACGTATACTATAAGTATATCATTCCAGGATATCAAAAAACAGTCCTTTCAGTGAAAGAAATGGTACGCTGCCATTGAATGCTGTCTCTTATCTGTATCCATTTTTCATGGTCCATACTGATTGTGATGTAAGGGTTCTAGCTGCTATGTGTATTATTCTTACGGCATTATTATATAGATTTGCGAAAAACCAATCATCTAATCATCTGTGACTTGGCCCATCTCTGGCTCATTTGAAGGTATCTTTCCCGTATCACTTTAGAGTTGAAAAGCTAGAGTATTGTCAGCATCCTGGTATATTTGGTGGTGAAGGACGATAGGTGCTTTTCGAATCTTGCTTGCCATATGCAAAGCCCACAGAGAACACCGTATCATTGAAGGCTTGATTTGGTAATTCAAAGTTTTTTGGTCTCTATGCTTTCCCCACTTATAGCAGAAACTGAAGGTTTTGAATGGAAAAGGCTATATACAACATATTGTAAGTGGTTTTATTCCTCTCAACCAGAAAGTTCGTCGATTTCAGAACTATGATATTAGGAAGCTACGAGCAAAATGGGTGTGCCTGGCATCAATAGCAAATATCGGTAATTTCTAAGCGAAAAATTTGGGACAGCTCTCATGCCATATATTGTGGTTTACCGAAATTGCAGAATAGGAAGTTTAGTATACTCAAAATCACTGCTGTCCAAAATAATTCACATCCATCGTTTTTGGACAGATACGTATTTGATTTTACACGATACCACTTGCGGATAGAAATTCAGGTTGTCTGTGCCTGCACATGCTGTCCAAAACCGATGGCATTCAACTATGGGCATAATCCCCAAAAGGCATTAAATAAGACCTTTAAAGAGCTTTTAGAGATTCAAATATAGTATTTACGTGCTTACAAGGTTCAAATGCCGTCCAAATAAAAAATCGACTGTGGACAAGAGTGACTCAAGATATGGTTGAATACTTTCGGAGTAGTTCAGGTTCAAGAATAGAATAATTACTGTTGAATCTCAGAATAATAAATTATCTGTCTACATATTTTCATTTCAAGCCGCTTAGAGTCCCTGATGATACACATAAAATACATGGCCTTACATCAGTGGGGAGGGACAATTTATGGAACGTTCAACTTATATATATAGAATTTTCACAAAATCGATTTCATTATTACCCATAACCGCCTTTACGGGTTCATTATATTTGGCTAACAGGATCGTCATTCTAAAAAATTATCCATAGGATCTTCTATCATTTCTCTTATGATGAGTCTTTTTGCGACATTTCTGTCATATATATGCACTTTATATGTTATGTATCTTGCCAGTAAATATTCAAATGGGAGCCAGGTTACATGACCAATAGGGATTATATATCTTTCTGTGCCTTCCATCTCTTTATATAGTAGCCTTCGGCTCTGAAACGGTAATGAACGATCAAACAGGGCATCTATGAAGACAGTTTTTGATTTATCCAATAGATGGCTATAGGAGAGAGGGTCTATTCTGAAAAGCGGATGGATTTCTTCATTGTTCAATATCTGATGGAGAGACATCTTTTTGACAAAGGGAAGTTGTTCCTTATAGATCCTGTACAGCCTTTTTTGATCATGGAGGTCGTATTCGCTTTTGAACCCGTCTTGAATCATTTTCCTGACAAAATGGGTAGCCTTGGATTCAAACAGTATCTTTGGAAGATGACCTCCGATTGTCATGAAGATGGTCTTGAAGACCCTGGTATCCAGCAGAGAAACTATCGTAGAAATCATTCCTCCAAGACAATATCCCAAGAGACAGTTATTGCTTTTCCAGAGTTTTTTCTGATCAAGAAAGTCTATTATTGAAAGTGTATCAACTACTGCATGTTCCCAGAATTTGTACATGCGGGGAATATGAGGATGAAAATAGCTCACGCCACTGGCAGAACCATTTTCTACTCTGGTATAAATTCCCGGAAGTATCGGAACAGAAGTGTTTATGCCTGCGGACGCAAGCTGTTTACCCATCCAGAGTAAAAACTTAATATTTGAACTGCCTAAACCGTGTAATATCATTAATGAAGCCCTTATCTCTTCCTTTGGTTGAAAATTATACAGTTCAACAGTCTCGGTGCCCGGTTCAGGGTCCTCATACAATGTTGGAAAACGTATATAGCTGCACCTGTAGTGTTTCCCTTTGAAGATGTATCCTGAATTGGCGATAATATATTTTCTCGTGTATGAAAAATCTATTTTCATTCTTGATAGCTATCCCTTAACGTTCAAAAGATCAACATCCCGTAATCAGCGTGACGAAAGTGTCCTTTCTGATCGAACCTACTTGGCAAGTCTTTTCATAAATCTGACCGTCTCGTCAAGTATTCTTATTGTCTGGAAATCTTTCAAATGTGTCTCAAAACCATGTCCCCCTTCTTTATGGAGAAGCAATTTGTAAGGTATGTTTTTAGACTTAAGTTTCCTGACAAGATTAATTGAAGATGTATAGGGCACAACCATATCCTTTTTGCCATGCACCACGAGCGTGGGAACCATTCTTTCAGATATCCATTCTATGGGAGAATATTCGTAATAGAGACCAGGCTTGTTATGGGGCATCCCCTTTAAGGTCGCCATGGTGGCAAAACGGGCAAACAGGGATTTCTGTTCTTTTACAAATATATCCCTCAAATCTGATGGAGAGTAATAAACAGAAACTCCTTTGATCCCTTTCATTTTCGTTTCATGATTCATAAAAGTATAGTAGGAAGCATAGAGAAGAGCAAGATGACCTCCTGCTGATAAACCCATAAGCACAATATCATCCTTGTTGATTCTTAACTTTTCAGCGTTGGTCTTAACAAAATCAAGTGCATCTGTATAATCAGTCAATATGATCTCCATATTATTTCGCATAGCAAGACGATAATCTATAGAAGCTGTTGCAAAACCCTTTGAAGCAAGGAATTTACACCATGAAACATTGTTTGGTTGGTTCCGAAAACCGGAGATCCATCCACCTCCATGGGCGAAGAATACAAGAGGATAAGCATGTTTTGTCCGGTTTGGATACCAAATGTCCAGTTTCAGAACAGTATTCCCAACCTCTTTATATATATAGGTTAGATAATGAAAAGTTTCGTTAGGCTCTATAGGAACCTTCGCTTTTACAATACCACGAACATAAAATACCAGAGGAATGATGAAACCAGGTAAGAATAGACCTGATTTTATTGCGGAAAGAATAGCGAGAATAATGACTAAATATATTTTGTTAACCACAATCCACGATTCCTTAAATTTTCCTAGTATTTTTTCCAATGATTCCATCAATAGATTTACACTCAAGAATCCAAGGGTCTTTATCATCAAAACATTATACGAAAAATCAATCTCGGATTTTGGGTATGAAGCCTTTGTTGCATTTATTAATCTGGTATCTTATAATTTTTTACTTTTTACTTGTTCAGGGCCATAGCAAATAGTACAAGGCTGAATAAATGGCCCCCAAGGCATGCAACGCAACAGGTATAAAACCAAATAGCAAAAGATTGGCTATTGAGAAGGCATATTTATGACTAACGGTGACGATGAAGCTTCCTTTTGATATTCGATCATGTATTAAAATTTCCAAAAATACAGATTTATTCTGAAAGTAGCAGTAAATTTCATAGCAGATCTTGCCAATTGCTCCGCTCAATTAAATCTTTGCGTATTTATTACACTTGAAATTGCTCTAACAGTTAAAAATTGCCTAGTGCCTTACATGCAGGCAGCATGCATCTAGAAGGTCCCCCGATCTTCATGAATAACAGATCCTGTCCAAGTGTTAAAATAAGGATCCTTTTCGATCATTTCGATAGTTTTTGTACTGCACCCAGAGCAGCTCATTTATTTATTTTTATCTTTTTTTTGCTTCCGCTTCTCCTTTACTGTCTGCTTGCCTTTTTTCTGTTCTTCTCGTTTGCCTTTATCTCTTTTTCCCTTGTCGCCCATCTCATCCCCTTTTACTTTCAAAAAATTTCTTATTCAATAAATATCCATAGTTCAGCATATGACCCCAAGACTTCATATGTTTATTGGGAGATCCTTACCCACAAACAATCATCTAAAAAGCTAACATTCGATCCCTGGCTTACCATCACCATAGTGTCCTTTGTCTTTTAATAGTCGTAACCACCTTTGATAGCACTTTACATCTAATTAAAGAATGTTATAGCAATATTTCAACGTAACTGAATATATCTCCTTTATCGCATCAATGGTTTTAACCAAACCCCTTTGGTCTTCTCAGGTAGGGATTTTTCCTTAAGATTACCTGCTAAATGGAGCGATCTTTTTTTGATCAATGCCAGTTCAGCAGCCTGTTCAAGGACAACAGTTTCCAGCCTTTAGTTTGTATGGATGGCATTGCCTATTTTAGGATGCCTGCATTTTTTGGCCTTAAAGGAACTGATGTCTCCCTCTTCCACTATTCTTTTGATTGGTTTTAGATCACTGGAGTGTATAGACCATTTTCTTACTGTATCGCTTATCCGTCTATTGCCCTTAGCCTTGGCTATGGTTGCCTCAATAAAGATTTGATACTTCTCCTCTGTAGCCAAATGTTTTCTCTTTCTAATATCGCTGTCCTTCTCTTTTATCATGACCCCCCCCCTTTTTTCTTTCTACTTTATAGGCCAAACCAAAGGGTTGATCAAGTTTGCCTTTCCACGCTATTTATAAGCCTGAGACGCATTAAATAGTGCTTAAACTACCCTATCAGAAGGTATACAGATTCGGAAACATTATACACAGTTTATCGATGAAAATAATGCAGGGAGCTTTCCTGGGGCTCTCTCAGAAAAGATCGAGTAGCTTTTTTTATTGACTTTCATTGTGGTGAAACGAGCAAAGCAATCATCCCCTTTTATTAAAAAGGTGACCCACATAAAACAACTCATGATCCACCTTTGCTAAGGCACCCATAATTATCTAGGCACTTTTTTCTGCTCAAATCAGGTTTACCAAGCTTTTAAACTAGTTTAAGTCTAAATAAGAACGGTGAATTCAACTCTCTTCCATGAATCTAATTCCACTAATTCTTTACGTTTTTCTTAATAATTTGGTTACTTCATAAATTGGGAAACGCAGATCATCGCTTGTCTCGCCAAAACCGCTTCTTCGGTCATTGTTTTGGTCTCACTGGAGGTTACTCAATTCGTACTGAACAAGAATAGAAGGAACTGAAAAAGAAACTTATCGTTATCACTTTTAAAATTATAAAGGAGAAAAGGGAATTTTTCAATATCATTCTAGTGCTAGCTAGAAGTGAGGGGTTGATATAATTTTAACTTTCTTGCCGCAGTACCACGCCATCTTTATCAGCCTCCCCCCCCTTCTTTTTTAGAAGGAGGGTATCCTTTTTAGGAGAGGTCAATTGTATTTTAATCTATCCATTTTTTGATATGACCAACAAAGCAGGTCTTCCATCCAGAATAGAAATGCGAGATGGTATAGCCCGCTGGACAGAATAATGTCACTGTCCTTTTGGTATTGAAAATACTTACAGAACAGTTGGCGAGGCCCTGATGGAAATGGCCCGGCAAATTTTTTGTGCACTTCTTGGAGTGGAGAGGGATAGATTGGAGTTCACAATTGAAAAATCCCTCGCAGTCGGTGATGATTGCTTTCAAGGTGTATTCAGGTTGTTATAAGAAACCATAAAATCAGCGGATCGAATAGCGAGAAGGGGACTCTTTAGGGTTAAAGGCGGATAGTCGATACTTCAATCCAGCATAAGTCATAACCTTCATGTTTTTTCTTTTACAAAAGGTTACAGTGATGATATTCAATCAACATAGTTGAAAAATCAAAAAAAGTTCTATGGCCTTCGATATCCATGATTTCCCATTCCTTTTATTGTTGTTCCAGTTCATGGATATCGGCTTCGTGATTACTAAAATGCAAAATAAAATAGCATATGATATTTCAAAATAATTATATTGGAGGAAAAATTCATGGAACTCAATGAAGTAATTGAGGGCCGGCACAGTATTAGAGCATTTCTTCCGAACCATGTTTCAAGGGATGTGATCAAAAAAATTTTCGACAAGGCACGATGGGCGCCATCCTGGGGAAATACCCAGCCATGGGAAATCGTGATTGCGGACAATGATAAAGCAAAGGACCTGGCCTGCGCCTTTGAACAAGAGGGCAAAAAGGGAACGAAGCCCCTGCCTGACATCCAAATGCCCCTGGAATTTCCTGAGATTCACAAGAAGCGATATGTTAATTTGGGTAAAGCACTGTTCACCGAAATAGGGATTGAGCGAGGAGACAAAGAGGCCCGTTTCCAGCATAACCTGAATATGTACAAATTCTTTGGCGCACCTACCATCGTGTACTTCATCATTGATGGCCGTTTAAATGAGCCATACGCCTGTCTCGATATCGGTTCAATAGGAACCACATTCTGTTATCTGGCATTTCAAGAGGGATTGGGAACCATTTACATGGCTGCATCCATACACTTTCCTGACATTATCAGGAAGCACCTTGACGTTCCCGAGGATAAAAAGATCGTGATCGGCATAGCACTGGGTTACCCCCATCCGGAGGCCCCGGCCAGCCTCTTTAGAAGCACCAGGGAACCGGTGGAAAACATCCTAAGATTTGCATGAATAAGAGATCACACACATCCTGGTACGATTGCAAACCTCTTTATAGGTCGCTGTCGGCAGGGAGATATGTCAAGCACAAGCAAATGAGATGCTTGAGTCTTTTGATGAGAAACTATCACACAGGGTTTGCCGCGCTATAGCCTTGCGAAGGCGAATTCTTAGGGGATAAGGGGCTCAGAGGTCCCTGCCCTACCGGATCCTACTAATTTGTACCGCAAACCCAAACAAGGCCTAGACGAGGGCAACAAGATCTCGGGAGAATCGTTTAGATGACATTACCGCAAATCTTTTTGATCGTCGTGGTTGCCATTCCTTTGGTGCTGGTCAGCTTAGATCGTTTGCGGATCGATGTAGCCGCCCTGCTCATAGCTGTCGTGCTAGGCACGGCACAGTTTCTGGGAATGAGCATCTTAGGTGCGGCCCACACATCCGGCGATGCAATCAAAGCAATTTCAGGTCTCAGCCAGCCTGTCGTCCTGACGCTGCTGAGTCTGTTCATCATCACGCACGGCCTGGACAAATCGGGGATGACGCGCTGGATCGCCCGGTATCTGCTCAAAATCGGCGGCCATTCCGAACGGCATTTGATCGCGCTGCTGGCAGCCACAACCGCGCTGTTGTCGTTGGTCATTAATAATCTGGCGGCCGGGGCCCTGGTTCTACCAAGCGCCATGGAGATCGCTCGCCGCACCCGCATCAAACCCAGCAAATTACTCATTCCAGTGGCCTATGGGAGCCTGTTGGGCGGAACGGCGACGTACTTTACGACGGCCAATATCATTGTCAGCAATCTGCTAGCAACAGCCCATCCACCCCAGCCTCCGCTTCACATACTAGCCTTCACGCCGATCGGTGGACTGATAGCCATAGTTGGAATTGTTTTTCTCACCCTCTTTGGCCAGCGATGGCTGCCTGATCGTGATCCCGAGCCCGAACAGATGATGGCCCGCCTCACCGGTAGTGATCTGGAAAACTACTATAAACTAGGTGAGCGCCTATGGGAAGTCCGGGTGCTGCCTGAATCGCCTTTTGCCAACAAACGTCTGTCTGAGAGCGGGATTGGCAGGCGGTTCGGCCTTACGGTTGTGGGCATGTGGCATGGGCATCAGGCCATCTTTGCCCCTTCACCGGAGCAGATAATCCAGCCGGACGATATCCTGCAAATCGTCGGGCGAGAAGATCGTGTGAGCGAGTTGACTGAAGCGGGTTTGAAAATCCGTAGAGAGAATTCCAACAGACACATGAGCAAACGCGGCATGTTCTTCATTGAGGTCATGCCGTCGCCTCATTCGGAGGCACTGGGCCATACCTTACGCGAGCTGGAATTCCGCGCCAAGTATCATTTGACGGCAATGGCTCTCTTTCGTGGTGGACGGAGTTATCGAACCGACGTAGGAGAGCTCCCTCTGATGCTGGGTGACTCACTACTGATGATTGGATCACGCAGCCGCCTACAGCACCTACGAAATAATCCAAACTTTATGGTCTTGGAGCCAGGTCTCAGCGATCAACCCATACAGCGCGCTCAGGCCGCCTTGGCAATCAGCGGTCTTGCGGCGGCAATCGTGGCATCGATCCTGGGCTTGCCGGTTTACCTAGCCATGTTGGCCGGGGCGGTGTTTCTAATGCTGACAAGAGTGCTGGATATAGAAGAAGCCTACCGGTCCATTGATTGGCAGGTAATTATATTGATCGCCGGCATGTATTCCGTTAGTCTGGCAATGGTTCACACCGGCCTGGCTCAAATGATCGGTGAAGGCATGCTTTACCTCGTCACCCCGCTTGGTCCGCTGGGTTTGGCTGGCGGCGCATACGTACTGTCCTCTCTACTCACGCAGGTGATGGGAGGGCAAGTCACCGCTCTGGTCACAGGGCCTATCACCATCAGTGCAGCGATCAGTCTGCACACTAATCCGCAGGCCGTTGCCGTAGCAACGGCTATTGGCTGCTCGGCAGTATTCCTCACGCCCATTGCTCACCCAGTCAACATCATGATGATAGCCCCGGCCAATTATAAGTTCCGCGACTTTTTCCACATCGGATGGCGACTGACCCTCGTGTGTTTCATTATGTTAATCGTAGGACTGAGCCTGTTCTGGAGACTGTAGAGCTCAATCAACGTCGCCAACCTACCGAAAACTGCTTTGATCCGAAATCTGTACATTTTATCCAAGGTAAGAGTTTGGATATTGGAATTTTCTTCCTATTTCAAATAAGTATGCCCGGGTTTAAAAAACCTTGCCTCCTCGCCTATTGTTTATAAATCAGTGAAACACCGGTCAATATCACCATCGTGTTTTAACACTTACAAAATCTCAGGATTCCCCTCTTTATCAAGCAATAAAAAAAGCAGTTGAGGTTTTGATTAACATATGTATACTGAAAACTCTCCAAATTTAAGTATGAGACACGCAGTATTGAATGTAAATACTGGATACGTATAAATAGTTATCGGATATCATTCAGACTGCGGTTTTATAGGGCTAGAAAAATCACGAAATGAATAAATATTTATATGGCTTATATTTATATTTATATCACCATTCTTTTAGTGTTTGTATTATTCCTATGGGGAAGGTTTCGTCATGATTTAGTAGCGCTTTTTGCTCTTTTAACACTTGTAGTGCTGGGAATAATTCCTGCAGAAAAAGCCTTTTCAGGCTTTGGACACCCCGCGGTAATTACAGTAGCCGCGGTATTGATTATTGGTGCAGCCCTTGAAAATTCGGGACTGATTGATATTTTCGGTAAATGGGTTACAAGGGTCGGCAATAATCTCACAATTCAGATTCTCACCCTCTCCCTGCTTGTTGCCATAGCATCGGCCTTTATGAATAATGTCGGGGCTTTGGCCATACTCATGCCTGTTGCCCTTAATATAGCAAAGAAAAGTGGTAATCCTCCCTCTTATCTGCTTATGCCCATCGCCTTCGCTTCACTTTTGGGCGGTATGACAACATTGATAGGGACACCGCCAAATATTATCATAGCCACACTGAGAGCAGATGAAATAGGAGAGCCCTTCGGCATGTTCGCTTTTGCACCTGTTGGTTCAGGACTAACTTTTGTTGGCATTTTGTTTATAACTCTCCTGGGATGGCGATTACTGCCAAAGCGAACAGCCCAAAAATCGCAGTGTGAATCTTTTAAGATTGATGATTATATCACAGAGGTAAAAGTGATAAAAAAATCAAAGGTGTGCGGCATGAGTATCGGAGAATTGAATAAAATCTCAAAGGCTGATGTACAGATTTTGGGTTTAGTGCGTAAAAATAAACGAATACACGCCCCCGATGATGACGAGGAATTGCTCAATGCTGATATCATTATCCTAGAAAGTGATACCGAGGCCTTAAAATCATTTGTCGACGACACCGGAGTGGAGCTGGCAGGCAGTAAAAAATTTCGGAAGGATGCAGTTGGCTCCAAAAACATTGCTATCACCGAAGCAATCGTTATGGCCGACTCTCCGCTTATAGGGCAAACAACATCGGGTTTAAAAATGCGAAGTCGTTATGGAGTTAACCTGCTGGCAGTTTCACGCAGGGAAAAAAGAATCCACAACCGGCTCGACCATGTGGTTTTCCGCACCGGCGATGTAATTATGATTCATGGGCGTACCCAAACAATTGACGAAGCCATTAGATCTATGGGATGTCTTCCGTTGGCACAACGTGGGCTAAGGATAGGTTTTGAAAAGAAAATAGCACTATCCCTCACTCTTTTTATCGCTTCTATTGTACTGATTATAGCCGGTTTGCTTCCCGTACACATTGCCTTTCCATTGGTAGCAATGGGAGTAGTGCTAACCGGTGTTTTGCCCCTTAAAGAAATGTACAATAGCATTGATTGGCCTGTGATTGTGCTTTTGGGCGCCATGTTGCCTGTGGGTGAAGCATTGGAAGCATCAGGAGGTGCTGATCGTATTGCAACAATTTTTATAGACTTAGGAAACAGCTTGCCCTCCTGGTCTATGATGGCTCTTATCCTTATTATTACCATGTTTCTATCTGATATAATAAACAATGCTTCGACAGTAGTATTAATGGCTCCGATTGCTATGAATGTGGCTGAAGGAATGGGCTTTTCTATCGATCCATTCCTTATGGCTGTTGCAATTGGAGGATCAAGCGCATTTCTCACTCCCATAGGTCATCAATCCAACACACTAGTGATGGGGCCTGGTGGATACAAATTTACTGACTACTTGCGAATGGGACTGCTGTTGGAGCTGATTATTGTAGTAATTGGTGTCCCTCTGATTTTGTTTTTCTGGCCTGTATAAGCCACATTTTTTTATTAATTTGAAAAACTGGTAAAACTGTTAAGATAAATGAATTATCTCGCAACAAGTTACAGTGTATCGACTTTACATAAAATTATAAGGAATCGAAGCGAGCTTCGGAGAATTATACACCAGGGGATTAAAGTGGCGTTGAGGCTAAAATCGCTTAACTTCCCTTGAGTCAGTAGAGGAAAGGCTTTGCCGTGACCACAGAAAGTTACGGCTTTCATCTATGCCTTTTGCGGTCGGGATATTGCGCCACTCAGTCCGTCCCTTTGCTAAGCAAACCGGAGAGACTACGTGGCGTCATGAACTTGCCCACAGAGCTCGATCGGCATTACGGATAATGAGTGCGTTGATTCCTTTTTACAGCAGCCACTTTTACCAAAACAGCTTTAAGCAGAAATGGGTAAATTTAATCTGAAATCAGGATGTAAATCATGAAATTTTCCTCGATGCTCATGACTCTTTTAAAAATTTGGCACCGGCCTAGATTTTGACCTATTACCAATTACCCTGAAAGTTGATCGTAATAAGCCAATGCACTATTTCTTTTAAAAGTCACATCCCGTGCTTGGCCGGAAAAAAAATACGTATCCTTGATTTGGAACAGCAAAATTATTCTAGTTCAAAAATTAAATATTAAGGCCTAACACGGATGAATCTACGGAACTATATACTGATCATATTTTTTACTATGGTACTATCGTCCTGTGGGAGAAGTTCTGTTCATTTCGATGAAGCACAGTGGCGCAAGGATGTAGAGAAACAACGTATTGAAAACCTCTATGCAACCCATTTCAAAGACGGAAAATACTTCAATCCATGGATGCCCGCAGAACAGGGAAGATTCTGGGAGTTTTTGAAATGGAGATTGTCAAGAAAGGACACCTATACAGATGAAGAAAGGTCATTCAAAGCGACTCTTGTTTCTCACCTGATTGATCGGATCAAATCCCTCCCTGATGTGAATTTCATCAGCTGGGTTGGGCACAATACCTTCCTCATGCGAATCCATGGGCAATACTGGCTGACTGACCCCATATTTTCGAAAAGAGCATTGATTCCTAAGCGGCTTACCCCACCGGCTATTAACGTGAATGAGCTTACGGAGCTTACGGATAGCGTGAACGTAATCATTACCCATAACCATTACGACCACTTGGATGTGAAGAGCATCGGTTCTTTGCCCGATCAATCCTGTATATTTGTGCCTCGAGGTCTCAAGGAGTATGTTGCGTCCATTCACAATCATGATGTAAGGGAACTTGACTGGTGGGAAAGCATTGATCTCAAAGAAGATGTAAAACTTGTCTGTCTTCCGGCACAGCACTGGTCCCGGCGTATTGGGCAGGGCATTAACAGCACACTGTGGGCAAGTTATATGTTGATCACCCCCGAGACAACAATCTATGTTGGCGGGGACAGCGGCTATTTTGTCGGCTACAGGGAAATAGGCAGGCGCTTTCAGAACATCGACTATGCTCTCATTCCCCTCACTGCCTACCACCCCCGTTGGTTCATGCATTATGCGCATATGAATGCGCATGAGGCCGTTAATGCCTTCAGGGACCTAGGCGCACAGTATTTCATTCCAACCCAATGGGGAACCTTCAAGCTTGGTGATAATCCCCCCGGATATCCTGCTCTTGAACTTACAAGAATAATAAAGGAAAAAAGTCTTGATCCTTCCCGGTTTCTCATCATGGATATAGGACAGATTCAAATTATTCCGCCATTCCGCCAGTGAAACTCCCCTCCTACAAGGCGGGGAGTTTCACTTTCAGTTTTCTCAGTATGTTGTGTTGATCTTCAACGGGTTCGGTATGCCTCAGAACACGGCTTTTTTATTCAAAAATCCTCCAAGATGAAGCTGCTGCGTCTGTCTGCGGATCCCGGGCCAACTGAGATCGGTTTTCGTCTCGGCAATACGCACCAACAGGAGCGCCAACCAGCACAACAGTACA
>JAWOBA010000205.1:0-9291 GCA_046498285.1 Desulfatiglandales bacterium | reverse complement strand
GAAATTTTCCCTAAAATATATTGACCGCAATGATTTAGTAGCACTCACTAGAGAGGCGGCCGACGTATCTGGGATTCCCTATGTTATGGAATCAGACCAAGAAGAAGTCAACAAAATCTTAGGATAATCTATCGAACGGAAGGAGAGTACCATGCTCAACATCATTTGTAAACATGCCTGCAAGGATTGTTACGCACTTAGGGTTTGTGCACTACAGGCTATTGAGGAACAAGAAGGCGCAATATATATAGATACGGAAAATTGCATAGGCTGCGGGTGTTGCAAAACGGCCTGTGTCACTTTTGGTTACAAGGCCCTGGAAGATAAAACAACTGAATGGCTCATGGGAGCGACGTAGTATCAACCGCAAGGCTTTTTAAAGGCCTTCATTGAAAATGTACAGCACACTGGGCAATAAAATGTGAAAAGGAGCCTGCCATGAACAGCAAAAACTCAAAAATAATTCACGCCATGGAGTTCCATTGCCAAACACCACTCAAATTCTATGAGCACTGTAGCTCATGCCCTCAATTTGATGAATGTTCTGATTTGGCTTTAATAAAGGAAGTTCTACGCATGAAAAAGTCAATTAATTACAATAGAGATCTTTATTCGGCAAGAGGGGAGTTAGAAGGGAGTAGACATAGCGTCGATTCTAAAGCATTTCATTGCGTTGCGCCACTTTACTTTTTTGAAAAAACTCGAAAAAAATGCCCACATGAGGGACGCTGTCGCGAAGAAGGGCTGCTTCTTGCCCTGCTGACAGGAAAGAAAAAATTGGACTACAACCAGAGAGTAACCATATAATTCTCACAAGTCTATTCCTTGACGAAAAATCCATTTTTTGATAGTTTTTCATAAAATTTAACAACAGATTATTCACTCTGAAAAAAGAGGCGCCACAACCTGAACATCAAGCCCTCGTTTCTTAAAAAGAGATGCGGGTTTTTTAATGGCATATAGGCTTAATAAAATGATATGAATAGATATCGGGATAAGGAAACTCAGGGAACATAATCAATAGACGAGGAATACGTGGAAGAAGAAACAATAGGTTTTGACAATGATCGATACATTAGAGAGCAGACTGCAGCAATCCTCGAAAGAGTTAAGAGATTTAACGACAAACTTTATCTCGAATTTGGGGGTAAACTTCTCTATGATTATCATGCCTCAAGAGTTTTACCTGGTTATGATCCGAATGCAAAAATAAAATTATTACAGCAATTAAAAGATAAGGCAGACATTCTGCTTTGTATTTATGCTGGCGATATTGAACGAAAAAAAATACGGGCAGATTTTGGCATTACCTATGATTCCGATGCCCTCAAACTTATAGACGATTTAAGAAGGTGGGGGATCGATATACTGGGTGTGATTATAAGCCGTTTTGATAATCAACCAGCCGCCACATTGTTTAAAAATAAATTGGAAAGGCGAGGGATAAGGGTTTATACCCATCGGTATACAAAAGGATATCCGACTGATGTCGATCTAATAGTCAGTGACGAAGGTTATGGCGCAAATGAATATATTGAAACAGAAAACCCTCTGGTCATTGTTACAGGTCCAGGCCCAGGAAGTGGGAAGTTAGCCACATGCCTTTCCCAATTATATCATGACTATAGGAAAGGGGTTAAATCAGGATATGCTAAATTTGAAACCTTTCCTATATGGAACCTACCTCTCAAAAATCCTGTTAATGTAGCGTATGAGGCAGCCACTGCTGATATCAAAGATTTTAACCTTATTGATCCTTTCCATTTAGAATCATACAACCTGGTAGCCGTAAACTATAACCGTGATGTCGAAATTTTCCCTGTTCTAAAAAGAATATTAGAAAAGATAACCGGCGGCGAATCATTTTATAAATCTCCAACAGATATGGGAGTAAATCGAGCGGGTTTTGCTATAACTGATGATGGGCTCACAAGTACAGCAGCCAAGCAGGAAATTATCAGGCGGTATTTTCGATACCAATGTGAATATGCTATGGGGTTTACAGACAAGGAGACTGTCCAGAGGGTAGCACTCTTTATCCGGGATTTTAATTTTAAACCAGAACATAGAAGTGTTGTTGAACCAGCACGCCATGCCGCCAAAGCAGCACAAAAGGAAAATAAAGGTAATGAAGGCATATATTGCGGGGCAGCCATTGCATTAAAGGATGGCACCATAGTTACTGGTAATAACTCTCCTCTCATGCATGCAGCGTCGAGTCTTATTTTGCATGCCACAAAGCATTTGGCTGGTATTCCCAATAAAATAAAATTGCTGCCTCCCCATATAACGGATTCAGTGAAAAATCTCAAGACCGAAATCCTGAATGAGAAAACGGTTAGCCTGGATTTGAATGAAACCTTGATTGCCCTTGGTATCAGTGCTACGACAAATTCCGCTGCTCAATTAGCCATTGAGAAATTAAAAGAACTTCAGGGCTGTGAGGTTCACATAACACATATTCCCACACCCGGAGATGAAGCTGGTTTAAGACGCTTGGGCGTTAACCTGACAAGCGATCCAAATTTTCCCACTAAAAATCTATTCATCCCCTGAATACACAAAACGAAGCTCATGTGTGTGTATTTATAAGAAAGCCTCAGCCTATAAGGAAACTACTTGATATATTTTTGTTGTCATACTACTTTCCAAAGCGATATAATTTGCCAAGAGTTGAGCATGGGAAGCCAACAACCCTGTCTTTCCGGGCGGGGCTTAAAAAAGGAAATAATTCATGAGCCGCATCCATTAACACACCCCCTGGTGTGGCACTAAAGGGCGGCGATAAAAATAAGAGAGGGAGCAATGCCTAAGCGTACCGATATACATAAGATTATGATTATCGGATCTGGGCCTATTATTATTGGCCAGGCCTGTGAATTCGATTATTCTGGCACACAGGCCTGTAAGGCTCTTCGCTCCCTTGGGTATGAGATCGTTTTAGTCAATTCTAACCCGGCAACCATTATGACTGATCCAGATATGGCCGATATTACGTATATTGAGCCACTTAATGTAGATACCATGGAGAAGATTATTGCCTTTGAGCGGCCAGATGCTCTTTTGCCAAATCTCGGGGGACAGTCAGGGCTTAATCTTTCATCAGAGCTTTCTAGAAAAGGAATTCTTGAAAAATATAATGTGAAAATCATTGGCGTAGCAATAGATGCAATCGAGCGGGGTGAAGACCGCATTGAGTTTAAGGCCACGATGGACAGGCTGGGGATAGAGATGCCGAAAAGTGCACCAGCCTTTAGCGTTGAAGACGCGGAAAAAATTGCTCAGGAGCTTGGCTACCCAGTGGTCATCAGGCCTGCCTATACCATGGGAGGTACGGGTGGTGGATTGGTGTATAACGTTGAAGAGCTTAGAACAGTGGCAAGCAGAGGACTGTCTGCCAGCCTTATCGGTCAGATTCTGGTGGAGGAATCGGTGCTCGGTTGGGAGGAGCTGGAACTCGAGGTGGTGAGAGATAAAAAGAACCAAATGATCACCGTATGTTTTATAGAAAATATTGATGCAATGGGAGTCCATACCGGTGACTCTTGCTGTACAGCGCCCATGCTTACGATAGACTCCAAATTGCAGAGGAGAATGCAGCATTATTCATACAAGATTGTAGAGGCAATTCAGGTGATAGGTGGTACAAATATCCAGTTTGCCCATGATCCGAACTCAGATCGTGTTGTTGTCATTGAGATTAATCCACGGACATCCCGATCTTCAGCCCTTGCATCTAAGGCCACAGGCTTTCCTATTGCCAGAATCTCTACGCTCCTAGCAGCTGGCATAACCTTAGATGAGATTCCTTATTGGCGGGAAGGAACCCTGGATAAATATACACCTTCTGGAGAATATGTTGTAGTAAAGTTTGCTAGGTGGGCTTTTGAGAAATTCGTGGGTGCCGAAGACAAGCTTGGTACACAGATGAAGGCCGTAGGTGAGGTAATGAGCATTGGAAAAACATATAAAGAGGCCTTTCAAAAATCGATCCGTTCCCTTGAGAATGATCGTTATGGACTTGGCTTTGTAAAGGATTTTCATGAAAAATCTCTTGAAGAGTTGATTGAGTTGTTAGCTGAACCATCGAGCGAACGACAATTCATTATGTATGAGGCCTTGAGAAAGGGGGCTTCTATACATGAGCTCTATAACAAAACCTATATTAAGCCCTGGTTTATCGAACAGATGAAAGAGCTCGTTGAATTGGAAGAAACAATTATCACCTTCAAAGAAAAGGGGCTTCCTGATGATCTGCTTATTCAGGCCAAGAAAGACGGGTTTGCAGATCGATATCTATCGAATATTCTCAGAATACCAGAAAAAGACATCAGGAGTCAGCGAATATCTCTTGGTATAGTCGAGGGATGGGAACCTGTGCCTGTGAGCGGTGTTGAAGATGCAGCGTACTATTTTTCTACATACAATGCACCGGACAAGGTCGAAAAAAAAGCCGGTCGTAAGATCATGATCTTAGGTGGTGGCCCTAACCGTATCGGACAAGGGATAGAATTCGATTACACATGTGTCCATGCAGCCTTTGCCTTACGTGATCTGGGTTTCAAATCTATCATGGTTAATTGTAATCCTGAAACAGTCTCAACCGACTATGATACATCTGATCGACTTTATTTCGAACCCCTCACAGTTGAGGATGTATTGAGTATATACGACAAGGAAAGGCCAGAGGGAGTAATAGTGCAGTTTGGGGGGCAGACACCCCTTAATATTGCCAATGAACTGGCAGAGGCTGGTGTCAAAATAATAGGAACATCACCGGAGAACATTGACTTGGCTGAAGATAGGGATCGTTTTCGTAAGATGATGTCCAAGCTTGGAATTCCTGAACCAGAGTCCGGAATGGCCAGCACACTTGAAGAGGCACTAAGCATCGCTAAAAGTATAGGATACCCGCTCATGGTCAGACCATCCTATGTGCTTGGGGGAAGGGGTATGGAAGTGATTTATGATGAGGAGATGCTTAGGCATTATGTGACAGCTGCTGTTTGTGTTACACCTGAAAGGCCGATTTTAATAGACAAATTTCTAGAGAATGCAATTGAAGCGGAGGCCGATGCTTTGGCCGATGGCACCTGTGCATTTGTGCCCTCTATTATGGAGCATATAGAGCTTGCCGGTGTCCATTCAGGTGACTCTGCCTGCATAATTCCACCGGTTAGCATCCCATCTCAACATATTGACACCATCAATGAGTATACCAAAAAGATAGCAGTAGAGCTCAATGTAGTTGGTCTTCTAAACATACAATATGCTATTGCTCGCGATACCGTTTATATCCTTGAGGCAAACCCGCGCGCATCCAGAACCGTGCCGCTAGTCTCTAAAGTCTGCAATGTCTCTATGGCCCGGCTCGCCACTGAAATCATGCTTGGCAAGAAGATTGCCGATTTTAAACTCAAAAAAAGGTTAATTCCTCATTTTGGGGTAAAGGAAGCTATCTTCCCCTTTAATATGTTTCCTGAGGTTGACCCTCTTTTAGGCCCTGAAATGCGTTCTACGGGAGAGGTGTTGGGGCTTGCAAAAAGCCCTGGTCCGGCATTTTTTAAGACTGAGGAGGCTGCGCAACAACGTCTTCCTACTGAAGGTACTGTTCTCATTACTGTTTCAAAAAAAGATAGATCTACCATTCCAGAAATTGGCAGGCGATTCAAAATGCTTGGCTTTACGATCAAGGCTACTGAAGGAACTCATAAATTCATGGCAGAACATGGGGTTGAATCAGAACATATCCTTAAGTTATATGAGGGAAGACCAAACATAACAGATGCCATAAAAAACGGGGAGATTCAATTAGTTATAAATACGCCAAGCGGTAAATTGAGTAAGTATGACGACTCATATATTCGAAAATCCTCCATAAAATACAATGTTCCTTATATTACTACCCTTGCGGCAGCTATGGCTGCTGTCAAAGGCATTGAGGCATTTCAAAGTGATCACGGGCTTGTCAAATCACTTCAAAGCTACCATAAGGATATTAATTTAGCTTTAGCAAACCAAAGAAGGGAGTAAGCAGTGAAATCAACAGGTGATAATTGCGGTGTTTTTGGCATTGTTAAAGATACAGACTGTGTTGAAGATATCTATAGGAGCCTTGACTTTTTGCAACATAGGGGCCAGCAGTTTTGTGGTATTGCCACCTCTAATGGAAAAAGAATATACCAGATAACTCATTATGGTCAGGTTGGGAATACCTTCACCTCTAATGAATTGGAGACCCTTAAAGGCAATGTGGGCATTGGGCATATAAGCCTTAAAGAAAGGCAACCCATGGTATGGCAAGGTGCTGTTGGGGAGATAGCGGTTGCCTTTAGCGGTAACATTATTAACAGTGAGATGCTTTTAGATGAGATGAAGGACAGGGGAGAGGCTTTTTATCATGGCTTAGGTATTGAGATCATCTCCAAGCTCATCATGCAAGAAAAAAATGTAGTTACAGGGATCTCTATGCTGGCTGAAAAGATAAAAGGTGCCTATTCCCTTGTTGTTTTAACCCAAGATGGAATATATGCAGCCAGAGATATCTATGGATTTAGACCTCTCATGCTGGGAGAAGGATCGAATGCCTTTATGGTGAGCTCCGAGTCAAGAGCTGTCAAGAGCTCTGGTTTCAATTGTACAAGAGACGTGCAACCAGGGGAAATTGTATTTATCAATAAAGAGGGATTTGAGACCAGACAAAAATTAAAAAGTCCGAGGAGAGCCCATTGTGCCTTTGAATGGGCATACACAGCAAGTATGGACAGTAAGATTGACGGACTCTATGTTCAGGAGGCGAGAAATAACCTCGGAAAGAGCCTTGCAGAAAGGGACATTAAGGAAGGCGGCATTCAGGCTGACCTTGTTGCACCGGTACCTATGTCAGGTATCGGACATGCCCTGGGATATCATATGGTATCTGAATTGCCTTACCAGGAGGTCTTTCTCTATAATAGATATGCTGATCGAAGCTATACCCAATTAACGCAGGAAGATCGGGACAGGATGGCAAAGAAAAAGCTCTCTGTCCTTGAATATGCAATTAAGAATAAACGAATTGTCCTGTGTGACGACTCGATCGTCAGGGGTACTCAGATCAGAAACAAGGTGAGGGATTTGAGAAATGCAGGGGCTAAAGAAGTGCATGTGCGTATAGCCTGTCCTCCATTAATGTATCCATGTAATTTTGGTATCTCAACAAGGACCTATGAAGAACTTTTAGCCAGGCAATACCTTCCAGAAGGAAATATTACCACAATGGATGAACTGAAGGCCTTGGAAGCATGGGTTTCTGAAGAGACTGGCGCCGATTCTGTAAAGTACAATAGCTTAGATGACTTTGTTGCGGCATTGCAGATACCTAAAAAGGATTTATGCCTTAAGTGCTGGAATGGAGATTGGCCAATCACTATATAGAAGTATGACATATGAAAATAGCCTTATCACAAGTTAATCCGATCATCGGGGATTTTATCCACAACACGGAAAAGATTAAAGCTGCTGCTGAACAGGCTAAAGATCAATCCTGTGATTTAGTGGTATTCTCCGAGCTTGCTATCTCGGGATACCCGCCGCGGGACCTCTTGGAAAAGGAAGATTTTGTGGAGACAAACCTTAGCTATCTCCAAGATCTCATAACATCCATAGAGGGAATCGGCGTGATATGCGGTTATGTGGGTAGAAACCCCCGGAAAGAGGGAAACCCACTCTACAATGCTGTGGTGCTCTTTGAGGAAGGGAAAATTCTGTATACGACATACAAGAGGCTTCTTCCCACCTATGATGTATTTGATGAGACCAGATACTTTGAGCCTGGATCAGAATGCACTCCATACCCCTATAAAAATCACCGTATCGGGCTCACCGTGTGCGAGGATATCTGGAATGACAGAGAATTCTTTATGAAGCCACGTTATCGGATCGACCCGGTGGAACGCATGGTCAATGAAGGGGCAACACTCATCATAAATGTGGCCGCATCCCCTTATTATGTGGGAAAACGAGAGCTTAAGCAGGATATGTTTCTCCAAATGGTAAAAAAATATGGGGTGCCACTCGTGTATGTGAACCAGGTTGGCGGCAATGACAGTGTTCTGTTCGACGGCATCAGCCTTGCCTACAACGCCAAGGGTGAGCTCATGGCGCGGGCCTGTGATTTCGAAGAAGATATGGTGCTCTATGACACCACCGGTCAGGAGGGTGAGATTCACCCAATTTCCCAATCGAAAACCGAATCTATCACCAACGCCCTCATCATGGGTACCAGGGACTATATTCACAAATGCGGATTTTCCAAGGCTATCGTGGGGTTAAGCGGAGGCATTGACTCAGCGCTTACTGCTTATATTGCCGTACATGCCCTAGGGGGGAACAATGTCTTGGCTGTATTCATGCCCTCTCACTACACCAATAAGGACAATTTCGAAGATACGAAAAGACTCGTGGACAATCTAGGGATTGAACTTATTACCATACCTATTAGTGGGGAATTTGGAATGTTCCTTAAAGACCTGTCGCCCTTGTTTAAGGATGTGGAAACTGAAGTCACTGGCCAAAACCTCCAGGCGAGGATTAGGGGAACAATCCTCATGGCAATCAGCAACAAGCTGGGTCATCTCCTCCTGGCAACGGGCAACAAATCGGAGTTGGCAATAGGCTATTGCACCCTGTACGGGGATATGAACGGCGGCCTTTCTGTTATTTCAGATGTACCCAAAACTATGGTCTATGAAATTGCACGTCACATAAACAAAGATAAAGAGCTAATTCCCACACGCATTATTCAAAAACCACCCTCGGCAGAGCTGAAGCCTGATCAGTTGGATCAGGATGATCTGCCCCCGTATGAGATTTTGGATGTTATCCTGAAGGCTTATATCGAGGATAATAAGTCGCCGGTAGAGATTGCAGGGATGGGGTATGAATCAACAACAGTCAACGATATCATTCGACGGGTTGATCAAAATGAATACAAAAGGCAGCAATCACCACCCGGACTAAAGGTGACTACCAAGTCCTTCGGATACGGACGAAGATTTCCTATTGCCCAGCGGTACGGTTCTCCATAGAGATCAACGAAGACTTTATTTTTCGGTAGCCAAACAGGAAGCAACACATAAGAAACTCCATCGTTTTCAAGATATTCCTGCCTCCCCTTGACACCCTTTCCAACTCCCCTTGCTATAGTCTAAATAATATCGATTTAATCTACCAGGGCAGATCCAGGATATCCTCCCAGATTTCTTCCATGGAAGCCTTCTTCCCCCGACAAATTGATCTATGATTTTATGC
>JAWOBA010000125.1:0-4738 GCA_046498285.1 Desulfatiglandales bacterium | reverse complement strand
CTGCACCTAAGAAGTACATGCCCATAACGGTACCGATGGAGTTCATCTTAGATTTAGGCTCTTCAAAAACGTCTCCGATCAAAGATATGGTAACCGGTAAGATAGCTGCACCGAAATATTCTATTGGAGCTGCAACATTTCAGAAGCTGTGTCCGTGGAAGTCAGGCTTGGAAATTAAGTCTGGGCCAGGGGCACGAGACTTGAATAGAAGCCGTTATAGTAGCCATCATATTTCAGGTTTATAGGGCATAAAACTCAGTGTTTGCAGGCCAGGTATGGTTCAGATAATGGTGGAACATCCCCCCTTAAATAGTTTGACTATTGAAATTTGCCGTTATTGTTGGCTTCAGACTGTCTATAAATATTTGGTATGTAAAAGCTCTTTTTTACCAGAGAATAAATCTTAATTGTAAACGAATTTACTCATGTTTTACCGTGCTTGTCAAGAGATGCTTTGACAATTGTTTCAGCTTAATGAAAATGCCCCCATCGTGAGAAAGGTCATTATCACAATCAAATAAAAAAAGAGGTAATGGTATCCTCTTATGTAAATGAGATCTAATAATTTACATAAAAAAGTTGATAATACTTATTATAATGAGAGCTTTACAGAACTCATATTTTTCTAAAGAGGGTCGATGTTTCTTCAGTTCCCTCCGGGCCTGAGGCCACCAGTCACTTCAGAAAAGTCTGCCCTCTCTATTCGAAGTAAAAAAATGGTCAGGTTGTGCAAAGCTCTAATAATAACTTCACGGATAGCTAGTTTGTATTGCAATCTATTCCAATTTGGAATATACTTATCATGAATAAAAAAGTGATTTAGTATGAGCTTCAAATTGTCACCAGAATATGCTCTGCTTGGTGTTCTTATGGCCGGGCCAAAGCATGGATATGAGGTATATAATTATTTTTCATCCAGCATGGACCAATTCTGGCGCCTAAGCATGAGCCAGACCTACGCCCTGTTAAAAAGAATGGAAAAAGATGGGGCAGTGATATCAAAGGAGGAGTGGCAGGAAAATAGGCCCGCAAAAAAGGTATTTTCTATCACGCGCTGCGGTAAAGAAAGATTTCTGAAGTGGGTTTTCTCTCCAGTCAATCATGTACGCAATCTGCGCATAGAGTTTATGGCTAAACTTTTTTTTATCCATCAGTTTAATCTTAAGGGTGCCCTAACAATTATCGATAAACAGATCGTGATCTTGCAGGAAAAACTCCATTTGATACAGCGTTCACGAGAAACAAGTATGGATGAGTTTCAAAAAGCCCTCCATTCTTTTAAAATTGCCCAAACCGTCTCTGCTCTGAATTGGCTAAGGGAATGCAAAACCATTTTTCCTTAAGATGAAAGTTGAAAGAGATATCAATACAATACATATTGCATTTCTTAAGGACCAAAGTGTGATAGCCAACAGTCTTGCATACTGATTAATCAGGTGCCCATGGTTTATATGGATGAAGAATGCGAACCCCAGACAGAGAGAAGAGAAATTTGGTTTTGCGGGAAACGCTATATGGATATTACGAGACCTTTGAAAAATCCGGCGATTTTCACCATCCTCAAAAAGATGATGGACTTTTTTGAAGTGACTGGTAGCTTCCGGCTCGTAGAGCCTCCCGCTCGGAGAGAAGGGTGCTGTCTTTTCGTAAGGTATCAGTGGGGGAACCCGCAGGCCCCGATTTATCGGGGCCATGCGGATAGAGCAAAACTCCCCCATGGATACGTTGCTGAAAAGACCAACCCGGGAGCCTCGGCCTACGCCCCGGAGGGAACTGAAAAAAAGCCTATCGTCTTTAGATCAAGAGGGGTTATGCAGGTCTCATTACCATCATGACCTGGATGGATTAAAAACTCTATGAGCGGGGAGACAAATAATGGAATCCGCACCTGGTATATTGCTTTCTTCCGGGAGCTCGAAGCGGTTTGGCTCTGAGAAGTTACTTGCCTGTCTTCCATCTGGAGAGACGCTTTTAGAGAGGGCTCTTCGAATCCATCTGCGAAGTCAAATTTCGCCTTTGATAGTCGTAGTTTCACCGAACCTTGGAACAATCATCAGTCAGAATACAGGGGCTTTTTCATTTTCCAAGTTAACAATTGATAAAAGGTGTGATACATGGCATGCCTTTTCATGCAAATGGGGATGCGGAAGACTGATCATTAATGAGAACTTCCAAAGAGGTGTGTCTTCCTCTATTAAAAAAGGGATAAGAGGCCTTATTGGTGAAGAAAAGGCTGGTGGGCTTATGATTAGTCTTGCAGATTTGCCCCTTTTGTCTCCGGAAACGATCAACTTTTTTATTAAAAGATTTTTGGTTGAAAGAGCGGGTTTTCTTCTTCCAGTTTTTAATGACATTACAGGCCATCCCGTAATCTTTGATTACAATCGATTCAAGGATGATATTGATCAGCTTAGAGGAGATGTTGGACTGCGCTCTCTCCTCAAAAAATATCCCAATGCAGTACAAACAGTCCCATGGCAGGATGATTCAGTTATATATGATATTGATACTCCCAAAGATTTCCAACAATTAGAAGGTATCCTCTGAGTCATTCATAATAATTGGTGTTAATTACATATTTAGGTGCATAGGTATGATTAAAGTATCAATTGAAAAGGCTGTTGGAAAACCTCTGGCCAATGACGTCACGAGGATAATCCCAGGCAAATCAAAAGGGCCGGCCTTCAAGAGAGGGCACATCGTTACCAAGGAGGATTTACCCTTATTAAGAGAAATGGGCAAAAATCAAATCTATGTGTTTGATCCTGAGACAGGGTCTATCCATGAGGACGATGCCGCCGAGGTCTTGGCCAGGGCATTTCAAGAGGAACATTTTCTGCTCGAGGGACCGAGCGAGGGCAAATTTATCCTAAAGTCTGGGATAAAGGGTCTTCTCAAGATCAACCTCGAGCTCCTCACCTTTGTCAATCGGTCTGGAAGTGTTATCTGTTCCACTATTCATCAAAACACGGTGTGCTCCAAGAGAATGGAGGTTGCCGCCACCAGAATAATCCCCGTTGCCATGGAAGAATCCGAGTTCTGGCCTATCGTGGAGGAAATTAGGTCGAAAGGCCCTCTTCTAAAACTTCTCCCGTTCACTAGGACGAGTGTGGGTGTGGTGGTCACCGGAGAGGAGTTTTTTTCGGGCAGGGTAATAGACAGCTCCTTGGAGATTCTCGCTCCCAAGGTGATTTCCCTCGGGGGAGCTATCACATTCCACCGGATCTGTCCAGACAAGAAAGAGATAATATCGGAGGCGATACAGGAGGCGACCCGAGAGGGTTGTGAGACTGTGATCGTCACCGGCGGCCTTTCCGTTGACCCTGACGATGTGACCCTTGATGGAATTATAGACTCAGGAGCCAGCCTTGTATCATATGGTTCTCCTATTCTCCCAGGGGCCATGTTTGCCATTGCCTATCTGGGAAAAACAGCCATTCTCGGCGTGCCTGCCGCCATTTACTATTATAAGATCACAGTGCTGGACCTATTTCTCTCTAGAGCCATGTCGGGTGACAGGATTACCAGGGATGAGATCGTTAGCCTGGGACATGGAGGGCTCTGCCTGAATTGCTCAAAATGCCGGTATCCCATTTGCCCATTTGGAAAGGGATGATAATGGGTACGCTTTTTCATACATTTAAAAAAAAGATGCAGTACTTCATTTCCAAACATGGCCTTGAAAATGAAATGGTTTCTGTTTTTGCAAGGCCTCTAACGCCTGAAGAAGCTATAGGCAACCCAATTCACAACGATTATCCGTTGTTGAAAGGTAAAGAGCGGATAATGCAGGCGGTTTTTCAAAATGTTAAGGGGCATGCATACTCCGATCATACTGGAAATTTTTCGGGGAGTCTTTCTCAGATAATTAATCTTCCCATGGATTCCAATTTTAATAGAGCCCTTTTTGTAGCTACAGCAAATGCTGTGTTAAGAAAGAGAGGATTAATCAAAAAGAGCTGCCACTGCAAAGATGATGATCCGGTAACTTGTGCTATGTTTCTTAAAGATAGCCTCTCAACCTTCTCACCACAAAAAATAGGGATGATAGGACACCAACCGCGCCTCCTCGAGGAAGTGGACCGTACTTTTGAGGTAAGGATCTGCGACAGAGATCCTGATAAGATTGATACCATTACCTCAGGGGTAAGAATTGAGGATTCTTCCGCGTATAAAGAAATTATCCAATGGGCAGACCTTATTCTTGCTACAGGAACGACCCTGGTTAATGATACCATAGATAATTTTATAGGATCTGTGCCCACGGTCTTTTATGGCATAACCATAAGCGGTGCAGCAAAAATTTTAAATCTAAATCATTTCTGTCCTCTGGGAAGATGAATGCAAGCCTATAATTCATAAAGAGTTTCATCTTTTAATGGGGTGTTTCTTTTTCTTGCCGGGGTTTTTTCAGGCAGCACAAATGGCTCCTCCTCCAAGATATCTCCCATTTCCTCCTCAATCTTTTCAGGATCTTCTCCAGCCTCAAGTCTTTTCATGGCCTCCTTCATGCCTTTTCCCATATCTAAACCTGTCATTTCAGAAAGCCTGCGCATCAAGTGAGCTGCCTGCTTTGGGTCATCTTCATTAATATTTTGAGCTTCACGTGCAAGTATGCCAGCTGCCTTTTCCATTTTCTCATCATCAAAAGGGAGAGACTCTTCACTATCTTCTTGAAAACCTTCCCGTAAGACGGAAAAACTAGATAGAAGGCGTTTTAATTTCCTTGTTTTGCATT
>JAWOBA010000102.1:0-8246 GCA_046498285.1 Desulfatiglandales bacterium | reverse complement strand
CCGCACCCCCACCCACAGCAGGTACGGATTGCCTGGGCAGAGGGCTCGAGCGCCCTGCCCATGCACACCGCCTTGAAGAAGGGGGAGCCCAGGGCAAGCACCTTGAAGAATTGTACAGGTGCGGGAGAATACGTAAAGAAATGTCTTCCGGCAGGCGTGCGCCGGCTGCGGGATGATCCGTGCGGCGGCAGGGAGCTCCGGTCAGCGCCCTGAAGACCGGTTCCCGTTCCCTGCTTCCTCCCTGGTGAGGGGGGTGTATTTGAGCATGAACCGCATCTTCTTCCCGTCGTCGAACCGGATGTCGGCCACCCCGCCGGAAACCGAGACCACCGATCCGGCGCCGATGAAAAGACCAACCCGGGAGCCTCGGCCTCCGACCCGGAGGGAACTGAAAAAAAGCCCATCGCCTTTAGACCAATAGGGGTTATGCAAAGCTCTCAAAATAGAAAAGATTACACATCAAATACCTTCTTTAACCTCTCCTCTATTATTTCTGCAGTAAAAGGTTTCACGATATAATGATTTACCCCGGCCTTGACTGCATCTAAAATACTATCCCTGTGGGCCTCGGCCGTAACCATTACAAAAGGGAGATCCTTTAACTGATCATCCGATCTGACCATTTTTAAAAGGTCAATTCCTCGCATTTCGGGCATATTCCAGTCGCATAGCACCAAATCAAATTTTTCTTCCTTTAACTGAGCAAATGCGGTTTTACCATCCTCTGCTTCCGCAATATTTGAAAAACCAATTTGTTTTAGGATATTTTTTACAATTCTCCTCATACTGGCAAAATCATCAACTATGAGGACCTTCATATTTAAATCCATAACACATTAATCTCCATTTAAATTAATTTTTAATTACTATCAGCAATCTTCGCATATTATGCTCGTTATGTTTTATATCAGAAAGAAACTAGGCAGAGAAAAGAGCATGGAGATGTGTTTTTTTGCCCTGTCCTCACAACAATGCCCTGTACAGGGCCGTTTCAAACCGGCTCACCTCCCTATGAGCCTTAGCACTAAGGTACCATCCTGTGTGCGCCGGTTTGAAACGGCCACTCCTCTGAACCATGCCCGGACAGAGTCAAAAAAAGACATCTCCATGCTCAGCGGGGCGTTTCTTTTATGTATAATCCTGAAGTAAAAAGCCAGGGTCATTTGCTGAGTAGTTGCAAATTTTATATGTTGGCCAAAAGTTCATCTATGCCGGACTGATCGAGTCCCTGTCCTTTTTTTTGCGAACCAGTTAATTCCATTACCTTTTCCTCGACAGCCCTCTGCAACTCCCCCCTGGAGATATCAGGATTTTCCTCTATTTTGGGGAACGTAATGCCTAAGGATATGACCATGCCCTGAATCTTTTCCTCCATTTCGCTTACAAGGTTCATAGTACGTTTAATTCTCTGTCCAGTTAGGTCCTGAAAACTCATCTGAACAAACAAGTCAGATAGTATGAACATATATTTACTCAATCTTGATTCAATGTAGCCAATAAGAGGGGAGATAGTTTTTATGGTTTGGTCGTCTATTCTCATCTCAATCATATCCTTTTTTCCTCCCGGCACCACTACTTTCCCCCCTTTGAGAGATGCGAGAATTGTTTCCATCTGCTCGATATCTTCCTGCATGTCTTCAAGGCTGTCCATGATTTTATTAGCTGCGGTTTCAGTTGCCTCGATTATGTCCACCAATTGATTAGTAGCCTGAGGAATATATTTCGTTGCTATATCAGTTATTTCAGGATGGATTCTTGATTTCAAATCCCTCCTGAAATTAATGATCAACAAGGCCAGATCCTTTACTTGCCCTTTCATTTCATAAGCAAGGTCTCTGAAGATACCATCATCTTCAGGCAGGACGTTAGTGGCATGTGTTTGGCTTAAAAATGTAATCAGCTCTTCTATTTCTGTGGTGGAAAACCTTTCATGGATAATACGAAACAGTTCCTCTTTCAAATGTTCTTTCATCCCATTGCCCTTTTTTTAAGTTGAAACTTGATGGTTTCGTAAAAAGTCATTTTACTCGCTCATGATGCCCATTTTGGGATTCATCAAATGCTTCGCTAAATTCCAAAAACTCGGCCTAAAGGCCTCAAACCTGCCCGCCATCGCACCCGCTCAGGCGAGGCGGGCGGGCAATTTGTCCCGCTTGCAGCGGGATTAACTCTCAGCATTCCCTGAATCTATTTCCAAAAGTGGCCAAAATCGCTCGCAAAAGACTTTTTGCGAGTTCGTCAAACTTAAACTTGTAAATTGGAAATTGGATATCTGCGTAACGATAGAATACCTTTCTGTCAGCAGGGTAAGGCGTACCTAATGAGACCTGAAACATCTCCGCCAATGTATAAACATCTAAATCATAGATTTTTATCATTCCTCGGCCTCGCTTCCAGTTTCTAATTTCAAGTTCCTATCTTCATATGTCTTCAATTGTCATGCTAAGTGCCGCTTGTGCAATATTTTGCAAGGGGAGCACCTTTTCAGCCGCCCCTAATTTGATTGCCTCTTTCGGCATTCCAAAAACGATACAACTCTTTTCGTCCTGAACCACGGTTCGTGCCCCTGCCTCTTTCATCTTTAATAATCCAAGGGCTCCATCAGAACCCATGCCTGTAAGTATCACACCAACTGCATTGCCTCCGGCGTAGGTGGAAACAGAATGAAACAGAACATCTATAGCAGGCCTCTGATGGTGTATCAAAGGACCATCCTTTATCTGGACATAATACCGAGCACCACTCCTTTTAAGCAACATATGATAGTTTCCCGGGGCTATAAGTGCCATGCCATTAACCAAAGAATCACCATCTCTTGCTTCTCTAATTGTTATAGCGCTCAATTCGTTAAGCCTTTTGGCAAATGAGGTAGTAAAATTAGCAGGCATATGCTGAACAACAAGGATGCCCGGGGCGTTAGGAGGCATTCCTGTTAATATAGTCTTCAATGCCTCTGTCCCCCCTGTCGAAGCTCCGATAGCAATTATTTTATTCGTCGTCTTGGACAGTGCGTTAGATGCTAAATGGAGTGGAACATTTTCAGAGACAGGAGATCGTTCCCTCTTTGGTTTTACTTTAATACGGGCGACAGCCCGTATCTTATCACTCAACTGAATACCCATTTCGCCAACAGAATAGGAACTTGACGGTTTTGACATAACCTCCAGTGCACCGAGCGATAGGGCATCCATTGCAAGTTTGCCGCCCTTTGTAGTCAGGGAACTGACTATAATTACTGGCAAAGGATAATGCCTCATCAATTTTTTAAGAAAGGTGAGCCCATCCATTCTTGGCATTTCTATATCCAAGGTGATAACATCCGGTTTGAGTTTCACTATCTTGTCCCTGGCTACATACGGGTCAGGTGCAGTACCGACTATCTCTATATCCCTCTCCCTGGAAAGCTCTTCTTTAAAAATTTTTCTCACAATAGCTGAATCATCAACTATGAGTACCTTTATTTTGTTTTTCATTCCCAATTTCAAATTTCAAATTCAACCCCTGCTGCCAAACGGTTTTCATCCGTCTCAATAAAAATGACGTTTCCCTTTAGTCCTTCAAGGTTATCCCCGGTAAGATCATTACTCGGAATCAACTCCGGGATACCTAATGTCAAGTCGCCTTCCTTATCAAAAAATGATAGTGTATTTCCCGCAATCATATTAAGTGCTTCCTTTATAGCATCCTTTTCCTGTTTTTCATTTACCTCTTCCTCCTTGATGCCTAAAAAATTTGCTGTAATTTCAGCAGTCATCGAAGCAGGGACTAAGAGATAAAATGTGCCTTTTGAGGAACCATGAAAATGAAGCGTTGCCCCAACTAACGATTGTGTATCAGGAAACCACTCTTGTAGTTTGCAATTGTTGCTTTTCATATCAACTAGCTGAAAAAACATGGTCCCCAGCACATTAGAAATCGCTTCTTTCATCATCTTCATCATAGTCTCGGTGTCCATGTTCATCCTCCCCCATTATACTATTTAAGATATTTTTTATTTCTTCAGGCACAAATGGTTTTTTTATATAGCCACTTGCTCCCATTTCCATAGATTCTTGAATTCTCTTTTCCCTTCCTTCTGTTGTGACCATCACTACTGGTATGGATTTTAAAATTTCGTCTTTATTCATCTCAGATATCAATTCCAGTCCAGTCATATTGGGCATATTTATATCGGTTAAAACAAGGTCTACCCATTTATGCGTGAGTATCTTTATAGCCTCTGTGCCATCTGCAGCTTCCAGGAACTCACCAATATTAAAACCTGAAACTTGTATTGTCTTTTTTACTATTGCCCTCATTGAAGAAGAGTCATCGACAATCAAAACATTAAATGCCATTTGCTAATCTCCTTTTGATAAATTGACCAATTCCTCAACTTCCTTAATCCTTCCCCAGAAATTGGCGATAGTTTTCTGGAGATCAATATCAGAAAGCTGTAATAGATCCACGACATCCTGATGATACTTGTAGGCAAGACCATCTGCGCCCACACCAACACCTATCATCATGCAAAGGGAATCAGCCAGATAAACAATCGGAATAGATAAATCATGAGGGGAAGCCTGATCAGGATTGTGGTGTTTTCTGATTATATTGACCATCGAGGGATTGAAATTCCACCTTTCAGCCACCTTCGCTCCTAATTCGGCATGGTCAATTCCAATTACCTCTTTTTCAGCATCTATAAATGTAAGGCCTCTATTTCGTACTGCATTATTGATATCTTTAAAGGAATCCTGTACGTAAGTGCTCAAAATAACTTTTCCTATGTCTTTTAAAAGAGCTGATGTAAATATAAGGGAGCTGTTATGGATGTGTCTTTGCTTAGCTAAGTCCTCAGCTATGAGGGCAGAAGAGACTGAATATCTCCATAGATCGTCTTCATTAAGATCGTAACCTATCTGAGCTTTTGTAAAATTATCAGCGCTGTTTCCCAACACAACCAAGCTGGCTACCTTATTGAAACCCAAGTAAGCCACCGCCTGTTTGATTGATACAATTTGCTTTGTTAGACCAAAATAATCTGAATTGCATATCTTTAAAATATTTGCTGTCGTAGCCCAATCATAATTGATAACATCTACAAGTTCGGCCAGGGAGCTATGAGGGTTAGATGTAATCTCCGTAACTCGTTTCGCTATATCGGGAACTGGATGTAATTCATCGATTTGCTCAATTATTCTCTCTATTTTTCCCATATCATTCTCTCCCCTATACCACCTGTCTTTAACCATACTTGCCCGCTTTTTATTTCCAGCTTCAAGGTTCTATTGACATTGCCACCTACATCTTGAAAATCAATTATCACATTATTTCTCCAAAACATCTTTCTAAGAATAGTGTAGTTCTTTTTGCCAATATTAAATAATCCTTTCTGATCAAGTATCTGCGCGCCTCCAACCACTACAGTCTTAAGCCGGTTTTTTTTCGCACCAAGCTTATATGCCTCTTTAAAAAGAAGGGGGATCCCGGTATCTCCAAACATATAGGGATTTTTCCTGGCCCTGGAACCATCATGATTGGATTCCGGCAACATAAAATGGAGCAAACCCCCTACTCTTACCAGCGGATCGTATATGGCAACACCTATGCAAGAGCTGAGAGAATATGTAGTCAGGATCACTTCATGATCATCACTCACCTTCATATCCGCAACTCCGACAATAATATTTATCATCACACCTCTGCGGCAATATCAAAAATTCCTGCAATATCAAGAATAAGGCCAACCCGTCCATCTCCCATAATGGCGCCGCCCGCTATACCCTTTACATCCATAAAACCTTTCCCCAGACTTTTGATAACTACCTCCTCCTGACCCAGCAATTCATCTACAAGGAGGCATCGTCTTCTTTCCTGGCTTTCTACCACGACTACCAATTTTTCCCATGGCGCCTTATCTATCTCACCTGAAGACCCCTTTCCATTGAGCCCGAGCAATTTATCAAGCCGGATTAAAGGCACCAAACTATTTCTGAACATTATCAGCTCTCCCCTTTTCTCTATGGTGCAATATTCAGTTTTTGTGGGTCTAAAAGCCTCCTGTACTGCAAGTGTAGGAATAATATATTTTTGGTCCTCTACCTTCACAATCATCCCATCAACTATTGCCAGGGTGAGGGGCAGTCGAATAAATACTGTTGTGCCTTTACCCGCAACTGATTGTATCTCAACCTTGCCCCTCAATTTTTCGATTATTCTATTTTTTACTACATCCATGCCAACCCCCCGGCCTGATACATCAGTAATTTTTTCTGCTGTGGAGAAACCCGGGTGGAATATAAGATTATTGATTTCCCCTTCAGTTAATTTCTCTCCTTCCTTGATAAGACCATTGGATATAGCCTTTTCCAAGATTTTTTCTCTATTTAAACCCTGACCATCATCCTGAATCTCTATAACAATATCTCCTCCCTTGTGATATGCCTTTAAGGATATGGTTCCCACTTTCGGTTTATTGACAGCCTCTCTGTCTTTTGGTAGCTCCAGACCATGATCGACAGAGTTTCTTATCATATGAACTATTGGTTCATATATCTCCTCTACCATATTCCTGTCTATCTCTGTATCTTCACCGGACATAACGAGCTGGACCTCCTTACCGGCCTTCTTTGCCAGATCTCTGACAACACGCATCATCTTTTGAAAGGTGTTTTTTATCGGCACCATTCTCAGTGACATAGCTGTCTTTTGTAAGGCAGAAGTAATCAGATTCAGCTGATTGTTTATTTGTCCCAATTTCTTGTCTTTGCTCGTCATGATCACTTCATTTTGTCTGAGCATTGATTGTGCTATTGCCAATTCTCCAACCATATCTACCATATTATCAAGCTTTTCCGTATCTACCTTTACCTGAAAAGAAACAGGCTGACCACTTTTCTTCTGATCCCTGAGGGCAGAAACTATATGTTTTGACTCAACCTTTTTCTTTTCAATAAGTATTTCCCCAAGCTTTTTGCCGTATTCTTTCTTCTGAGCGTCGAGGGCATCTTCCAGATCCTCTAAAGAAATGAATCCTTTATCGACCAGCATTTTACCCAAAAATATTTTCTCTTTCCCTGCATCCTGAGTAAGAAACTGATCAATCCTGGCAGTAAGTTGCTCAATATCTATATCTCCTTCTGAGGGCGTCCCTGTATCAAGCATGGTTTGCTGCACATTTTCAATCATTCTATTTAGTAAATCCACACTGTTAAGTATAATGTCTATTATTTCTCCATCAATAGAAAGATCCCCATTCCGTGCCTTATCCAAGAGGCTCTCTGATACATGGGCCAGCTTGTTAATTTTATTAAAATTAAGGAAGCCCGAGACACCTTTCACTGTATGAAAAGGTCTAAATATGGCATTTATTGTGTCAAGGTCAGAAGGGTCTTGTTCAAGATCAATTACTTTAACTTCAATCATTCCAAGATTTTCTAAGGACTCAGCTACAAAATCAGTAATAATCTCTTTGTCCTCATCACTTATTGTAAGGGGTGGTGTTTTCTTCTCTCCTTCCTTCTTATTGTCTTCACCCATTGCATAATTTATCTCAGATTTCTGCAGGCTCCCTTCTGTATCTGCACCTGTATCTTTTGGCAACTTTAAAGAAGGAGTAGAGGGGCCTGTTTCTTTAGAACCAAGCGTTATAAGAAGTGAAGAAATATCTTTATGAAACGTTTTCCCGTTGATGAGATGTCTACAGATTTCCTGGAGTTGAGAAATACCTGACTCGAAAGGGGATAGGTTAGATTTTTCTCCTAAAATAACTTTTTCAATATACCCTTTCATCCCCTCTATTAGAGATATCAAGGGTTGTTCTCCTATCTCCCGGATCAATGTCTCCATGGATTCTAAAGACTTTAGAACTTCACCAAGGCCTGGTAGATGTTCTGGATTTAGCATGATGATATCCAGAGCAAGTAAATCAATTTGTGAGACAAGCTTTTCTAATATTTTTTTTTCATCACTCATTTTTCTTACCATTTGTTATTGGAAATTTGAAATTTGACAGAATGGTAAAACATCACCTGCTAGCGATTCTGTCAATGTTTGGAAAATGATTCATGAAACGCTGAGCGTTTAGATCGCCAAACTGACCGCCCGCCTTGCCTGAGCGGGAGTAATGGCGGGCAAAGCTCAAAGCTCAAAGCTGAAAGCTCCCCAGTGAAATACCCTAAAGGGTTTCTGCTGCGCAGAATTTCACGGGGCAAGCCTGCCCGCCATCGCGAGCCTGCGCTCCCTCAGGCGAGGCGGGCGGGCAA
>JAWOBA010000286.1:0-5288 GCA_046498285.1 Desulfatiglandales bacterium | reverse complement strand
TCTGTTTTAAAATATCTGATGGAAATTCCTTTGTCTTATCTCTCTCGGCAGCAGTAGGTAGGATAGTCTCCCTTGCTAAATCCTTGACCATAGTCTGAATCATTTTTTGTTCATCATTTAATTGATATGACATTTTTAATACTCAATTTTGATGGTTTCGTAAAAAGTCATGTTACTCGCTCATGATGCCCATTTTGGGATTCATTAAATGCTTCGCTAATCGCCAAAAACTCGGCCTAACGGCCTCAAACCTGCCCGCCATCGCACCCGCTCAGGCGAGGCGGGCGGGCCTGCCCGCCATCGCACCCGCTCAGGCGAGGCGGGCGGGCAATTTGTCCCGCTTGCAGCGGGATTAACGCTCAGCATTTCCTGAATCTATTTCCAAAAGTGGCCAAAATCGCTCGCAAAAGACTTTTTACGAGTTTGTCAAGTTTCCTTTTTATTGAGAGATCTGGTATCAATCAATAGGTAAAGAAGCAAATCAATATCACTCGGTTTTTGTATCAGCCCAATACCAAGGCTCAAAAATAAGTTGCATACACCTTGAAAGAGCTTAATCGGTTATCTCAAGGGTAAGGGTATCATTCCATGGATCTGATTTTTTAACAGCGACCTTTATCTCTTCACCCGGTGATAATTCGAGGCCACTGACTATAGGAAGGTCAGCAACGTAGAGAAAGTCAGTGAGTATTATCAAATACTTATATCTAAGCTTTTGAAAAACGATAGCATTGAAGCTATCATTTATATGTCTGGCAAGATACTTGAGTATCCAATATCGGACTTGGTTTCTCTTTATTACATCAATATCTTTTAGTGCCTGCTGTACTACCATATTTAGCTCTTTAAGCCGTGCGTCTTCATATGGAGGAGTTCGATGAAATAGGGCAGAATGGATTTGCCTCTGGATAAGCATGTCCATATATCTTCTTAATGGAGAGGTTGCATTGGTGTAAATATCAACTCCAAGACCATTATGTGGATGAGGTATTGTATCTATAAAAAGGGGCCGAAGCTTTCGCCTTTGCTGAAATACATAATAGATATAATTTAACTCTTCAAATCGCAATCTTTCCTGAGGTGGTTCTTGGCTTCTATAAAGGATAGGCAGGCCTTTTTCAGAGGCAAATTTTGCTGTTAGCCAGTTGTACAGGATCATACATTCTGAGACAATGATTTTAGAGGGAGTATTTTGCTCTGTTAATATGGGATATATATTCGATTTATTGTCGAATTCAAAATGGATTTCTGGAAGAGGGATAAGCATAGCGCCCTTTTCGATCCTATTGCGCCTAAGAGCTTGGCACAATTGATATAGAGAAGAAAAAACTGGCTCTTTGATATATATTTTATTGACTTGATCGTAGGTAAGTTGTTTTTTTACCTGCACAATGGTGGGCATAAAATCAAAATTTTTCAGGTTTAAGTCCCTATCAAAATATGCAAAAAGAGATATAGCAAATCGTTTAAAGCCTTTTACCAAACTTAATGCATTATGAGAAAGACTTAGTGGAAGCATAGGGATCTGGGTTGTTGGGAGGTAGATAGAGCTTGCCCTGATAGAAGCTTCTCTGTCTAAGTGTCCATCAATTTTAATAAATGGTGTTAAATCAGTAACATGAACACCAAGCCTGTAGCCTTCTCCGAAAGGCTCAAAGCTTAATGCATCATCAAAATCCATAGTATGTGGACCATCAATGGTAAACACAGATAGATCTGTCAAGTCTTCCCACTCCGCAGACTCTATCTCTTTTTTCATTACCATATCTGCTTCTTCAAGGACCAGTTCACTAAAATCGGACCTGATTTTAAACCTATGAAGATCAAGGTTTTCATCCTCATCCCATATATTCAGGTTTACTAATATGCGGCGAGCATTATCTATATTTTTTATCCCCGCTCGGGAAAACATTTCCTTGCCAAGCTTATAATCTGGTGCATCATTTCCATAAAGGGCAAGTTGTATGAGTAATTCAATCACCCTATCCTTTAAAGGAGTTTCCTCAGGATATCTGTTATTTATTACCTCTTTAAGCAGGGTTACCCCTTGTACTAACTCCCTTTCCCTTAATTCAGCTGATTCTCTTGCTTTTATTATTTGTTCTACCTTATCTTGCCTGTTGGGTATAAAAAAACCATCTTTTATCTTAAAATAGGCCCCGTCTGCAAAGAGAGCCCTCACTAGGGCAGATATGTGATCATCATTAATAATGCTTCCAAAGGAAAGCTGCGCAAGGTATTTATAGGTAAAGGCCTTATTTTCCTCATAGGTGAGTTCCCAAAGTTCTTGAACAGATACTTTCTTCATGTAATCAGTTCGTATTTGTTCAATTGCTTTTAACCCTTTTAGTATTTCTCCTCTTGATATTGAAGTATCTAAGGTTGTAGATGAAATGAGAAGTGCCCTTTTGGGAGAAATACTCACCTCATGGTTAGATATCGTTAAAAGTTGGAGCTTGTTTTCCCTATCTTTAACACACACCGAGAGCACAATTTTTCGCTGATCAATGTATTCAATTATTTTTCCTTCAGCCATAAATAATCCTTAATCCTAGGCAATAATCAGGTTTGGGGGTAAACCTTGCTGCCACAGTGAGAATAGTACATAGAATGTTATGAGATTTACATATTAGAGGAAATGAAAGAGACAATGTGCAAAGGAATAACAATAAATCCAAGGCATTCATATATCGCTGTGCCTATAAGAGATCTTTCAATAGCCTCAGCAATGGTATTTTATTATAAAAAATCACATATAAGAGAAAAAAGTAATGATACAACTCTGTCTGCCTGTATTCGCCTGAGCAGGATACAAAGAAAAATTCTAGAGACAAATGGGATACCTATATAAAGGAGGCAAAATGACAGCAGAAAATATAGTCATTAGATCCATACTTATCCTCATTTCCTTATCTGATACGTTCCCCTATTTTCTTAAAAAGGGAATTGCAACATATTTTTTATAGTGCCTGGCTTTCTTTTGCGTTTTTTTACCCTTTCTTTTCCCACGATTTGTTTTTTTTCATTTTTTCGTCGCTTAAGATCTGGATCTCTTTCTGTTTTCAAAATAAATGATCCTGCTATAGATTCCCTTTCTTTCTCTACCGTCTTTTTTTTTGGAGAAGGCTCTTTTGGCAAAGGTGGCCCATTGATAAACTGGGCTGGGACTTTATCTGTTAAATACATGGAGTCACCAAATGGTAAAAAGATTGTATCATATTCAGAGGCCGCTCCTGCCTGTATTTCTATGATGATGGGCCTTTGATCCAGCCGCCGGCCAATACGCATGGCTAGATCCCTATCTTTTGTCATCACTACATGTCCGTTCGTCCCCGGCAAAAGCCCAGATTTAAGAATAAAGGGATATGTTTTTCTTTTGACTCCCTTGTAGAGGATTTTTGGGGTAGAATCTGGAGGTCGGTCTTTATCTATTAGGCTGTAGTTTCGTTTCGTAGATCTAATCTTTTTCCCGGTAATCTCAAGCATGCTATCTCTCTTGTGTACCAAAACCTCTCTTATATGGAATTCTTTAACATAGGCCATAGAGGGTTCTTCATTGATAGCCTTCAGAAGCTCTCTTAAGACTATGTATCCCTGCTTATCCGGGACAAGACCAAATTCATCTGGCTTGGATCCTAATATATAATTCAACAAACGACTGAGATTATCTACCTTTCTTTTATTTTTTTGGGCCATAAAGGTTTTATAAAATTCTGCTGAAGATTTTCTCAGATACAAAAAGATAAGAATTTTTTATTTCTTAATCTAAAAGATCTTTGTTAACCTGCCTGCCCCAATCATATCAGCGGAAAGGCGGGTCTGCCTCCAAATTTGGATTTTCTATCCTTTTAAAGTGATACTTCTATCTTACTCAATTGCTCTAAAACATATTTCCTTATCTGGAAAGCTTTAGGGAGGGTTTGCAGTAAATGCCCTTTAGAGGTAAATGGGACCAAAATTTCCTCTTCATTACCTCCACATGAGCACTTTTTAGGACTCTCGTTTTTCGGACAAACTCTTGTTTTTAAGCACTCCGTACAACGTAATACCCGCTTAGAGCCAGACATCTTACCTCTTTTTGCAATAGGATGACCGTCTATCTCTATTATATCCATAGAAAAGTCTACTACTGGCGCATTGCTTATGGCTGTCCCAACACCATAGGCATCCGCAAGTGAATTGTATCTTGCGATATCCCTTTCGTCAATGCCACCACTCAAAAAAAGTTTTACCTTCCTGTAGCCCCTGAGATCAAGCTCCCATCTAACCTCTTTCATGATTTCCAGGAAATCCCCTCTTCTGCTGCCTGGTGTATCAAGCCTGATTGCGTAAAGTGTATTACCTAGCTCTCGTGCTACATTAAGGGCTTCAATTTTTTCGTCATTAAACGTATCTATCAGGCTTACTCTTCTCACCGTTGGCTCAATTACCTCATCGAATGCCTTAGTTGCTTTCACCGTGTCACCCATAATTAGAATAAGCGCATGCGGCATAGTCCCTACCGCTTCTGTGCCAATGAGTTTTGCCCCAAGGCTGACAGATACACCGTCGCAACCCCCTATAAATGCATTTCTCTCTATCAAAGGAGCTATTGTGGGGTGCATCCTGCGAGCGCCAAAACTTATTACTTCTTTGTTGCCTGCTGCCTTTTTACACCTAGCAGCCATAGTGGCTATGCCAGATGCCTGGCATATAAGGCCAAGAAGTATTGTTTCATATTGGCCGAAGTCAAGATATTTTCCACTGATTTCCATTACTGGTTGAAGGCTGTCGAATATAGTCCCCTCTTTCATTATCCGGACGTCAATTGGAAGCTCTTTTAAAACGTCGACAGATTCCTCAACACCCGCGAGTACTGCCCATGGCCATTGTCGCGGGAGTCCCTTGGCAACAAATTCGGCCCGAACAGTTACATCAATTCCTTTTGCTTTCAGAATTTGCTTGGTTCTCTCAAAGTAGACATCAGTGACCAAGCCATTTTTTACATCGTTCCATGTCGCAGTATGCATCAAGTTATGTCTCCATTTTTATCCATTATTCGATAAGTATTAGACCTATAAGCAAAAATTATGTCAACCCTTTATTAAATTCCCTTGGTTTTTTCCAAATTGACAACATCTTCTTTTTGGTGCTATACCAAAACAGACATATCTATGGTGCATGTCTTTACTACCCTGTAACAAAAGGAGAAGCAGCCATGACACACTCACGAGACACAAGACTTATCCTTTGGTTTGATGAGATCAGCATAGGAGATGTTCCCCTGGTGGGCGGCAAGAATGCATCCC
>JAWOBA010000283.1:0-4651 GCA_046498285.1 Desulfatiglandales bacterium | reverse complement strand
CGGTTCGGACAGCCAGATTAGGAGATAGAAAAAAAGCTTTTGTTCAATTACCGGAAGGTGAAGAGATTTCATTATGAGATCTTCTATTGATTTTCTGATCTCAAATCCACCCCAAGATATTTTATCTCTTTTTTAGGTCATGTAGCGTCCAGAAAAATCTACATCATTGACAAAATTCTTGCTGTTCTATTCTTGTTATTAAATAAGAGGGAAAAATACCTTGCTTTCTAATAGATTTTAAGGAACCTTCGTTGAATGCTTAAAAGAATTCTTATACCATTCAATGGTTTGCCTCAATCCCTCTCTTAAATCTTTTTTGGCCTTAAACCCAAATTCCTTTTCAGCCATTGAGGTGTCAAGAATCCTTCTCGGTTGACCATCTGGTTTTGATGTATCCCAGATAATCCTACCATTGAAACCGGTAAGTTCCACAATCAAATTAATAAGTTCTTTTATGGAAATTTCAAAGCCAGCACCTATATTTACTGGCTCACTTTTATTGTAACTTTCCATAGCCAGGATAATCGCATCGGCAGCATCTTCTACATAAAGAAATTCACGTGTTGCCTTTCCTGTACCCCACACCATAATTTCCTTCTCATTATTCATAGTAGCATCAATACACTTTTTAATAATTGCCGGAATAACATGAGAGAATCTGGGATTAAAATTGTCTCCCGGACCATACAGATTGACTGGCAATAAAAATATGGAATTAAAAGAATATTGTCTACGGTAAGCTTGAGACTGAACGAGCATCATCTTTTTCGCCAGACCATAAGGGGCGTTTGTTTCTTCAGGATATCCATTCCACAAATTTTCCTCCTTAAAGGGAACAGGTGTATACTTTGGGTAGGCACATATCGTCCCGATAGCCACAAATTTTTCAATATCCCTCAAATGCCCTTCATGTAAAAGCTGAATACCCATTATCAAGTTTTCGTAAAATAACGTGGCAGGATAATCCTGATTAAAACCGATACCACCTACTTTGGCAGCCAAATGGATGACAATATCTGGTTTTGAATCAACATACATACGCCTTATATCCTCAAGTTTTACCAAATCATATTTTGAGCTATCAGCAATATATAAATGCTCGTAGTCCCTTTCCTTTAATTTACGGACTAGGTGCCTGCCGAGAAAACCTTTACCGCCGGTTATAGTAATTCGTTTTTCCTTCACCCTATCAGCTCCTATTTATTGTTGTCAAAGTTCCAATATAGAATATTTATAAGATCGTGTTACCTTATATGATTTCTCACATTCGTATACCCGGCATCTAGAAGAGTTTTCTCTTTTTTTGCCAATTCAAGATCCGCCTCAACCATAAGAGTAACCAACTCGTCAAATCCAACTTTGGGATGCCACCCAAGCTTCTTTTTTGCCTTTGTAGAATCTCCCAACAAAACATCAACTTCTGTTGGTCTGAAATATCTCTGATCTATAGCTATGTACTTCTCATAATCAAGCTCCAACTTTTGAAAAACTTTTTCAGCAAATTCTCGGACTGAATGAGTCTCCCCTGTGGCAATGACGTAATCGTCAGGTTTATCCTGTTGCATGATCAACCACATAGCCTCCACAAAATCTCCTGCAAAACCCCAATCCCGTTTAGCCTCAAGATTCCCAAGATATAATTTATCCTGAAGCCCAAGTTTAATTCTTGTGGCAGCACGTGTTATTTTTCTTGTAACAAAGGTTTCTCCCCTACGAGGTGATTCATGATTAAAAAGAATTCCATTAGCAGCAAAAATATTATAGGCCTTCTGGTAATTCCTTACAACATAATAAGAATAGACTTTGGCTGCAGCATAGGGGCTTTGTGGTTCAAAGGGAGTCATTTCATTCTGGGGTGGTGAAGCTGATCCAAACATTTCACTTGATGACGCCTGATAAAATTTGGACTGAATACCTGTTTTGCGAATTGCCTCCAATACCCTCAGGGTACCAAGTCCTGTCACGTCCCCAGTATACTCAGGCATATCAAAACTCACTCTCACATGACTCTGAGCCCCGAGATGGTATATCTCATCAGGTTCGATATCATAGAGTAATTTCATTAAATGACTAGATACGGAAAGATCTGCATAATGGAGATACATCCGAGCCTCAGGATCGTGAAAATCCTTATAGAGATGATCGATACGATCTGTATTAAACGTGCTGGATCGTCGAACAAGACCATGAACTTCATAGCCCTTTGACAGCAAAAGTTCCGCCAAATATGAACCATCCTGTCCAGTTATTCCAGTGATTAGTGTTTTCATTTATTACTCCTGTTTTTTGGATTTCATTGTGTCATCAGCATTATTCATGCCGCCCGCCCTTTGGCATATGCGCCCTTGTTGTTCAGTTTTTATTTTTTAATCGGCTGCTGTCATTAGGAGCTGCTACTATAATCCCAGATTATGCAGTAGCCACCTACTGCGGCCTGAAAAACCTTGCTGCAACGATCGTTTCACGATTTTGCTTCTCAACATATTTACAAATATGCCTTCGGCGCAAAATCGCTCCAACTTCTCGTTTCGCTGAGGTTTTTCAACCCTCATGACGATGCCTACTGCATAATCTGGGATAAAATCAGGGATACCTTTATAAACATCTCGACTCAACAAACCTGCAACTACTTCAAGTAAAAAATGAGGCCTGTGACGAAAGGATACATAGAATAAGCATAAAGAGAATATGATCTCATGGTTCTGACTGATATATAACAACGAAAGCAGAAGTTCGATACAGCAAATCAAACGGCGGTTGTGTAAAGATAAAACTAAACAAGATGGATACATGTCGCCGTGCAAACAGAGCTTGTTAGAGTAGTCGCTTATTATAGGGATTTATCATTTACTGCATCAACTCAAGGTACAGAGATTCAATATCATGTAGAAGCCGTTCTTCTGAAAACCGGTGCTCTACAAAGGATCTTGCCTTTGCTAGGCATTCCTCTTTTTCCTTTATATCCCTTTCCAGTAAATACTCTAATCCGCTTGCAAAACCGAAAGCGTCATTTTTTCTGCAAAGGATACCTCGCTTGTGAACCATAAAACTGTTTGAAAAGGGAGAACCGTTGGGTGATCCCAGCAAATCCAATACCCCACCCGCATCAGTCGAAATAACAGGTACTGAAGAGGCCATGGCCTCAATAATAGAAACAGGTGTCCCTTCGTTTAAGGAAGTAAGGGCGAGAATGTCCAGATCAGCATATACAAAGGGTATATCCTTCATCCAACCGCAGAAATGAACGTAATTGGACAGCCTCATCTTTCCACAATAATCTTCCAATTCATTTCTCAATTCCCCATCTCCTACTACTATAAACTTCACCTTTATGCCTTGATTCCGCTCAAGAAATATTTTTGCCCCCTTCAAAAACATACTATGATTCTTTATAGGGACCAATCGGCCGACAATTCCAATTAAAATGGTATTATCATCTATACCCATCTTTTTCCTAAACTGTCCTTTCAAGGCCTTCCCATGTAAAAATGGCTTTAGATCAAAACCCAACTCTACCTTCTTGATTTTTTTATACGGGGCAATTTTATATTTATCTGCCAAATCCTTTTTTTGGGTTTCACTTATGCCAACAATAACATCCGTCTCTTTTGCCATAAGGCGTTCAATCCAAACAAAAAGGAACGATTTTAGCCTGCTGAAATATCCTTCAAACACATGTCCATGAAATGTGTGAACAATTAGAACTTTCTTATCACAGATAAGATTGTATAAAAAAACAGCTAGTCTGGTACTTGATCCTGCCTTTGCCGTATGAGTATGAACAATATCTGGCTTTTCTCGGCGAAGTATCTTGAAGATTTGAATCAATGCCTTTACATCCAATTTGAAACTAATCTCTCTCTGCAACTCAGGGATCGTAATCGGATTTGTATCAACAGAACTAAAGAGATAACTCATGTCCCCCTCCCGGGGAGAAATTTTACCAGTAACTAAGATTGACTGAAATTTGCTTCTATCCAATCCCTCTGTCAATAGATGAACATGAATGGCAGGCCCGCCTATATTGAGCCGTGCTATTACGCGTAAAACTTTTATCTTCTCTTTCTTTTCAACTACAGGAACCTGCTTTAGGTGCATCTTAGCAACAGCAAATTTCTTGTGCCAGGCATAAAAACGTTTAGAGACAAGGACATAAAAAAGATGAAGGGAAATTCCAGTGATGGCCAAAGGCTTCATAAACCAGGAAGTATTGTTATACTTATTGAAAAGCCGATAACTACTCTTATGAAATTCGAAGATAGATCTAAGAAAAGCTTGTCGGCTGCTAACCCCAATATAATGAATGATAGAGGCCTGTGGAAAATAGACCACCTTCCATCCCTTCTTCCACATGCGCCTGCACCAATCAGCATCCTCCCAGTACATAAAAAATCTTTCATCCATAGGGCCTATATCATCCACCGCCTTTCTTCTCACTATCATACAGGCACCTGAAACCCAATCCACCGTCATGGGAGTTCTGCCATCGCTTATAGTGGTTAGAATATTCGTACGACTAAGTGGATTATTTGGAAAAACGCTTGTTAGTAACGAAGATCGGCCAAATAAAGCGGTAAGTGGAGTGGGAAATGACCGAGCAGATCCCTGGATTGAACCATCATGATCGAAGATTTTCGGTCCCACAACCCCT
>JAWOBA010000224.1:0-5140 GCA_046498285.1 Desulfatiglandales bacterium | reverse complement strand
AACAATATAGATTGCTACAGTACACCATGGGTAGGCGTATGCAATGAGGATGCATGCCTGTGGAGAAGTGACTATATTGCTATAAACCATCAGGAATGGACATGAGACCTTTGAAAAACCCGGCGATTTTCACCATCCCCAAAAAGACAATGGACTTTTTTGAAGTGACTGGTGGCCTCCGGCTCGTAGAGCCTCCCGCTCGGAGAGAAGGGTGCTGTCTTTTCGTAACGTATCATTGGGGGAACCCGCAGGCCCCGATTTATCGGGGCAATGCGGAGGGCCTCCGGCTCGGAGAGCCTCCCGCTCGGAGAGGGCAAAACTCCCCCATGGATACATTGCTGAAAAGACCAACCCGGGAGCCTCGGCCTCCGGCCCGGAGGGCCTACGCCCCGGAGGGAACTGAAAAAAAGCCCATTGTCTTTAGATCAATAGGGGTTATGCAAAGGTCTCGGACATATCCCTTGTGATTGCTCTAATTGTCTTGAGTCAGGTCATGAATCGTGCATTCTTGAGAATCTGGGGAAAATATACAGACCAATCCAGCAATAAAACCGTACCGGCCCTTTACAGATTCCCATAAAACAGATTAAAAACAAATAAACCGCTACAATTAATTATCTCATTAAAAATGATGTGGTAATATGTATTAAATTTTTGATTATATCATCGGATATTTAAAAGACAGTAAGAATATCGTAAAAGGACACCATTGTTATGCACAATATTCTTTAACGGAGGTAGACAATGTTAAAACTATTTACAAAGACTATAAGAAAGGTGGGCCTTTCCCCGGGTACCCTCATCCAGATTCCAGAGACAAAAACGGAAAAGGTAAAAATTACTATTATTGACTATGATGCAACACAATTACAAGAGAAAGAAGCAGCTACAATTACAGAATGCTTTCCCTTTAAAAATAAGCCCACCGTGACATGGATAAATATAGATAATATTCACCAGGTGGAGGTTATGGAAAAAATCGGAGCGCATTTTGGTATACATCAACTTACCTTAGAAGACATTATGAATACAGGACAACGCCCCAAAATGGAGGATTTCGAGGATTACATTTTTATGGTAGTAAAAATGATTTACTATGATGAAAACGATAATGAGATAAAGACAGAGCAGATAAGCTTACTTATAGGACCAACTTTTGTTATCTCGTTCCAAGAGAAAGAGGGAGATGTATTCAATCCCATACGAGACAGAATCAGAAAGGCACAGGGCCGTATTAGAAAGATGAAAGCTGATTACCTTGCATACGCTTTAATAGATACTATTGTCGATCACTATTTTGTTGTCTTAGAGAAACTTGGGGAAAAAATAGAAGACATAGAAGAAGCGCTCATTACCAACCCAACACCAGAAACGTTACAGAACATTCACACCTTAAAAAGAGAGCTGATATTTATGCGAAAGTCAATCTGGCCATTACGAGAGGTAGTGAATAAAATGGAAAGAGGAGAATCATCTCTTATTGATAAGTCTATAGAGGTATATCTCAGAGATATCTATGATCACACCATTCAGGTCGTTGATACCATAGAAACCTTCAGGGATATGGTCTCTGGAATGCTTGATATCTATCTTTCGAGTATAAGCAATAAAATGAACGAGGTGATGAAGGTCTTGACCATCATTGCCACCATATTCATTCCACTGACCTTTATCGCGGGAATCTACGGCATGAACTTCAAATATATGCCGGAACTGGAGTGGTATTGGGGCTACGCTGTTGCCTTGATCTTGATGGGCCTCATAGCCTTTGCCATGGTCCTCTATTTCAGAAATAAAAAATGGTTATAGCCATTATGGCGATTTTATATTTTCTATTGCCTCCAAGGAATCTAAGGAAAGAGTAAGCATTCCTTTCAACTGATTGGTATTCCTTTTAAGAATCAATTTCTTCAGCTCAGCCTTTCTCATTGACACACAAGTCTGCCTCAGTTAGACTATAAGTTAAAAAAGGGGTTGCCCATTCCACTTCACGAACATTGATATAAAGGAAAGAGTGCATGACAGAAAAGAGAAGATTCCTGGTTGATGTGGGAATAAAGGACTTACCGTTTCCCATGAAGGTACTCTCTCGGGTCAATCCAGATGGACAACACACAATTGCAAATATTTCTGTGTCCGCCCGTATCATGCATGAGTTTGAGGCTCGATGGATTGATAAATTCATCCAGATTATTCATCAACACAAAGACAGGATAGGAACGAAGACATTGAGTGTAAATATCCTGGATTATCTTAAAGGTCTGGAAGCTACAGCGGTCAAGATCGATTTTACCTACCCGTATTTTATTGAAAAATTGACACCCGTATCTAAGGAAAAGTGTCTTGTGAGGTATCTCTGCACATATGCTTCGAGGGCCTTTTCCATGACCGAAATGGCAAAGATACGCTTTAAAATGGAAATACCCATTATTACCACGTACCCTGGATCAGATCCCGATAAACCAGGAGGACTCTTTGGTCAATTAAGCATTATAGAGGTTGAAGTTGAATCAAGGGGAAATATTTATCCGGAAGATCTAGTTGAGATAGTAGATAGGTATGCATTAATGCCCATCTATTCTTTCTTAACGGAAGAAGATCAAATTTACGTCATCCAGAAGGTTCATTCCGAAGAAAAATCCAGTGTCGTGGTGACCGACGAGATAAAGAATGAACTGTCGAAAAATTCCGATATCGCCTGGTATTCGGTTCGCTCTTCTAACTACGGCATGCTTCACTCATACAGCACGATTGTAGGAACGGAGAAGACTATGTGGCTTCCGTTCAGTGGATTTGAAAATGAGATAGCATAACAACACAATCTATTTTGAGCAAGGGTCTCGAATATTACCTTCAAAGAGAAAAAAATTGGTTCAGAAGTTCTTTTTTTTCAACAATCCATCCCCCACTGATAAACTTCTTCCCCCTTTCACCTGCCTGTAGAAAGCCCTCATTCTTTCAACAGCATCCTTTAACCCAGATTATGCAGTAGGCATCGTCACGAGGGTTGAAAAACCTCAGCGAAACGAGAAGTTGGAGCGATTTTGCGCCGAAGGCATATTTGTAAATATGTTGAGAAGCAAAATCGTGAAGCGAGCGTTGCAGCAAGGTTTTTCAGGTCGCAGTAGGTGGCTACTGCATAATCTGGGTTTAAGGTGCTTTTAAGATCTATAACCATCTGCAAGAGATAGTACCTCTGCCTCTCTTTCTGACTCATTGCTATAATGTCCCATTTCATAATGGGATATGGTAACACAGCAGTTAGAGGGTATATTTTCATTAAGCCACCATATAAAAAATCACATCCTTGACACGCCAGGAGTGCGAACCTATACTTCCAATAGTTAAAAACAAGGAAACTATTATTTTTTATTGAGGTAAAGATGCTCACAAGACTTTGGATGCTCCTTCCGCTCAGCCTGTTGTTTTTCCTTTCACAGTTCTATCGAGCTACACCTGCTGTAATAGCATCCGAGCTCATGCGCGATCTCAGTCTAACTGCCGAAGAGCTGGGCTTTTTAAGCTCGGTCTTTTTCTATGCATTTGCCTTGATCCAGATCCCTATGGGAGCTGCGATGGATATTTTTGGCGCAAAAAGGCTGATCCTTCTTCTTTCTTCTATGGGCATATGCGGCGCGATAATTTTTGCCTTGGCACATTCATTTCCAGTGGCCGTGATTGGAAGGGCCCTGATAGGTGTGGGGATGGCCTGTGCACTAATGGGACCCTATAAACTTATCTCTATTTGGTTTCCACCTCATACCTTTGGCACTACCTCTGGGCTTATTCTATCCATTGGCACGTTGGGGAGTATCGTAGCTACCGCACCTCTGGCATTTTCAGTTAATTGGATAGGGTGGAGAAATGCCTTTCTTTTGATATCCCTTATTCACCTTGTTATTACCCTCTGGATTTATATGGCGGTAAATGATTCCCCAGATGAATACCAGAAAGAGAATGAATTCCATTTACGTGAAAAGGAGTGGGTGAAGGAATCAATGGGTGGAATTTTGTCAGTTCTCAGGCTTCCATCTTTTTGGCTTATCGCCCTAGCGGCCTTTGTTAGATACGGCACCTATATCTCAATAGCCGGCCTTTGGGCAGGACCATATCTGGAACACGTTTATCACATTCCCTTGGTTGAAAGGGGCAAGATATTGATGCTATTTCCATTAGGGTTTCTTTTAGGTGGCCCTCTCTTGGGTTTTCTTTCAGATCGAGTGTTCAGCAATAGGAAGTTTGTGGCATTGCTTGCAATGGGTTTCTATACTGTCTTTTTCTTGCCATTGACCAATTATTTCCCTCTCCCGTCTCTTTCTATGGTTGCAGGAATTTTCTTTTTCATCGGGTTCCTAACATCATGTGGCAATATAATGTATGCCAATATCAAGGAATTGCTCCCGAGTTCTATTAGCGGAACTGGGATGAGTGCAGTAAACTTTTTCACTATGGCAGGTGCAGGCGTTTATCAGCATGTGATGGGCGTTAGTATCGATAAATTCTCTCTCCACCAGGTGCAATTACCTCCTGAGGCATTTTCTTTTGCCTTTGGACTCTGTTTTGTTACCGCTGCCCTGGGCACATTTTCATATCTCTTCGTTAAGGAGGTACGTCCACAATAAAGCTTTTCAAACAAAAAACAAAGACAGGGAGAAACCTTTGCATAACCCCTATTGATCTAAAGACGATGGGTTTTTTCAGTTCCCTCCGGGCCGGAGGCCCTCCGCATTGCCCCGATAAATCGGGATCTCAGGGACATTGTTGACTTCGTTGACTTATTACTTTTTTGAACCACAAGCCACAAGGTACACAAAGTAAGAACTGCCCCTGCGGAACTATGTATGTCCGGCGTTTAACCCAATTAGAGAAGGAAGGCATCGAGATAGCTTCTATGATCAAAGGTCTTATCAACTCCCTCTCAAAATGGCAACCCCTTTAAGCTTTAAGCCTTGCCCGCCCGCCTCGCCTGAGGGAGCGCAGGCTCGCGATGGCGGGCAGGCTTGCCCCGTGAAATTCTGCGCAGCAGAAACCCTTTAGGGTATTTCACTGGGGAGCTTTCAGCTTTGAGCTTTGAGCTTTGCCCGCCATTACTCCCGCTCAGGCAAGGCGGGCGGTCAGTTTGGCGATCTAAACGCTCAGC
>JAWOBA010000203.1:0-13241 GCA_046498285.1 Desulfatiglandales bacterium | reverse complement strand
GTCATTGTTTGAACCCTCTGTAACTGTGCTTCTGCAGAACTGCCACCCAGCTGGATGTCCACATTAGAGCGAAATTGCCAATCGATCATGTGGTCATTTACGCATTTTTGCTGTATATGCATTAAGACTGTTTCATGTGATGTAGTCCGGACAAACAGAGTATAGGATAATTTCCGAAAGTGGTCAATTGAAAAGGTGGTTTATAAGAAAAGAGCTCAAATGTATACCTATTCCGAGATACACCCTTTACAAAGATATGTAAATAGGCATAAAAAAAGGGCATTGCCATTGGCTGTAAAGACCTTTAACAATGCCCTGTAATAGTTAGGCTATTACGCCTTTTTTGCTTTTATTTTCTTTTTTCCTGCCTTCTTTTCCTTGACTTCGATTTTTTTGACCTCACTAACTTCAGCCTTAGGGAGTGTGAGTTTCAAGATACCATTTTTGTACTGTGCATCTAATTTATCCATTTTTATCGTATCGGGAATTCGAAAGCTCCGCTCGAATGAACCGTAATGCCGTTCAACAAAATGATAATTCTTTTTGTTGTCTTCAGCTTCCTTTTTCTTTTCCCCTTTAATGGTGATGATACCATTGGTAAGGGTTACATGAAGATCTTTGACATCAATTCCCGGAATCTCTCCGCTAATAACATACTCTTTCTCTGTTTCAGATATGTCAAAGTCAGGAACAAGCATCTCTTCCCCTCCAAAAAAGGTAGGCTGCGCAAAGCTATTAAAAAATCGGTCAAAAAAATCTATGTCTGGAAGTACCGGCAGATACCTTTGTTTTCTCGGTATTAATTGTAACATTCTTGTCATATTCGATACCTCCTTTCTTGCTTCATTGTGTGTAGTATGAATAATAATCATTCTTAATTGGAATGCAAGGGTATGAATGCATTTTTTTATGATTAATGAGCCGCCCACTAACTGCAGCCACTCGACAAACGCAGACGGGTGCAGACATTTTGCCTCTGCAGGTCGCGGAGGCAAAAACATCAATTGCTGTGACATGCTACCAACTATTTTATCTGAAAGACATGGTCCTTTTAAACGCCTGCATGTATATGTGGTTTACCTATTTTATGATTAATCGCTAGCAATGTGGATTGAAAGATTATTTTTTCAATCTCTTTGGAGGTGATCATTATGGAAAATACCTTGATATCTATTAAAATGTAAGGCATTATCTTAAAAAAAATCTCAAATTTAGATAATGCTCAAGGAAAGATAGTACTATATGCAAGATTTCAAAGCGTGTGCGATAGATATAGCGCGAGAAGCAGGAATATTTCTCAAAAATAGACTTCATTCAGCACATGAAATCGATTATAAAGGAGACATTGATCTGGTGACAGAGGTAGATAAAATCTCTGAACAGATGATTACCTCCAAAATACATACCCTTTTTCCAGATCATGATATTCTGGCCGAAGAATTTACCGATATTAACAGAGGATCTAATTTCAGATGGATTATAGACCCCCTGGATGGAACCACCAATTATGCCCATGGGTACCCGTTTTTTTGTGTTTCTATCGCACTTGAAGTGCTGGATATTATGACTGTGAGTGTTGTATATGATCCTATGCTCAATGAATTGTTTGTTGCGGAAAGAGGGAAGGGAGCCTTTTTGAATGACAGAGAAATCAGTGTGTCAAATACTCACGAAATAATCAAAAGCCTCTTAGCCACCGGTTTCCCGTATGATATTCACGGAAGCAGTCAGAATAATCTGAATTATTTTAATAAAATGATTCTCAAGGCACAGGCTATTCGACGTGCAGGGTCAGCAGCATTAGATTTAGCGTATGTAGCGGCAGGTCGCTTTGACGGATTCTGGGAAATCAAATTAAATCCCTGGGATACTGCAGCAGGATGGCTCCTTGTCGAGGAGGCAGGTGGAGTCGTAACCGATATGGGTGGGGAAAATTACTACCTGGAATCTCCAGGTATTGTTGCATCGAATGGAAGGATTCATCGTGAGATGATGAATATTTTAAAGAGTGTTTTATCTATTTTATGATCTTTCCTATCTTTTCTGCCTTTTTCTTGATTGTAACCCCTTTTTTTACAGCCGGAACTTCTTGAACTATCTTCTCGATTAATTTATTTTCTATGGGATTTTCGCTTCCTTTTTCCCCTTTTGAGCTTTCTTCGGCATCATCCGGGGCTATATCCTGTTTCACGTTTCTGAATTCCTTTATAGCACCTCCGAGACCCTTGCCGATTTCCGGTAATTTCTTGGCTCCAAAGATAAGCAACAGAATTCCCCCGATAACAAGCAGCTCTGCTGTACCCAGTCCAAACATACTATTACCTCCCTTCTTTAAGTATATATTGTATTGTGAGCTTTAAAGAACTCATATTTTCCTAAAAAGGGTCGACACTTCTTCATTTCCCTCCGGGGCGCAGGCCCTCTGGGCCGGAGGCCAAGGCTCCCGGGCTGGTCTTTTCAGCAACGAATCCATGGGGGAGCCCGCCAGAGATAAATTTTGCTCTATCCGCATTGCCCCGATAAATCGGGGAAATGCGGTTTCCCCTGCTGATACGTTGCGAAAAGACAGCACCCTTCTCTCCGAGCGTGAGACTCTACGAGCCGGAAGCCACCAGTCACTTCAGGAAAGTCTACCCTCCCTATTCGGAGTAAAAGAAAATGGTCAGGTTGTGCAAAGCTCTATGTATTTTCTTGTAATGTATCACAAACCTGTGAGTATTTTTTAATCTCTCAATTCCTCAATTATTTTTCTCATACTCCAATCTACTAACAGACGCAGTCTTTTATTTTGATGTTTATTTCGATAGATAAGATATCCATTTTCCAGGCCATATGAAAAGAGGTCCCTGGTTAATGTGACATCCTGTTTGCAGTAGTGAATTAATTTTTCTATCTCTCCTGCCTTGAACCATTCCAGTGCCTGGAGCCCATTTGCTGATTTTCTTTGCCCCAAGGTTTCTTGAGATAGGTGATCAAGGCTTAGCCTGTATCCAAGCTTGTTGTAGATGTCTTCAAGTATATCAAATGTTGGCAGGGTATGTAAATCACGGTTCGTGTACGGTGCAAGTACTGCATAATCAAATCGTTTACAATTAAATCCAACCACAAGATCGGCAGTAGTGAAGTGTTTGATGAGTGCATCTATGTGATCTTCCGTGAAGGTATAGAATCGGTCATCAAGGCTATCAAATATAACAGCTACGGATACCATCATCAGGTGTGTATTCTGCCATCCACCTACCTCTTCTGCTGACCTCTGCGTCTCTAAATCAAAATAACAAATCCTCTTTGTATTCACCTCTTTCGGTGTCATTTCATGGTGTATGAAAGAGAGGGAATTCTCTTCTTCCGGTCCTGCAATAACAGGAATTTTTGACAGAGGTATTACGCCTGTCAAGGCCTCTAAAATTAGAATAGCAGCCTTTTTATCTAAGGGCTTATTGCCTGAACCGCACTTTGGAGAATATATGCATGCGGGGCAGCCCTGCTCACAGGGGCAGTTTTTAATAAGATCCAGCGTTTGATTTAATAAATCAAAAATTATGTCGAAACCCCTCTGGGCAAGCCCTACGCCGCCCGGATAGGAATCATAAATAAAGATAGCCGATTTTTCTACCTGGGGGTGAAATGTGTATGAGATTCCTCCAAGATCATTTCTATCACATAATGCGAAAAGAGGGAAGAGACTGATGGCTGCATGTTCTATGGCATGAATGCCGCCCATGAAGTGAAATCCTTTATCGGTTACCATTTTTTTAATGCTATCTTCGATAATGACCCACAGCCCCACCGTCTCAAATGTTTGGGGCGGAAGCCCAAGGGGGAAAACACCAATCAATTCCTGGCCGGGGGTCCTTCTTTTTTCATAGCCGGTTATTGTTTCTGTTACGGTAATATTGCCGAGTTTCACAACAAATTGCCCTTTTGGCTGGCTTTTGGTAGTCTTGATAATCTCGGTTTCTTTTTCTGAGCGTATTCGGGTAAAATAGTTAAGGTGTGTATGATGCGCAATAATGTTTTTTTTGCCGATCAGCAACTTATCAATGAGATACGGGCTGGCCCTATGAAGATAGACCGCACCCGGGTGACATTCTTTGAAGGCCCGTATACCATCAACAGTGCCTATGGCCTTGCCTGTACCGGCATCAAATATGGTGTAGCTTTCACCAATTGAGCGTATATTTACCCCGAGATGCGGCCTTTTTTTGGTTGCAAACCATATGAGGTGTCCTTCGCTCGTCCTGCTCAACTCACCAATAGATTCTAAAACATCACAATGACTGCTGAGATCGTTATGCCAGAATTGGCTATCCTGTGCAGTGAGAGGTTTTTCTGCTGCAGCACAGGGTAAATGGGCCTGTATGATATGGGCATTATCCGGGTCAATCACTGCTGCTTCAAATGACTGGTCAAAAAAGGAGGCTGGATGTTTCATAAAGTATTGATCCAGGGCATCTTGATTGGCAACCAGAATTATGAGGGAGTCTCTCCCTGATCTGCCTACTCTTCCTCCTCGTTGCCAGGTATTTATAATGGTTCCCGGGTATCCAACCAATATACATATATCCAGATATCCTATATTAATTCCCATCTCCAGGGCACTTGTCGATATAACACCAAGAAGGTGGCCACTGGTGAGCCTTTTTTCTATGGAACGGCGCTCCTCAGATAAAAAGCCTGCCCTGTATGAGCTGACCTTATCTTGTACATCTGGTGCCAGTTGTTTGACCCACATATGAATGAGTTCTGTAACCTTTCTTGACTGTGTAAACACGATAGTCCTGAAGTGAGCGTTGAGGCACTGGATAAATAATTGCGTGGCTAAAAAATTGGTGCTTGTCAAGGGATTGAGAAATAGAAAATACTGACCGGATTTAGGGGCACCGCTATGAGCAACCACATCTAACGCTGTATCTATAAGGTTTGTAGCAAAATCATGAGGATTTTGGATGGTTGCTGAGGAAAGGATAAATTGGGGTGTGGTATTATATAGGAGGCAAATTCTTTTCAACCTTCTCACTATCTGTGCAAGGTGTGAGCCAAAAATTCCCCGATATGTATGAACTTCATCAATAATCACAAATTTAAGATTGGAAAAAAATTCGCTCCATTTTTCATGATAGGCCAGAATACCACTATGGAGCATGTCAGGATTAGTAAGGATGATATGTGGAACCTTTTCCTTAATCCTCTTTCTATCGCCTGTTGATGTATCTCCATCATAGATAGCTGCACTAATCCGGATTTTTTTGAGACCGGCGGTAAAATCATGGAGATTTTTGAGCTGATCCTGTTCCAAAGCCTTAAGGGGAAAGATATATAAGGCTCGTGCCGATGGTGTTTGCAGTATTGTCTCAATGACGCCCACATTATAGATAAGGCTCTTGCCGCTGGCGGTAGGGGTAGATATTACTATGTTTTTACCATCCCTTATTTTTCCTATAGCCTCTGTCTGGTGTGCATACAAATTATCTATATTACATTCTCGAAAGAGATTTACCATGCTATGGGAGAGGGTTGTGGCTTGATCATAGCGCGGCTCTTGATGAGGGAGATAGCGATGATAGATAACCTGAGGGCCAAGATCCGGTGATTTTTTTAGCTGCTCCACAAAGTCTGATAATTGCATGTGCCTGATACTTGCTGTATATTGTAGTTATCTATAGTATCTATCATATTTTTCCCTGAATTGTAAGTTTACTTCCTCTTAAATGGATATTTATTCTGGACAAATAACCATATCTCTTTTATTTTATGTCTAAATATTGTATTAAAGCATTTTTACCTACATCTCTTGTCTCAATATAAAAAGGTTTGATCCATGGCTGAAAAAAAACCACCACCAGTTGTTCGTCTCTCCTATTCAAAAGGTGAACAAATAATTAAAGAAGGAGATTATGGAATATCGATTTATAGAGTTTTTAAGGGGCATATCCGAACATTTAGAAAATCAGGCGATACGATTATTCCCCTGGCGACATTAGAAAAAGGAGATGTATTTGGAGAGATGTCATTTTTTATTTCTTCCTTTGAACCACGATCCATATCCGCTGAAGCAATAGATGATGTTGAACTCGAAGTCTGGCATCCTGCACACCTTACCGAGGAATATAAAGACATGCCTGTTTTATTGAGAAATATCACGAATCAGGTTCGAAATAGATTGCTGAGGATGAACAGAATTCTTGTTGAGCTAAGTACAAAAAAAGACGCAAAGCTAGAAGAAGTTCTGGAGGAAGATAAAAGGAGATATTTCAGAAAGGAAGTGAATCAGGCATGTACTTATGGCCCGGTGAGCCATAAATCAAAATTACGCCTTCATGGTGTTATCAAGGATATAAGCCCTTTCGGGTTAAGTGTTCAGGCGGTTGATCAAGATATATTGCATATTGAGCATAAACCTGGAGATTATTTGAAGGTGATCTTTCAGCTTCCTTCAGGCAGCAGTATCAATGAAGTTGCCAAGATACAATCGATAAATGAGAGCCAGGCATCAGGGTATTTTTTTCTGGGATTAGAGTTTGTCAATGTTAGTAAATATGCATCCAGAGAGATAGGTTTTTTTATGATGTCATAGAGGAGATACTTTGTTATTCAATGGCGATAGATAGTATTATATATGAATATGTTGTAAACGAAGAGGTTGTGCAACCTAATGTGACCATAATAAAGGAGGGTGCCAAAGGGGATTGGCTCTTTATTGTTTTGGAAGGGAAGGTAAAGGTCAAGAAACGCATAGCAAAAGGGTTGGTAACCGTAGATACCCTGGGAGAAGGCTCTATTATAGGAGAAATCCCTTTTTTATTAGGCACCAATCAATTGCGGACAGCATCAGTAGTATCAGGAAGCGTGGTTAAATTAGGCCTGTTGGATAAGGAGAGGCTGGAAAAGGAATATGGGGTATTGTCGCCACAGTTAAAGGGCTTGATTAAAGCCCTTGTGCTGCGGTTGGAAGAGGCAACCAAAGAAGCAAGTTTATTAGCCGCAGGACGGTGATACATGTAGTGGAAAGCTTTGCAGAACTCATATTTTCTCAGACAGGGTCAAGTTTCTTCAGTTTCCTCCGAGCCGGAAGCCACCAGTCACTTCATAAAAGTCTACCCTCTCTATTCGGAGTAAAAAAAATGGTCAGGTTTTGCATAGCTCTCGTAGTAGTGAAAAAGGGTTGCTTTGCCATATTTTATTTGATATGTTCCGCTACATTATTTTTGAAAGGAGGAAATACAAATTGAGAAAAGTAGCAATAGTAGGAACAGGCCATACACCGTTTACCTTTGCCACGGAAAAAACTTCTATAGAGCTCTTTTCGGAAGCGGCCATGGATGCAATTAATGAGGCTACATTAAAGCCAAGTGATATGCAAGCCCTGTATCTGGGCAATTGTCTTGGTGATTTTTCAGAGGGACAGGCCATGATACAATCGTATGCTGCTAATGACATCGGGGCCTTCCATATTCCAGCTACCCGGTTTGAAGGTGCATGCGCCTCATCTTCATTGGCTGTGAGGGATGCATTTATCTGGGTCGCCTCTGGCTACTATGATGCAGTTCTTGTCGGCGGTGTTGAAAGGGCTGCGAGCATGGGAACCCCACTGGCAACAAGGACATTTGCAATGTTTACAGACAGTCACTACGAGTATCCTTCCGGATTGACCTTTCCTGGAATGTTTGCCATGCTTGCCCACCTTTATTCAAAGAAATACGGTGTGCCTCTTGAAAAATTGAAGGAACAGATGGCTCATGTTTCAGTGCAATCTCACCATTATGGCGTATTTAATCCAAAGGCCCAATTTCGAAAGGAGATAAGTGTAGAAAAGGTCTTAAGTGGTTTTATGGTTACAACACCATTACAATTACTGGACTGTTGTCCTTTTTCGGATGGTGCGGCTGCTGTTGTGCTTGTATCGGAAGAAAAAGCCAAAGAAATTACCGATAAACCTGTTTACCTTACTGGTATTGGCCAGGCATCATCAGGAAGGCTCAGCGCTCAACAAGATTATCTTCCCAGGCTGAAGGCAAGAGAAGAATCTGCAAAACAGGCCTATGATCTGGCAGGTATAGGGCCTGATGATGTTGATATATGCGAGCTTCACGACTGTTTTTCCATAGCAAGTTTGATCGCTGCTGAAAGCCTTGGTTTTTTTGATTTTGGCCATGCAGGTGAAGCGTGGGAAAAGGGTGAAACCAAGATAGGGGGTAAGATTCCGATAAATATTTCAGGGGGTCTCAAGTCAAAAGGGCATCCAATTGGTGCCACAGGTGCATCACAGGTAGCAGAAATATATCATCAATTGAGAGGCGAGTGTGGAGAGAGGCAAGTTGAGGGCGCAAAAATCGGCCTCACCGATACCCTGGGAGGCGATGGTGTTATTTGTACGCTGATTATGGAAAAAGGCTGGTAAAGGAGGAGAATCGTGGAATATAAACTTACATTTAAAGAGTATGCTCAGGCCCTTACCCAGGGGAAGTTACTGGGATTGAAATGTAAGAGTTGCGGTAAAATAACCGTGCCACCGAAGATGACATGTCAGGAGTGTGGAGGAACGGATTTGGATATTGTTGAGCTCAACAAGCATGGCAACATTGTAACCTTTACCCTTGTAAATGTTGCACCAGAAGGTAGGCAGAATGAAGTGCCTTACATTATTGCACTTGTTAAGCTTGATGAAGGGCCATGGATAATGGGCAATCTTGTTGATATTGATCCGTCCAAAGCTACGATGGATTTGATTGATAAAGAGGTGAACGTTGGGTTCAAGGTTTTTCCTGGTGACAAATTTTCACCAGGTGATCAGGCGAGACCCGTTTTTTATTTTGCATAGATCGTTATCTATGTTCTAGCTCTTTAATGCCTTGAAAGATTATATCAAATAGCTTTTCTATGTCTTCTATTTCTACGCATGAGAAGGCTATTCGTATATCTGTTTCACCCAGTGAAATTACCCCAACGCCGTATTTATGTAAAAGATGAAGCCGTAATGCTTCTGCATTTACGTTTTTTACTCTGAGACACATAAAATAGCCTGAATTAAAGGGGTAGACATCCCACGTCTCCCTATATTTTTTGTCTGCAAGGACTTCTTTAACCCGGTTTGCCCTGTTGCGCAAGAGGCTGAATTTTTCCTCCTTTTCTTGTGTGTAGTTTTCTGAACCAAGAGAACCAAGGAGGATGGATTGGCTCAGGTGGGAGCTATTTGATATGCTCCCCCTTACTGCCCCGGCAGTCTTTTTCTCCAGGGCATCGTAGCAATTGTTGTTAGTGGGCTTTACTGCGGTGCCATAGGTTATAAATCCCACCCTCAGGCCCCAAACATAGTTTTCTTTGGTTCCACCATCCAGTTTTATCGCCATTATTCTATCATGGACCCCTGTCAGTAGCGCAAAGAGTGATTCTTTCATTGAATGATCATCATAAAAAAGTCCGAAGTATGCATCATCGAAAAGCACTACAATATTTGTACCCTTTTCTGCCAGATTATATAAAATTTCTACAATCCTTTTACCTTCTTGCTTTGTTGGTGTGTATCCTGTGGGATTGTTAGGAAAATTGAGAAGGACTACAATTTTTTCATTTCTTTTTGCCTCCTTCTGGAGCAAGGCTTTAAACCCGGCCAGATTGAACCCCTCCTGTGGTGAAAAAAGTTCATACTGTCTTATGTGAGCATCATGTAAGACCGTTAATATCAGGTTATAGTTTCCCCAGATCTTGTCAGGGAGCAGCACAATATCACCTTCATCGATCCACATGTCAGTAGTAACAGAGAGGCCATGTGTTATGGCATTTGTTACAATGGGGAGGCTTATGGTTTTACCCCTCAGGGAAGGGTTTTTTTCAAATAATAGACGTTGCCAGGTCTCTCTGAGCTGGGGTATGCCAAATGAAGGAGCATAATTAAGTGATTGCTGGGGCGGTAAGTTAATATATGACATGATAGAAGGAAGATGCATGGGCACTCCATTTTCTGTGGCAATACCTATGGTAGCATTATAGTTATATGCCTTTTCTTTTGCCTCAGCCCCCTGAGAGAGGATTCCCTTGGGGAAGTAGAGGTGTTTTCCTTTTCTGGACAGCATGTCGTATACATGAGGATTAGCTTCTTTGATAGCCTCGTTTAATTCTTGAGAAAGTGGATTCATTGTTTTTTCCTTATTTTTTTTGTCTGCAAAAGGCTATGGCTCCATACCCAACAACTCTTTGCGTTTCTCTTTTGCCATAGATAGCTACATCTCCGCTATTTGCATAGTGGAGTATTTTTACAACATTTGCTCCAAGTTGTTTGACGGTCATCATTACTGTTACCACGGAATTCAATCCACAAAGGGTGGTGGAAAGGTTTGGAATTCCCTGCCTGAGCACCTTTTTCTCTGAGGTAAAAACCAACTCAGGGTCAGATGTTTTTATGAGATCAAGGGTTTTTTTATCAATACTGTTTGCATTGGTATAGTCAGGAAAATGGGACATATCGGATGATGCCACAAAAAGGACATTTTTATTTTTTGCAATGTCCACAAGAGACTCACTAATTGTTCTGCAATCCTCGAGGGTCGAAGGACCCATTACTATGGGGACAATGTCAAATTGCTTTAAAGTCCTTTGCAAAAAGGGGAGTTGTGTTTCTATAGCATGCTCTTGTAGATGGGCCTCCTCAACAAAACGAAAGGGTTTTCCTGGGCTGAGAAGAGAGGTGACAATATCCTTATTTACTTTTACTTTTCCCAGAGGGGTCGAATAGGCATCCCATCTACCAACTGATGCACCCTTGAGATACATACGGTGGCTTGGACCAAGAATTATCACGGTATCATAGTGTGTACCCTCAAGATGTTTATACGCATATGCAGCTACCTGGCCTGAGAAAACATATCCTGCATGAGGACATATAAGACCTAGGATTTTGCCTTCTATTTCCTTGTGTTCAACGTTTTCCATGAAATGATCAATGAGTTGCGTTAGTTCTTGTGTATCCTTGGGATAAAAGGACCCGGCAACTATGGCTTTTCTGATCCGTTCTTGTGCATAGAGGTGTGTAAGAGGAAGGCACAGTATCATTATAATGATACCGACTATAGCCCACCATCCGGCAGGGAAAAAATGAGTGATTTGGCTGATACTCTGGTTATCCATTGCAGTTGTCTTTTTATTTGTTCCTAAGCACTGTATATACGTATCATGATTTTCTTTTTTGTACAATGGGAATGGCAGCAAATGCGTAAAAAGCTAATGTATGCCGCAAGCGGCATCCTATGAGCAACGAACTCAATCAAATGTAAAAAATTAAAAATAATGAATTATATCAATAGCTAATAATTCGATTGCAACATACGGATAAAACAACTTCGTTGAAAGTCTTTTACGAGCGATTTTGGCCACTTTTGGAAATAGATTCCTGAAATGCTGAACGTTTCAATCGCCAAATTGCGCGCCCGCCTCGCCTGAGGGAGCGCAGGCTCGCGATGGCGGGCAGGTTTGAGGCCTTTATGCCGAGTTTTTGGCGACGAGTGAACCATTTAATCAATCCCAAAATGGGCACCATGGGCGAGCAAAACGACGTTTTGCGAAACCATCAATGTTGCTGATTTATAAATAATATTCTATATTAAGACATTTAGGTAGCATTTTGAACCCAGATTATGCAGTAGGCATCGTCACGAGGGTTGAAAAACCTCAGCGAAACGAGAAGTTGGAGCGATTTTGCGCCGAAGGCATATTTGTAAATACGTTGAGAAGCAAAATCGTGAAGCGAGCGTTGCAGCAAGGTTTTTCAGGTCGCAGTAGGTGGCTGCTGCATAATCTGGGTTGAAATATAGTGAGAAAGATTAGACAATACAAGGATGGTGTGGTTTTCCATAGCGGGGTGACATGGTGTGGTTGAGATCAAATTGTATTATTGGCTATTACAATCCTTTGTACTTCCGAGGTTCCTTCATAGATAGTTAATACCCTGGCATCCCGGTAGTATCGCTCTACAGGATATTCCTTGCTATATCCGTATCCACCGTGGATTTGAAGTGCTTGATATGCGGCCCGGTTGGCAGTCTCGGATGCAAATAACTTTGCCATAGATGCTTCTCTTGTAAATGGTTCTCCCCTTGTTTTCATAGCGGCCGCATTGAACGTAAGGAGCCTCGAAGCTTCAATCTGGACTGCCATATCGGCTATCATCCAGCGAATCCCTTGAAATTTTGATAGTGGACTGCCAAACTGCACCCTCTCTTTTGCGTAGTTTACCCCTGCATCCAGGCATGCCTGAGCGAGTCCCACAGATAGCGAGGCGATACCGATTCTCCCCTCATCCAAGGCGGTCATAGCAATAATAAATCCCTCACCCTCTTCGCCCAGTAAATTTTCTTCTGGGACCCTGCAATCTTCAAATATCAAACCGGTACTATCTGATGCCCTCTGGCCCATTTTATCCTCTTCTGGACCAACAATAAAACCAGGCATTCCTTTTTCCAGCACAAATGTACTTATTCCCCTATGTTTTTTGCTTTTGTCCGTGTAGGCAGTGGCTACAACCACATCTGCATTTTTTCCACTGGTGATCCATGCCTTGGTTCCATTCAATATATAGGTGGTACCATCCTTTTTAGCAGTTGTTTTCGCCCCGGCTGGATCTGAGCCCGCACCTGGCTCTGTCACTGCAAAGCATCCAAGCTTATTACCTGCTGCCAAGGGTTTTAGATAGTTTTCTTTAAGAAAATCAGAACCAAACTTGTATATTGGACCGCAGGAGACACTGTTATGAACAGACATGATCACGGCTGTAGAGGCACATGCATATCCAATTTCCTGAAGGGCCAGGCTATAACTTATAGTATCGACTCCTGCTCCGTTAAATTCAGGTGGAACACACATTCCCATGAGTCCAAGTTCGCCCATCTGTTTTAAAATATCTGATGGAAATTCCTTTGTCTTATCTCTCTCGGCAGCAGTAGGTAGGATAGTCTCCCTTGCTAAATCCTTGACCATAGTCTGAATCATTTTTTGTTCTTCATTTAATTGATATGACATTTTTAATACTCAATTTTGATGGTTTCGTAAAAAGTCATGTTACTCGCTCATGATGCCCATTTTGGGATTCATCAAATGCTTCGCTAAATTCCAAAAACTCGGCCTAAAGGCCTCAAACCTGCCCGCCATCGCGAGCCTGCGCTCCCTCAGGCGAGGCGGGCGGGCCTGCCCGCCATCGCACCCGCTCAGGCGAGGCGGGCGGGCAATTTGTCCCGCTTGCAGCGGGATTA
>JAWOBA010000133.1:0-28058 GCA_046498285.1 Desulfatiglandales bacterium | reverse complement strand
CTTCTTGAGCAGCCCGTACAAACGGGAGCGCGACAGGCCGGACACCTCGCAGGCCTTCCTGATATTGCCCCGGGTGTGGGCCATGAGCTCGGCCAGGTACTGCTGCTCTGCCCTGGCAATTTCAGCGTCCCGGTACTCCTGGAGGGTGGCAAGGGATCTTCCGGAACCGGAGGAAGCAGGTGATGCAGACTCGGTTTCCTCCTGTTCTTCCCCCACCTGGCCCCGCTTCACCTTGATCCGGATCTCAGCGGGAAGGAAGGCGGGAAACAGGGTGGGGTTCTCTCCTGCAGCGGCAATGGCCCGCTCCAGGGCATTGACCAGCTCCCGCACATTGCCCGGCCAGTCATAGTCGAGCAGGGTATCGAGGAGATCGGGGGAAAATCCCTTCATGCCCTTTTCATAGCGCTGAGAGAGTTTGGTCAGGTAAAAGGAGGCCAACTCCTTGATGTCCTCGGGATGCTCCCTGAGGGGCGGCAGGGTGATGGTGAAGGTGCGGAGGCGAAACAAGAGGTCCTTGCGAAACCGGCCCTCTTCGACCATCTCATCTAGGTTTCTGTTTGAGGCTGCGATGAGCCTGAAGTCGCTCTTCACCTCTTTCACGCTCCCTACGGGACGGAACCTCCGCTCCTGGAGCGCCCGCAGGAAGGAGCCCTGCACAGAAGGGGGAAGCTCGCCCACCTCATCGAGAAAAAGGGTCCCGCCGTCTGCCTGGGTGATGAGCCCGGTCTTGGACCTATCGGCGCCCGTAAAGGCGCCCCGCTCGTGGCCGAAGAGCACGCTCTCCACAATGGTCTCCGGCAAGGATGCGCAGTCCACCACCACAAAGTTCTTCTCTGCACGGGGGCTGTTGGCGTGGACGGCCCAGGAGAAGAGCTCCTTTCCCGTGCCGGTCTCCCCGGTCACGAGCACGTTGGCATCGCTTACCGCTGCCTGGGCCAGGAGCTCGATACAGGCTCTCATTTGGGGGCTGTTGCCCGCGATCCCCTCCAGTTTCAGGGCGGTAGGCCGTGCCTTGGCCTGCCGCTCTGTGCGGTACTGGAGGGCACGTTCAAGGGGCAGGATGATCTCATCGATGGAGGCACTCTTCTCCAAGTAGTCCCAGGCGCCGTGGGTGATGGCGAGCTCAGCGCCGTCCACATCACTGAAGCCGGTGATGATGATCACCTCCGGGCAGGAGGGTGTATCTCGAAGGGCCTGCACGATATCAAGCCCGCTTCCGTCGGGCAGCCGCACGTCTAGGAACACCACGTCAAAGGAGCGGGCTGCAGCAATCTCAAGACCTTCCTTAAGGCTGAAGGCACAGGTGGAAGTGTGGCCCTTATCGCTAACCACATTGGAGAGTGTGTTGCAAATGAGCTGATCGTCGTCGATGATAAGGATGTCTGCCATGATCCTGTGGACTAAAAAGGGTTATGCGTCTAACACTCGCCTAATAGATTCGGCCATCTCTTTGGTGGTAAAAGGCTTCATGACGAACTCCCGTATACCTTCAGCCCTGGCTTTGTTCTCATCCACTGCCTCGCTGAATCCGGTACACAGGATAATCAGGATATCTCTTTTTATTTGTATGAGTTTCCGGCTCAATTCTGAACCGGCCATGATCGGCATGGTTTGGTCTGTAATAACCAGATCGAACTCGTTAGGTTGAGCACGGAACAATTCCAACGCCTCATCGCTTTTGGCAAAAGCAGTGACCTTGTAGCCGAGACTCTCCAGCATCATTTGCGCACTCCGCAAGACCGGCTCCTCATCATCGACCAGAAGTATCCGCTCCTTTCCAGCTGGGATATCCATTGGGGAAATGCTTTTTTTCTCGAGGCCGCCCTCCATCCGAGGGAAAAAGACATTAAAGGTCGTTCCCGTGCCCGCCTCACTATACACGGTGATTGCTCCGCTATGATTTTTCACGATGCCATGAACAACGGCAAGGCCCATACCTGTTCCCTCGCTCCGCTCCTTGGTGGTAAAGAAAGGTTCGAAGATTCGTTCCATTATCTCTCGGCTCATGCCCTCGCCTGTATCGCTCACGGTGAGCCTGAGGTAGGGGCCCGGCTTCAGGTCGGCATGGGAAGACGCAGTATTTTGATCGACGTCAACGCTCGCGAGGTTCACATTCAATACCCCTCCGCTCTTCCTCATGGCATGGGCCGCGTTGGTGCAAAGGTTAATGAGAACTTGATGGATCTGGGTGGAGTCGGCCAGCACGACATCGGCAGGTCTATCATCGATGTTTTCGCGCATTTCAATCGTTGCAGGCAACGATGCCTTAAGGAGTTTAAGGGCTTCTTTGAGAATCGGCGCCATCATCAAGGGTTCCAGCCTCTGCTCCTTTCTGCGGCTGAAGGTGATGATCTGCTTTACCAGCTCCCTTCCTCGTTGTGCAGCATCGAGTACATAACGAAGGCTCTCTGATATCTTGTCCGGTCCGCCGGTAGTTCGAAGAGCCAATTCCGTATTCAGGGTGATAGGCATGAGGATGTTATTGAAATCATGGGCAATACCCCCCGCCAGCGCACCGAGCGCCTCCATTTTCTGGCTCTGGCGAAGATCTCTCTCCAGCTTGACCTCGTGCGTCACATCGCGCTCGACAGAGACAAAATGTGTGACAGCGCCCTCAGTGTCGTAAACGGGAGTGACCGTTAGCTCCACATCATAGGAAGCATCATCTCCTCCTCTCTTTCTGGTAAGATGCCCACTCCATGGCACGCCGCTGATCATAGTCTCATGAAGAGGTTTATGGAATGTTTCATTGTGCCTGCCGGCCAGATACGCCTCTGCATCCGTCCCTATCATGTCATCGTGCCTATACCCGGTAATTCTCTCGAAAGCCGGATTCAAGTACTCGATAATCCCATCGATATTTGTTATGGTGATTCCTTCCACGGTATGTTCTATGGCGGTCATCAAACGCGATCGATCCTCCTCCGCTTGCCTGCGGGCGGTAATGTCACTGACAACGCTTACCACTCCGGATCTATGACCCGAATCGTCCACCATCTCTGAAACCGTGTTTTCCGTGTAGAAGACGCTGCCGTCCTTTCTGCGCATTCGATATTCGGTGCGGAATACTCCCGCTGCGTCCAGGGCGGGAAAACTTCTCCTAGCGAACTCCTCATACAGTTCTCTGTTTACGTGCAGGAACTCGGTATCTTTTCCGATTACCTCGTCTTGGCTGTACCCGAAGATATTTTTTACAGCAGGGTTGCAGGTAGTGATGACGCGTGTGTTTGGATCCACGACAAAAACCGCATCGGCCAGGCTCGAAAGGGTTCTTTCCAGGAATGTCTTGGTTTCACTGAGTTCGATCTCCATCTTTTTACTTTCAGTAACATCGAGCAAATAAAGAAGAACCCCTTCAACTGCTCCTGTCGCATCCTTCACCGGTTGCAGGCTCCAGTCCCAGTACGTAACACCTCTTTCAGGGTGCTCCGGGTACTTAAACGCCTTCATTAGGGCCGAATACGGTTCTCCGGTCTCCAGAACACGACGGAAGATTGCCTCATTTTCCTGGTGGGGGTAAAGGTCAAAGTGATTCTTTCCGATGAAAAAACTCTCGTCCTTGCCGTCTGCTGCCGCATAGGCACGGTTGACCCGGATGAAGTTGAAATCCTTGTCCATGTAAGCAACCAGCAGATAGGTAATAGAGAAGATCTTCTCAAGAACCTCATTAGTGTTTTGGAGGTCTTTCTCCATCTGTTTGCGTTCGGTGATGTCAATGCCTATCTCGTACCTGACCTCTCTCCCGTCCGGCCACCGGATTATCTGATCGGTAAGCAAGAAGTCCTTGCCGAGAAGGGAGTTGTAATGCTCCCACATGTATGGTTTTCTGTCCTTCAGGATAATATCATTCGTGCAAAAATCGCATGGCGAGCTGCGGCCCTGAAATTCCCTGTAACACAGCCCGCCGACAGGATTCCTACCCAGCGCCTTTTCCAGCGTTTTATTGACCAAAAGCACCTCATAAGTCTGGGGATCAGAAATATACAGAAGGTCGGCAAAGTTATCGATGATGGCAGCGAACTGTTCCCACTGATGTTTTGTTGCTTCTTCCAATTGCTTTTGCTCTATGACCCTTCCCAGCCGCTCCGCGAAGGCATCTATTAGATTTCTCTCCTCCTTATGAAAAGGACCCTCATCCAATTCAGGTCTCTCCTCAAGATAATAGATTTCGATCTCGCCGGCTTTCCGTTCGCCTACCACGATATCGGCAGCCTGTCTCCATTTGGTGACTCTGAATTTCTTTGTCGAAAACTCCTTATCCGCCATAATGATCCGCGCACAGGTGATCTCCGGATACTGCCAGGAAGCCGTAAGCAGAGCAGGTATTTCTTGTAGTATCTCATCCAAGGAAATGTCATGTTCTTCAACTATCTCCGAAAAGCCATAAAGACAATTCAGTTCCTTTTCGCGCTTGGCTAGCTTCCTCTTGAGCTTATTAATCCTTTGCTCAAGTTGTTCATGCATTACTTCTCGAGCCACGGCACCCCCCTGCAAAAACTATATCATTACAATAATTGGTTCATAGCAAAAAGAATATGAACGCACATAAGGTCATATAACGCTTATCAGAATCCTGAAAAATAATGAGAATACGAGATATTAGAATATTAATCTCCGAAAAGCAGGAAATTGTCAAGATTTCATTTTAACCGGAATACTCACCATCTCAGAACCTATTTCAAGAAAATTTCCAATATAAAAAATCTAACTAGATTGGGCAATTTCTACCATCCTGGACATAATCTTTGGCTGTAATAAATAACTCAAATTTCAATGAGAACCTTTGAGGAGAATGGGATGGACTATCTATCTCGAATACAGAGAAATGTATCCAAATGGCTGCTGGTTTGGCATAATTATTGTCACTTTAGGGTAAAGATTGAGAATAGATAATTGGGACAACCGAAAGGAGGAAAGAATATGATAAAAAATATCCTCGTACTTGTGGATGACTTAGAGCACTGATACCATTGATTATTGCTTCTGTCCTACTTTATGTGATAATCGACAGCGACATCAGAAGAAAAATGAGACTTGTAACTGGAAACAAAGGTTACTGCTATACTGGGTAACGATTTTAAGGTCGAAACACGTATGACTTGGGTTTGAATTCAGCAATACAATCAGAGAGGATCTATTAAAAAATGTAGCACGTGGTGTAAAATTTTCGCCTGTATAGACCTACCCCAATATATTGGGGCTTAAATCAAACGTCTATTCCATCACTCAGCATCCCTTTTCAGCTACATAGTTATTCCCCAACATCATAAGCTTGATTTTGGTTTGACACACTAAGCCGAATCCCATATGGTCAAAAAGATAGAAAAAGGGTATTCTTATCAACAGGTATTATATGAGCAGCTTCGAACACGTTATCCGACCAGCATTTAGTCCAAAAAAAGCCCTACTTTACAGGTTATGATAGCGAATCTGAAGAGTGTGTATAGGCCGCTTGACTGTTTTTACGCACCCCTAGTTTTTAGTTTGTAGGGCGGTTCATTTTACCCGATAGCTGGGTTGATGCCGTGATCGACACTATGGTTACTGGCATCGGTAATTTGGGCCTGGATGTACATAGAATCTTTCGTTCCGTCAAAAGGGCCGTGTTACCCAAAAATTGATATGGGTTTCAGGAGAGATGAGGTGTGATTTGCGCTTTTATGGGATGAATAAATGCGGGCTTAGAACTCTGTAGGAGGGAGAAAAAATGAAAGTTATTATTGTGGGAGGTGTCGCAGGCGGTGCAACCGCAGCTACAAGGGCAAGGAGACTCAATGAAGAAGCGGAGATCGTCCTTTTTGAACGGGGCTTCTACGTCTCCTATGCAAACTGCGGTTTGCCGTATTATATCGGAGGCCAGATAGAAAACCGGGACGACCTGTTTATCTCATCTCCGGAACGCCTCAGGGCAAGGTATCGAATCGATGTTCGAACTTCTCAGGAGGTAATTGAGATTCATCCGAAGAGAAAACAAGTGACGGTAAAAGACAACACCTCCGGCGAAATATTTGAAGAATCCTATGACAAGATTATTCTCTCTCCCGGCGCTACGCCCGTCAGGCCTCAGCTTGAGGGGATAAACCTTGACAGAATTTTTACACTGAGAGACCTTCCTGATTCCGATAGCATTAAAGCCTATCTCGAGGAAAACAATGTGGGCTCCGCTATTGTGGTCGGGGGTGGGCCTATCGGTCTCGAGACCGCCGAGAACTTAAGCGGGCAAGGACTAGCCGTGACCATTATCGAGAGACTTAATCAATTGATGCCCCCACTGGACTCCGAAATGGCCGCTATTATTCACCGGCATCTGCGTGATCAAGGGATATCTCTACATCTGGGAGACGGAATCAAGTCTTTTCGCAAGGTGGGTGACCGGATAATAGTAAGCACAGAAAAAGGGAAGGAGTTGCTAACAGACATGGTTCTCCTGGCCATCGGCGTAAAACCTGAAAAACAACTTGCGGAGAAGGCCGGTTTGGATATTGGACAAAAGGGCGGCATTTCCGTTGACGATATGCTCTGCACCTCGGATTCAAATATCTATGCGATTGGGGATGCGATAGAGGTAGAAGATTACATTTTAGCTGAGAAAGTGCTCATTCCACTGGCTGGCCCGGCGAACAGACAGGGGAGAACATCTGCCGATAATGTCATGGGGCGACGATCCGAATTCGGTAAGGTTTTGGGAACAAATATTACGAGAATCTTTGGGCTTGCTGCGGCCTCTACCGGAAACAATGAAAAAATCCTGAGGCAGCACAATAGCCCATTTCTCAAGTCGTTCACACATTCTTTTGACCATGCTACGTATTATCCTGGAGCAAAGCTTCTATCTATAAAGCTCATATTCGCGCCTGGTACGGGTAAGATCCTTGGGGCACAGGTCATTGGTGAGAGCGGGGTAGATAAACGAATTGATGTTTTGGCCACTGCGATCAAAGCAGGTATGACAGTACACGATCTTGAAAATCTCGAATTGGCCTACTCGCCCCAGTATGGGGCCGCCAAAGATCCCATAAATGTTGCTGGTTTTGTAGCCGGGAATATTCTTAAAGGGGATGTGCAAATAGTACACTGGGATGAGCTGGAAGAGCTGGATATGGATACGTACCAATTACTTGATGTGAGAACATGGGAAGAGGTCAAACAGACGGGAATAATCAAGAATGGGATTCACATAGATATTGACCTGCTTCGAGACAATCTGGCAATGCTTGACCGCAACCGGATCTATATATCTTATTGCACGGTAAGTCTCCGCGGTTATATTGCCTACCGTATTTTGGTCCAAAATGGATTTAAAGCAAAGATTTTGAGTGGGGGGTTGGAAACATGGACCCCGCTTCAGGAGGACAGGGCAGAACGGTCGACTTATTAACCGTCTCATAATTATCCTGACATAGCTCTAGCCATATTTTATAGTGCATCCATAAAAACAAACAACATGGATGCACGACGATTGAATCATATGAAGCTGACCGAATTGCGCAAACGGGGTGTGGCGATCGTCCAAGCCGGGCAAAGCCCTGAGATTGTATCTTTGGCCTTGGGCATCAGCAGGGCAACCATCTACGGATGGTTGTCGCGGTATCGGAATGGCGGATGGGCTGCTCTGGATGCTCGGAAACGTGGCGGGCGCAAACCGAAGCTCGACGGCAAAGCGATTCGGTGGATTTACAAGACGGTGACTTTGAAGAACCCCTTGCAACTGAAGTTCACCTTTGCTCTGTGGACTTCCAAGATGATTGGGCAGCTTATTCATGAGCAATTCGGTATGAAGCTCAGTAAAGCTTCTGTGTGCCGGTTGTTGAATCAACTGGGATTGAACCCGCAGCGTCCCGTATGGCGGGCTTACCAGCAAAATCCAGAACACGTTCAGAAGTGGTTGGATGAGCAATACCCGCGCATTCGGCGGTTGGCCAAAGAAAGGAACGCTATTATATTTTTTGGAGACGAGGCAGGGATACGCTCGGACCATCATGCTGGAACGACATGGGGGATCAAAGGGAAAACCCCTGTGGTGACGAGTACCGGTGCGAGGTTCGGCTTGAACTTGATTTCTGCGGTCAGCGCGCAGGGGGAGTTTCGCTTTATGACCGTGAAGGGCCGTGTTGGAGCCAAGGTCTTTAGAGCATTTCTTAAGCGGCTTTGTCATAATGCTGACCGTATGATATTCCTCATCGTAGATGGTCATCCGGTTCATAAGGCAAACATGGTAACACGCTTTGTGGAATCCATGAAAGACCGTTTACAGCTCTTTTTCCTGCCGCCCTGCTCTCCAGAATTGAATCCTGCTGAGAGGGTTTAGAACGACTTGAAAAACAATGCTCTTGGGCGGCAACGAATCGAGTCGCCCAAACAGCTTTATAGGGCTGTCATAGGCCATATGCGATCGGTTCAGAAATTACCTCATCGCGTACGCTTATATTTCCAAAACGAAACCACGCAATATGCAGCCTAATGTCTATTCTATTATGAGACAGTTAATAATTGTGGACGCATGGAACTGATTATCCTTTGAGAGGAATGCAGTTCATGCGGGCTCTTTATCTATCTTTTTACCCTCGATATCATCAGCCCTAAAAACTCACCCAAAAATCTCGGGCCATAGCGGCAGTTCTACCGGTCAAGAGGAGGTCTGTTTCAGGACTGATGACCTCTATGAGCACCGGCATAGAGCTGAGAGTGCGACAATCTTTTTATCCCCAAGAATACCTCTCTTGCTTCGAGACATTACCATCCAATGAATTGCATAAAGGGCCCTTCACCACAATATAATGCAGAAATTTTGTGCTTTACAGCCAAGGATAGCTTTCATATACTCCTTTCTATAAAAAGGGAGTTTTTATCAACTCAATGAATGTTTAAAGGAGATTATTCTATGATGAACCGATTAGCTGTTGCAGCCTGGTTAGCGGTATTTACTGTTGTTCCTTCAATTGCCATGGCTGGAGATAATGGGCTTGGGGTTAAGGCGAGTACGCTTGGCGCTGGAATTGAGTACGAGAGACAATTCAATGAAAATCTTGGCATGCGCCTGGGGGTCAATTATTTCCAGATTGATAGTGACTTCGATGTGGGCGACATTAGTTATGATGCAAATGTTGACCTGCAGTCTGCTTCGGCTGTTGTGGACTGGTATCCTTTCGCCGGCGCTTTTCGCATAACAGGCGGAATCATGCACAATGGAAATGAAGCTAATATTTCAGCGACTCCCAACACACCTGTTACAATAGGTGATATTAAGTACACTCCAGAAATGGTTGGCGTTTTGAGCGGTTCTGTCACCTTTAATACAACTGCTCCCTATGCTGGTATTGGCTGGGCAAGTGGCAGGGATAAAAGTAAAGGCCTGAGCTTTGCTTTTGACGTTGGCATTCTTTTTCAGGGGTCTCCAAATATTGAGGATTATCAGGCATCCGGTCCTCTTGCAGATGATCCAACTTTCCGGGCTGAACTTGACAAGGAAATAGCCAAAATTGAGGATGACCTTGATTCCTACAAGTATTATCCTGTCGTTGCTCTGACCCTGACGTATCGGTTTTAATAATGTCTTCAAAAAGAACGCTCTATGAAGCAGCAATTTACCTCTCCATATATGTAAGTTTTCGGTTCATTGGGGAGTATTCCGAATATTTTAACCGCCGGTAATAATCTCAAAGAATTATTATGAGCTCTCAAGTTGACTTTAGCTTCGACAAGGTGAATCCGGCAGGACTGTAGAAATTATGGGGAGGATAGAAAAAGAGGCAAGGGAAGAGCCAAAAAAGATAGAAAAAAAGTTGTAGGTAAAGGGGTATGTTCGTGCAGAGCGTGCGCAATTAACTCATTATATCATTGATATTGGGCTAATCTAGGCATAGGTTTAGGTATCATAGTGAAATACTATAGCAATGCATATTATGCCAGAACGCCCCCTTTCATCCCCTCTCATTGAAGGTCGCTCAGGTATTGTACCGGATTGAAGACACCTTTTATAAAATTGAGCCGATAGGTTGACAGGAGATGTAAAAATGGAGGAAAATAATACTAGTATTGATTCAAAAAGAACCAGAAAGCGATTTAGTTCTTTGCAAGTATTTGGGTTAATCATCCTTGCCATCGTTATTACCGCAGGAGTTACCATTTTCGTTTTTAAAACCTATTTTTTCCCATCCGAGTTCAGGCCGGTGACACTGACCACTGCCGAAGAAAAAGTTTTGGCTGCAAAATTAGAAAGATTTGATTCAACAGGAGCTGGTTCACATAAAAGTGGTGGCTTCAATACCCCATCCAAATCAGCGTTGTTCGATCCAAATACCCCTCTCGAAGCAGAACCTTATAATGAAAAAGGCATTAAAAGAGAAATAGGATTCACCGAAAGGGAGCTCAACGGACTACTGGCAAAGAATACTGATCTTGCAAAAAAGTTGGCGATTGATTTATCTGCCGATCTTATTAGTGCAACATTACTCCTGCCCGTTGACGAAGATTTTCCTGTACTTGGAGGTAAAATTCTCCGTCTCAAATCTGGCATAGCTTTTACGTACGATAAGGGAAAACCCGTGGTCATCCTTAAAGGCGTTACGATTATGGGTATACCTGTTCCGAATGCGTGGCTGGGAGGAATAAAGAATATAGATCTGGTTGACAAATTTGGTACCGAAAAGGGTTTCTGGAAGACTTTTTCTGATGGGGTCGAGGACATTAAGGTAGAAGAAGGTCTTTTAAAGATAAAACTGAAGGAATGACGAAAGCCCCCCACCAGCAATATCTGAAAACACCTCAGGATCTATGGAACGCAGTCAGCCCTGGTTAACTAAAATCAAGATAATGTAACCTTCACTATACAGGGCTATGTTGAATAGCTCAAGACATAAGGCAATGAAAGATAAAGAGTGGCGGGTGTTTATCCCGCCGATTCACCACACCACCAGAAAGACGGCGGGCAAGAGGAACTGACGAGAAGTAACCTCAAATTTGTACCTTGACAAGGTCTGAGGCTTTCTTCCCACCCTTATTTATTGATCTGATACCTATTTTTATTATCCATTAGCTCATTAAAGGCCTTTGCTACTGCCTGAGCAAATTCAGGTGTATCTAAGTCTGCATCTATCTCGTGCACTTCTATATCAGATCTCAATTTTTTCTTTAACTCCTCTCTAAATATCTTATCCAGGTCTTTATCGTAAAAGTCAGTGCCCTCCCTATCCACCGATGACCACCCGCCAAGGGGTATCAATACCTTAACAGGGCCCTTTGCCATATTGAGCTTTTCAGAAATTTTATCTGCCACCATGGTCATCTCATCAGCAGACAACCTTATAAAAGTACGGGCTGAATCATAGCGGTACTTCTTTCTTGACTCGTAATCGGGCTTGTAATTTCGTTTCAAAGGGGAACCAAAATTTACACCGCTCGTGGTAATAATCTGCGGTAAACCTAGTTTTCCAGCATTCTCAAGCCTATCAGTGCCTGCAGACCTCGAAAAACCAAGAAGCTCCTCTCCTACCCCTCCCGGGGCAAGATCTATTACTGCAGAGAAGATATTTTGTTTGCCTATCATCTCCTCCATTGCCCTGTCCCCAATCCCAGCGGCAGAAAAGCCAATCACCTGATAATCTTTTTCCAGAAGGTTCCTGACTGCCACTGCGCAGTTTTCGCAGGGACCGAAATGGGTCATTGCAATGAGAGGTTTTTCATCTTCAGCCTCTAAAAAAACAGGTGACTCAAAAGATCCCTCTACCATGCCACATATAGCACCAGCAGCCCTAGTTAAAACATTTTTTAACATCTGGTTTATCCCAGCAAATTCAACAACCGTGTGCATCAATGTTATATCTGCAGTGCCTATATACCTGGAACAAAAACCCGGGATTGATGCAGTGCTTGATACGGCTATTTTCGGCACTCCAAATGCAAGGGATTTCATAATAGCTGTCCCAAGCTGTGTGCCAGTAGTTCCTCCTAAACTCATCACACCAGACAGATGACCCTCATTATACATCTCCTGTATCTTTTGACTTCCGCCTTCTATCATTACAGGCATCCGCTCGCCCCGATCTGATATTGATGCGACCTCTTGCGGGTCTCTTCCGCTTGCCTTTATAATCTCTTGGCGGCTAATATCACATGTCCCCTGGGCCTCCCCAATCAATCCTATGTCCATTATTAAAGCCTTGTGCCCAAGAATTTCTATTTGTTTCTTTAAAAAAAACGCCTCTTCCCACTTCTCTTCTGCCATAACCAAAATTATTATCACTTTATTCATCTCAGCCTTTAAAATTCTCTTATTTGTTGTTTTTGCCTTGAATATAATCAATAAATTTTTCCATACCATTTAATAGGCATTTTTCTATATCAGTGATGTAGGATAAAGGATAGCTATTGGGCCAAATCCAAGCCCCTGTTTTTTTATCGATATCCGGAAGTTTCATGGAATCTCCAATGTCTAAATCAGCCTGATCAGAGCCAAATACAAATTCTTTTAATGTAAATATCTTGCCCAAAGACTCGGGGTAGATTTGAAGGATTTCATCTTTAATTCGCTGGTCTACGGGCAAGATCAATGCAGCCTCAATAATCATTTTCCTATTTATTTGTCTGGAACGGTATGACGAAATATCCATTCCCTTTTTAGCCAAAAATGCTATGGCATAAACATTAGGTACTTTGTTAAAGTATGGCTGCTCGAATAGTACACCATTTTTCCTGGCATGCTCAAGGTAAGACCTTGGGAATATGCCGGCAGACTCTATATTTATTTTATCAGACAATTGAGAATAATCGTTTTTTAATCTCTGTCTAAAAAGATTCTCTGCTATCACACTCCTTTCCCGGTTACCACAACAAACAAAGAGAATTGACAATCTATCCCTAATTTTACTAACCTCAGTCAAAGCAAATTATCTCCACCCACCACTCATGATATTGCGCCTTCTCCCTTAAGTTTGGCTGTTATTATTCTCACCATTTCCTTTCTGTCGACCTTTCCACTTTCTCCAACAAGTGGAAAGCTTTCCACCACCTCTAATCGTTCCGGAAGTTTAAATGGGGCTATCTTTTTACTCTTGAGGTATTCAACCATCTCTTCAAAATCTAATTTCTCCCCCTTTTTAACAGTAACAAAGGCGCATGCACGCTCACCCATTGCTGGATCAGGCATAGGAACAACCGCAGTATTCGTAATCTTTCCATAGGCCAGCAAATAATCCTCGATCTCCTTTGGGTAGATATTTTGTCCTCCACGAATGATTATGTTTTTCTTTCTACCCATTATTTTCAAATAACCGCCATCAGTAACTGTAACTAAATCCCCTGGTGTTGCAAACCCATCTTTATCAAAAGCCTCTTTCATAGTCTTATCAAGGTCCCTGTAATAACCAATAGAGTTCCCAGGTCCTTTAAACCATAATGTTCCCACCTCTCCAGGCTCTACTGGTTTCCCTGAATCATCCAGCACCTTTATTTCAATACCCGGATGCAGCCTGCCCACAGTTGTATATCTCTGTTCCTCATCAGCAGTTATAGGAACACCAGATATAGATCCTGTATCCTGCGTACCATATGTTCCAAGTATAGGGCAGCCAAATCTTTCCTCTGCCTCTTTTGCTAAAGGCGGGGGAAGATATCCACCTGCAGTTTTTATAATGCGCAAGCACGATAAATCATATTTATCAATAGGCAGTTCTAAGATTCTCGCCAGTTGAGTTGGAACTAAGGCTATAACAGTAACCCTTTCAACCTCCATAAACTCAAGTGTTTCTTCTCCCCTGTATTGGTACTCCAAGGCTATTTTAGCTCCCCCTACAGGTGCTGTAACATACGCAGGGGTCCCTCCAGCTGCACCGGCAATTGGAGCAATGGCAAGGACACAGTCATCAGTACCAAGCTGCCAATTCCTAGCGTGGGACTTTGCAGTCCATATCTCACGAGCGGCAATACGGTGTTCGATTAGTTTCGGCAGCCCCGTTGTACCTGTAGTAGTAACAAGAAATCCTACCTCCTCTACTGGATCTAATTCCCTTGCCTTTAGCTCAATAATATCATAGTTCTCCTCGTAAGGATTATCCATTATCTCGTTCAAAGAAATACAACCTTTGGGAATATCATCACCTGTAAAAATAATATGCTTAAGGTCTGGTAAATCTTCCTGGAGGTCCCTTACCATTTGAAAATGATCAAAGCTTCGGTAATGCCTTGGGATAACAATACATACAGAATTTGTTCTGCCTGCAACCTCTGACAATTCACTCTGTCTGAAGGTAGTCATTACAGGGATAGCCAAGATTCCTGCCTTTTCACAAGCTAGACGGACAAGGACTTGCTCAATGCAATTAGGCAACTGTACAATCAACCGATCATCTCTTTTTAAGCCTATGTCCTTTATAATAGCAAATGCAATTCTATCTATTTTCCTTTGCGCCTCTGTCCACGTTAACCTTTTTCCAAGAGAATCTACCAGTGCCTCCTTGTCAGGCCATTGTCTTGCATTTCTATCCCAATAATCAGGTAATACTGTTTTGTCCCAGTAGCCTTCCTGCAAATTTCTTTCTATTTCTTTCGGATCATAACGAACTGGTTTCATATAAGTAAACCTCCTTATATTCTGAAGGATCGTTTGCTATTCACTCTTGCTTCCCCACCTCTCAAAGAGATGGTGCTCAATGCCAAAATAATCAAAAACCTTACCAACAGCATGATGAATAATATCGTCTATTGTTTTAGGGTGATGATAGAAAGATGGTATTGGTGGCATTATACTGGCTCCCATATCAGCAGCCATGCCCATAAGGGTTATGTGTCCCTTATGAAGGGGAGTCTCACGAACCAGTAAAACTAATTTTCTCTTTTCTTTTAATGTTACATCTGCTGCCCTTACTATAAGGCTATCAGAATAGGAATTCGCTATGCCGGATAGTGTTTTTATGGTGCAGGGAGCAATTATCATTCCTTCGGTTAAGAAAGATCCGCTAGATATAGGGGCTGCAAGGTCCTTATTGTCATAAGACCTATATGCCATTGATTTTATCACCTCAAGAGAATATTTTGTTTCAATGGCAATGTTTTTTATACCTGAATCTGAGATTATTAAATGGACCTCCAAACCCACCTTATTTAGTTCTTTCAACATTTCAATGCCATATATAACAGCGCTCGCCCCTGTGATGCCAAGAATAATCCTATTAGTCTTATTAAGCTCCATTTGTAAAATATCCTTTTAATTAATCACCATCAAATAGCCAAATAGTTAAACACCGTGAGAAAATCTTTATTAAAAGTATCAAACGTTTCTTTCTGTATACATTTTAAAGTCTCATTGCTTGAAATTATGATGGACCTTTGTCGTGCTTGATACAGCATGAACTTTATCTATATGAAATCCAAAACCCTATATTTTCATAAAACTTATCTATCCGTCTCATGAGGTGCTTTCAGGAAAACTATCCTTTATTTTTTCTATTATCATTTTTATTAATTGCCTGTTACTTTTTATCACAGCCCTGATTCCTGATTCATCTATCTTATCCCAGTGTGCCCCGGCCGTAACAGTTACTTTTGCATCAAGCGCAGCCGATAATCTTTCCGCTGCCTCTTTTGCAATGACATCCTCTTTATGGCCTGGGTAGCAGAAAACAGATGCCGTTGCACTTTTTTCCCTGGGATCTTTTAAGCTCGGCCTTGGTTGAGCAACCGCCACAGCCCCAATGTGTGGAATCTCACCGCCCCATATTGAAACTAACAGATCATTCCCTATATTTTTTACAAATGCTTCAAGGCTGTAGATATCATCCCTTGTTTTAATTCTTATCTCCAATGCTTATTACCGAATTTAATAATTTCTCTAAAGTCCTGACATATTTACGTGATTAGCGAGCTAAGAAAATCAATTAAGAACGCTGTTATTACCTATCATACTCATCATAATTCCCGCTGCTTCCATGGCAAATGCCTTATCATTAATATGATGTTGAACTTTGATAATCTCAATGGCTGGATTTAATGATTTCTCCAAAGTCTCACAAAATACCTCACTGGATTGAGGATCAAACAGCACATCCCCTTCCCTATCACCCTCTGACCACCCCTTTAAGGGAATAAGGACCTTTGAAGGATTCTTGCTTTGGTTCAATTTTTGGGCAATTGTCTCAGCTAGCAACCTTGATTCATAAGGTGTGAGTCTTATTGCAGATCGAAAATCATAAAAAAATATTTTCCTGTCTTTATATTCTACTGGTATATTTCTACGATCAAATTCAAGTACAGCAGAATCAAGTCCACCAGGTATAATGAGCCTCGGAATATTTGCTGCATCTGTATTCAAAAGTCGCTGAGGCCCAACCCCCCTGCAATATCCATCAAACATATCATCAACCAGCTCATGTGTGGCAAGATCTAAGATCCCTTCAAAAAAGGCCTCCCCTGCCATTTCTTCCATTGCCATCCCACCTGTTCCGTTTGCATGAAAGGGAATCACCTCATAGCCATTGCTCTCTAATATAGACTTGATATTCTCTGCTGCTTCAGTAATAAAGCCAAACAGGGTCAATGCTACCCTAGGCAAGTGGTTTTTATGATTACTGTCATAAGAGGCCATCCCACAGACTGCACCAGCCGCTCTTTCTAAAATAAGCCGAGATATAGAATTTAGCCCGAGCAAATCTACTACGCTATGCATTACAGTGATATCCTTCGTGCCTATAACATGAGACATATCCCTTGAAGCCACTGTAGATAGCATAAATTTAGGAATTCCTAATGGCAAAACTTTCATGATAGATGTTGCCATAAATGTTCCAGTGCCGCCTCCTGCTGATATAATGGCCCCTATTTCTCCTTTGTGAAACATATCAAGAACAATACCCTTGGCTTTTTCAACAATGGATTCAATCATGCGAGATCTATCTGTTTTCTTGTTTTCGATTAATCCTGATATGGAAACATCCGGCGTGAGACTCGTTACTTCAGTGGTTCCAATATCTATCGTTATTGTTTTGTGTCCCATTGATTCTATGAGCCTTTTTAAAAACAAATGTTCTGGCCCCTTTGAATCCATTGTTCCAAGAATCGCCACCGGCTTTTTGGGCTGATTCTGAGTCAAGCTTCCCATCCTTTATTCAAATTAATTTTTAACTTATAATTCCCCGGAGTTTGCTACGGGAATGGCTCTGTGATAAATAGTGACTATTGGTTATGAAACAGTTAAAAAAAGTTATCACTATGCATGACAAATTCACTATCATATAGTGGTCCCTGTGAAATGCAAAAAGGCTTCCAACGAAGTCATTTTATCTGCATGTTGCGTTTGTATTATTATTTATTGATATCAGTGCTTATTTTTACTTTTCTTCATTTCATCGAGTTCATTGCTCATAGGATGCCTCTTATGGCATAAATTAGCTCTTTACGAGAATGCGGGGGCCAGGATAATTACAGAAGGAGCAAAAGGCATTGCCTAACAATACGTCGTTCACATGGAAGCAACCGTTACCGAAAAAGACCATATTCACCTGCTTTGTAATGCTACCCTAATAAGGTAGCACCGGGCAGAATTGTACAAACAGTAAAAAGCATTACTGCCAGAGAAAGACTGCTAAGAAAGCCCCGGGTGAAAAAAGAGCTTTGAGGAGGAAACTTTTGGACAGATTGCTACCAGGTTGCACCAGTAGGCGAACATGGCAACTTGGACACAGCAGAGAAGCGTGTCCAAACGCAAGGTCAATCCAAAGCAGAACTCAGGCAGCTCAAATTACTTTATATTTGAAACCCTGCAGCTCACTCCAGGGTAGCTCATTTTAACCTTTTATCTTCATAACATTGAAGCTAATTCGATTTATCAGATCTCTTCCTCTTATCTCTAATACCGGCCAAAAATTTGTTCCAGAATTCCTTATTCTTATCCTGCCAAGCAGCCCCCCACCTCTCTTCAAAATAAGAAGATGGCAGCCTTTTCTCCCAGGGAGCCCAAGGGCTAATTCCATTTTTCTCGGCGTTTAGAATATCCTCCAAAAGAGGTGTGATAGAGGTAATCTCCTCCTTCGGAATGTAAGAGACAGCGCCTTTTTTAATAGATCTTGCAAGATGTTTAGGTGTAAATGCATGGGCAGTCAGCATAACAGCATTTAGGTTTTTACTGTTAGCAATATCAAGAAGGGCATAACCGTTCACACCCATAATATCAAGTATTGCGAAATCAAATTTATCATTTTCCAACAGCATCTTAGCTTCTTCAAATCCCGTCGCCTTTACAACCTCGCACATCCATAGTAATTCTTCTAAGACTTGCAATATGTCAGTCTCGTCATCAACAGCAAGAATCCTTTTACCCTTTAAAAGGCTGCTTTCTGACATTATAAAATCTCCTTATTCATATTCATAAAGCGGGGATTCTGGTTTTTTAAACTCGCTCCCGAATAAGCATATAAATAGATCTAAATAATTAGTAAAATATCATTTTTTTAGGCTACACACCAAATCAAGTTTGAGGTGTTGAAGCTTACATTTTAAATCCTGATCCGTAAATAATTAACTTAAAACTTGTACCAGGGTTGACTTAGTCTTGAAAACCAAATTCATGCCACCTGGACATAACCCTGTCAACGGTTGTTTTATCGAGTTCGATGGGTATAGGCTTTTCATCCCAGTCATAAGGAATAGTTGCATCCAACAATAACCTCCCTGTTATTTCCCTTGCATTTAAAGGCAAAGATGGGTCTAAGGGTGTAGATCTTCCTCTTTTAATTACCTGGGATCTATTAGGCTGAAATCTGAAGCTCAGTGCGTAAAGGACCCTTGGAATATCCCATGGATCGATATCGTCATCGACAACAATAACCGTTTTAAGACCATAGGCACCCATCTCTGTAGATATGGCTGCAGTAAGTACCTGATCTGCATGACCTGGATACATTTGCTTTATGGATATTATAGCTAAAAACCTTCCAGACCCTTCAGGCGGGCAATATACCGATTTTATACCTGGTATCTTCATCGTCACAAGCTGTTGCCACAAAGTAGCCCCGTAAGTAAGGGCCATTGTCATATGAGTATCTGTAACCGCTCGACCAACTGTGGTCCCCCAAAATATCGGTTTGTTGCGGTAGGTAACGCATTTTACGTCTATAAAATTCCTCGGATTCGTTCCCACGCCTGAATAATAGCCTGTATATTCACCAAAAGGTCCTTCTTCCATAAATTTATCCGCATCCACCTCTCCTTCCACTACGATTTCAGCAGTTGCAGGCACAGGTAAATCATTAGTCTCTGCCTTAATGACCTCTATTCCTTTACCTCGAATAGAGCCTGCAAAATCATACTCGGATTCAAAGGCAGATAAACGTGATGCCCCCACGAGAAAAAGGAGGGGATCGCATCCAATGATAGCGCAGACCGGCATTGGTTTTTTCATTGCCTGATATTTTTTGAGCATAAGATCCGAGTGTTTACCTTTTATAAACATAGTGCCTAAATGATTTTTATCGAGTAACTGTAGTCGATACGTGCCAAGGTTAATCCACCCGCTATCAGGATCTTTTGTAATGACAAAGTGGGCGGTCCCGAAAAATCGCCCTCCATCCAAGGGGTAATATTTTGGTGCAGGAAAATTGAAGAGATCTACATCCTTACCCTTCATAATGTTTTCCTTGCAGGGGGCATCTTCGACATACTCAGGGGGAATCTTGTTATCATGTTTATCCACCCATTCTTTCATAATATCTACCAGAGTAGAATCTCTTGGCACCCCCATTATTAGGGAAAGCCTTTGCGATGTGGTACATACACTTGTAATTACGGGGGAGTTATAGCCCTTGATATTTTCGAAAAGAAGTGCGGGTCCTTGTTTTTCCTCATTAATCTTGGCTATATGAGATAATTCCAAGTCCCAATCTACCTCTGCCTTGATTCTATGAAGCATTCCTTCTGATTCAGCTTGTTCGATGAAATCTCGCATATCTTTCATAAAAATCTTTTACCTCCAGTTTATTTATTGCTATCTATCTTTAAAAAGAAGCAGTCACCTAAACCCCTCATCTACATAAAAAAACTATCTACATTTTTTCGCAAAAAAACAGCTTCAGTTTGCTAGGTATACGCAACAAACTGGCAAGAAAATAGACCCGAGTATTAAAGTGGGAAATCTGGATATATAGCATCTCCTTAATAGCTAATTTTTATACGCTTCATAGCCTGTTCCATTAATAACTGATGACCACTCTTTTTACCTATAACGGGACCCTTTTTTTTCCTACTCCAAACTGTCTCAGGACGAGCCTGGACAACAAATATATTTTCAGGATAGAAAAGATCATCATCGATGGCCCACTCTATATCCATCGCCCTCCCATAAAGAGACTCAATATTATTAGCTATCTTTGCCAGCTCTGTTATCTCCTGGGTATTTAAACAACATTTATTCTGCATATCCTCTTCAACATCAATATTTACAACCTCTTCCCTAACAGGGTCATAAACACATTTTATATGTTTTTTAGCTATAGCCCTCTCAGTGGTCTCCAATACTACCTTATCTACGACAAATTTATCTGGATTCACGGAACCAGATACTACCGTTTCTCCTAATCCCCAGTTCCCTTCGATCACTATCTTGGACTCGTCGCCATTAGTTGGGTTAAGGGTGAACATCACACCAGCTGTTCTTGAATTAACCATTTCTTGAATACCTACGCTTATCAGCACCCTTTCATGGGGAAAATTATTCTTGATCCTATAATCAATGGCCCGCGCAGTAAAAAGGCTAGCCCAGCATCTACGAACATCCTGAATGATCTTATCTTCTCCCTGAACCCAGAGATACGTATCTTGCTGTCCTGCAAAGCTTGCTGCAGGCAAATCCTCGGCAGTTGCACTCGATCGAACGGCTACAGGCAAAATCTCAACAGAGCACCTTTGACAAAGTTTGGCATAGCCTTCTCTCACAGAATCCTCAACCTCCTTAGGTATAGGTGCGCTGTTTACCAAATCTTGAATTTCAGTGCTTGCCTTATTAAGTGAATCCACAGACTTTGTATCAAAGCTGGAAAGGATCTTGAAAATTTTTTTGCTTACTTCGGAACTGTTTATAAAGCATTTATAGCTATCTGTAGTAACCGCAAAGCCAGGGGGGACTCGAATGTCTGCCTTAATCATCTCCCCAAGATTGGCATTCTTTCCCCCCACTAACGGCAGGAAGTCTTTATCCAGATTTTCAAAATTCAAAATGTAGTCCATTCGCTCCTCCAGGAACTGAACTCATGGTAGTGATCTTGAGGTTTTATTAACATATAGAATAGGCATATCTGTGTTGGAGCGACATGCCCATTCTTGGCATTTAATACTGTATATCGCCCCAAAAACGGTTTTGAGCTTATACAGCTTTTTTTACAATTGTAACTACACCTGTATCCCCATCAACCTTAATCATATCTCCAGTCTTAATGACGGATGTGGATATTCCAGTACCTGTAACCGATGGAATGCCATATTCTCTGCAAACAATGGCAGCATGACTTGTAAGCCCCCCAATATCAGTAACTGCTGCCTTAATCTTGGTAAAAACAGGTGCCCATGAGGGATTGGTTGTAGGGCAAACCAAAATATCACCAGTCTGGATATCAACTATGTCCTTTAACTTCTTCAGTACCCGTGCCTTGCCTTCAATGATGCCGGCTGAGGAAGCAAAGCCCTTAATCTCTTTCATACCCTCGACCCTACCTTCTCCAACCCCTTTCAGCCATTCCTTTACCTTATCAGTAGTAACACCCCATAACATAATAGTAAAGGGTTCTGCCACCTCTTCAGGTGGGATACCAAGGGCAGGCGTAGGGGACCATTCGCTAGCTGCCTGAAGAATTTCTCTCCTTTTTTGCGCCTTTGCCTTGTAATAATCGCTTCTCAATGGGATATCAACGCCAAGTGCCCATCCAGTAGCCAGTTCAGTTAAAATTTCCGGGATCTCATACCGGTTAAACATAAATATATCATCGGTCTCATTCAACATCCCGTTATCAACCATTAGCCTTCCAAATGCTCTTATCTTATCAAACCATATAGTATGAAACCAATGCTCAACCCAGAAAAGGTGATCCTCGGCATACCGATATATGGTCCGCACTGTTTTATGTGCATCGTTAAAAGACTTAAGGTCTTCATCGTTTTTAATAAGTTCACGGTATTTAGCAACAGTTCGATCTCTTTCCTTGTCTAACTCATCTAAAGATCTCTCGATTTTTTCTCCCTTTTCCAGCCGTTCCACATAGCTTTTTATATAACCATAAGGGATATCTAAGTTTGTTATCCAGCTACCTTCATGATGAAACCAGCCACTTCCACAGGAAACTGAAAACCATGGGTCTTTAGCCTTATCAAATTCCTCAAGCCACCTTTTGCCATCAGGTATACTGTTAAGCTCCGCTATCTTCTGTTTTACTGAAACATCACTCTTGATGATGTCTGATACCCCACGCATGGATGAGGCCAGTCTTGATAACTGGCAAAGTTCCTCTTCAGGACGAAACATAGAAACATAGGCGCCTGCTACCATTTTACCAATGGAGCTCTCACTTATCCCAGGGAAAAGCTTTCTTGAGACATCTCCAAACATGAGATACGCAAGATACGTTAAATTCAACATCTCAAAATGGTATTGCCATCCCTTGAACATCATATTAACAAGTTTATCAAAGGCCTCAATAATGTCATAAGATATGTAATAACCTTTAGGCGCAGGTAATACCTGGTCCTCGGGAACATACCTCGGCATCTTACCAGGGATCTCCACCGACTTCATTTCCTCTCCCAGCGCCCTGAATTTGGTAAGCCATTTTTCCCAAAGCTCATCATAATGTTCAAATACGTAGAAAACTCGTTTTTCAAATAAACCGGCCTTCTCTCTAATAATTTCCTCTGGCGGGGGAGCAATTGCACAAATATACATATAACAACCAACCATCCTCTGCGCAATGCCCTGTGCCGGTGGGATACAAAACACCCTGGTAGTATATTGAGAGAGAGAAATCTGCCAGGCCTCCTGAAAGATAAGGTCTAACGGTGGCATGGGCTCGGGTGCATGTATCTTGTCCTGATACCAAAACTGGTTGCTCTCCCACTCGCCTCTTTCCTTAGAAAAAAGATAATGAGACGGATACATCTCTTCCCATCCTTCAAGTTCTGGTGGAATCTGATACTCGTGAGGATCAGGAAATCTCGCTGCTTTTTCATCTGCCATGTCTATCCTCCATTTAAATTGTTATAAATATTACTGGTTTTTCAAGGTCTTTCTGAGACACCTTGAAAACATGAAATGCTTAAGAACTTTTCTTAAATATATCAATAGGATAGATGTAACAAGCTACATCCTTCATGACTGCGGGGCAGCAATTTAAATAATGTACCTAAATGAGCCTATCTCCAACATTTGATGGTGGCGGAAAAAAACTTTTTGCTTTCTTGTGATAAATATTTTGGAAAGCCAAAAGAGTCTTAGTAAAGCAAAATAACTTACACATAGTATGTATTTTCAGGATTCCTTTTTTAACAAAACCTGTCAATTTCTATTTTTTTATGCTATATATAAGTTTTAGTTATAGATAAATCTTATCTATAAAATTTAATGACTATGATTAACTTCACTCAATTTAGGGACTTTTATCAGGTTGCTAAGAACCTTAATTTTACGGCCGCAGCAAACGAACTCTTTATCAGCCAGCCGGCAGTTACTGCCCAGGTAAAGCTATTTGAAGATTACTGTAAATTAAAGCTCTTTAAAAAGAGGGGTCGAAAAATTTACCTGACAGATGAAGGAAAAACCCTCTATAATTATGCTGTAAAGATTTTTGAATATGAAAGAGAAATTGAAAGCATAATTGAAGATATGAGAAAGTTGAAAAGAGGTACGCTGCGCCTTGGAACAACAAAGACATATGCTCGTTATTTCATGCCATTTCTTATATCAAGATATCATAAATCTTACCCTCAAATTAAAATCCACCTTGATGAAGGCAGTTCACTCGATATGTGTAATAGCCTTTTTAGTTTTAAAAACGAGCTGGTAATTGTTGCAAGGGCTATAGATAATCCTGATATTTGTTTCATGCCCTTTAGCCAAGAAGAGCTTATCATTATTCTTTCCCCAAGCCACCCACTAGTTAAGAAAAAAACCATCTCTCTTAAAGAAATTGCAAGGGAACCAATAATTATGAAGGAAAACGGATCTGGAACAAGAAAACAAGTGTGTGAATTGTTTGCCAAGAACGGGCTCACTCCAAATATATTGGTAGAAACAAGTAATACCGAATTTATAAAGCAGCTCGTAGCACGCAAATATGGCATCTCATTTTTAGTCAAGGCTGCGGTAGAAAGAGAGCTCAAAGAAAGAAATTTAGCCTCTGTCTCTATAGAGGGACCAAAAATACTTTTGGATGTTAGCATTGCATACCTTAAAAACTGCCATTTTTCACCTTCTGCCCAGACATTTATGGATATACTTAAAAAACTGACGCTAAAACAAAGGCCTAACACGGGTATAAGCAGCCTGAAAGACATGATAAACGTCTATAATAAATAGGGCCTGCATTTAATTACTATTGCCGAAGGTTTTAGATCAGATCCGAATGGGGGTTCATCCGTTTCTTGCGATATCCTAAGCGGTCTTGCTCGGAAGTCCAGAGTGAACTTTACATCGCCGCGTAAAATGGGGGACGTGGGACGCAGTCAGTCCCGGTTAACTAAAATCAAGATAATGTAACCTTCACTATACAGGGCTATGTTGAATAGCTCAAGACATCAAGGCAAAAATATGGATCACTCATTAAGGGATAGTCCAATGAAAAAACACCTCTCCTGGAAAGGGGTCCCTTTTTTTGCTTGACCATAACACCCCTACCAGCACGACCTTGCTTAACCTCCCTCTTTGCACACGTTACTTTTGTCTCATTGGTTCTGGCCAAACACTGACCTGCACCATCAGTCATCAGGATCAAGGCGTATTGTGCCTCAATAAAGGTGATCCAAGCACACACCCTGATCCGTTCAATCGGGCCCAAGACAATCATCGGTTCTATCCCGTGTTCAATTGCATGTATCACCAATCTTGTGGTTTTGAGCCAACCCCTTTCCTGATTCACTCCTGCACCCAAATGCATTGCCTAAAAAGCTTACTTGTACCATAAGGCACCAGATCACTTATCTTGAGCAATCTCTGGAAGCAGTTCCGGGCATTCTTTATTAAAAGTCATTCCCCCCGAACTTGGAAGGTAATATCAGGCGTACAGCCAGGGGCTGATTTAAGCAATGGCGCGGAATTTAGGATAGGCAAGGGAAAAAACCACGGCAAAAAGTGCCAGGAGTATCCCGCTTAAGCCAAGGGAATCGGCCGTACCGATGCGCTCAGCGATGGCGCCAAAGGGTACTGCGCTGAGCGGCATAATCCCAAAGGTCATCATGGCCATACTGATGATACGCCCCCTCATCTCTGCAGATGAATATAATTGCATTAAGGTCATATTGAGAGACATAAAAACCGCGCTCATGAAACCTACCAGAAACAGAAACGGCAGGGCCATATTATATGTTACGCACTGAGAGAATACAGCCAACGAGATGCCCCATGCCAGGCTGTTGGCCAATAAAAAAATCCCGCGTCTCTTCAATTGACGGAGCGATGCCAGAATCAATGTTCCCACCAGAGATCCGACCCCCATGAAGGCCATCAACAGCCCCAAACCATCGGAACGGACATTCAATGCCTCCCGTGCCCAGGCAGGTAGCAGTGCTAGATAGGAAAATCCAAAAAGAGCTGGGACAAATCCCATAATAATCAGGCCGAGAAGGGTGGGATTTCCAATGGCATAGCGAAATCCTTCCCGGATGTCAGCAGCAATGCCATGCCGGGAATCGTTTGCCGGTTTGATTCCCGCCTTTATCATAGCTGTAGTGAGCAAGGAAAAGGCATAGAAGCCCCCGATCAGATAGAATACGCCATAGGTTTTAAGGAAAATGATCAGTACCCCTGCAACTGCCGGTCCGACAATTCGAGTCAGGTTTATGCCGGCACTATTCAGAGAAATGGCGTTCATGATATTCTTCGAGGGAACAATATCCGATATGAGTGCCTGGCGGCTAGGCATATTAAAGGCCGCCAAAGTTCCATTGGCAAATCCAATAACCAGAAGGTGCCAAAATCGAATAAAACCCGTCATGTCCAGTGTTGCCAAAAGGATTGTCAGAAGGGCATTTCCGCTTTGGCACAGAATGATCATATGCTTTCGGGCTATTCTGTCTGCCATGACACCCCCTAATAATGAGGCAAAGGTCAAAGGCAGGGCAAAGGACATCATCACCAAGGAGAGGGCAAAAGGGGAGTCATCCATGAGCCTTAGAATAAGCCACCCTCTGGTTATCTGCTGCATTTGGATGGCCATAAAGGAGAAGAAGGTGCTTAGAAATATCCACCGAAAGTCTATAAATCGAAAGGATTCAATGGCATGGAAACGCACAAAGAGCGAAGACCGGGGGTCGCTCTTCTCAGGAGCCTTTTCCCGGCCTTCTTCTGATGACAGGTTCTTTAAACTCAAGAGAAACACCCTAACAAAAGGTACTCAAAAGGGCATAGTGCCCACCTGCTCATAGCAGAAAATTTCATGCTGAAGCCCTGTGTCCATGAAATCAGAAATAGAGATCCCGGTTTAAGAGTCGTTTAAATCATAATCCCCGCTTGAGATCAACTCTTTTGCGACAGTCAATGCACGCGCATGGAACCGGGCAAACCCGGGATGAACCGGGTTTCATACCAATAAGCGCTGAACCGTCAAGGACGCCCAAAGGAGTGTAGGCCTGATATAAACTATAACAACCTGAATATACCTTGACAGTAATCATCGCTGGCTGCGAGGGATTTTTCAATTGTGAAGACCAATCTATCCCTCTCCACTCCTAGCAGTGCACAAAAAATTTGCCGGTCCATTTCCATCAGGGCCTCACAAACTGCTCTGTAGGTATTTTCAATACCAAAAGGACAGCGATATCCTGTCCAGTAAGCTATACCATCTCGCATTTCTATACTGGACGGAAAGCCTGCTTTGTTGGTCATATCAACAAATGCCTCCCCGGCCGCAGTAAGGTTCTTTGGTTTCCATTTCCTTTTGAGGCCTGTGCCGACCTCAAATCCGTATTCACCATAAATTTCCTTTATGACAGGTAAAACCGTATCTCCCAGGTTTTCATAAAGTGCAACGCATAACTTCCCCTGGAGGGTCTGCATGTTTGTTCGCTCTTTGTTAATTCCCATTTCTCCATTCCACCTCAAGGTACAGATGATAGAAAATTGCTTTTTTACCTTGTAAAAGCTTTAAATACAAAAAACAGGAAAATATCAACCATTTTCCTGTTTTTGATCCGAGAGTGATCGTTACGGGCTACATAAAGTATGGGACTTAGTTGACCCCCGATTAAATAAAATGAATGATAGTTTCACTATACAAGGCTATGTTGAATAATTCAAGTCATCAACACAAGGGTAGGGCGCAAATCTCCGTTTGATTCTTGCTAGATAGGTAAGCTTCCGGGAGACACACAATGAAGGGCTTTACCCTCCGGTAGAAGGCCATGTCTTTAGTTCCGACCTTTTGTGGTCGGTATTATGGTCTGAATGTCGTACCGCTCAGTCCCGCCGTTCGCAAAGGGAATCGGCAAAACAAAGTGGTGTTGCGGGCGTGCCCGAGGATCTCCATCGGCATCACGGATATTCATTTGTTTTCGTTTCTCTATCTGCTGACACCTTTACCGACAATTGCCCTCCATAAAAACGGCGGGAAAATCAGCCAGATGGACAGCGGTCAGGCCTTGATTAAAAATCGGGAGAACAAAGATCAAAAGGAGATTCGACACCTTCATTATTTATATAAAAACCGTTAACAAAGAAAACATCAAAAAAGATTTAACCTCTTTAGATTCTTTAAATTTTCTTGACAATCCCTTGAATCATTATTATCATAACAATAGCGAGTTCGGATTGACAGTCTTTGAGAAGGAAAATCATTGAGACCATTAAAGCTGTACCAACTTTAATGGTCTTTTTATTTTGC
>JAWOBA010000095.1:0-3111 GCA_046498285.1 Desulfatiglandales bacterium | reverse complement strand
GCGGGTTAAACGCCGGACATAATCATTCATCGCCTAACGGCGAAGGGATTACGTTGTGTACCTTGTGGATTGGGGTTTATTTTCAACAAAGTGGAATTATGAAAATCGCCGGGTTTTCAAGGGTCTCATTATGTAACCTCCAGATACGATGAATTCGTAATCGTAAAAAACCGAAATCAGGACGGCAAAGTAAAAAGCTCTTGTGATCGCGAAGCAACACCCCGGCTTCCTCAGAACATAATCCCTGCCTGCTGACCAGAAGAGTCATTACTATCCTTGAATCCACCTACATCTATCAAGCTAGAGAAAGGGTTTATCATGCCTTTTTGCCGTTTAAAGCTCTCGTTTTATACACTTTCCCAGCGTTTTGTAGCCGTAGAGTCCGGTAGACCATCCGTAAGCATTTTGGGAAAAGTCTATAGAGTGCTTTGCATGTATGGGAAGGTTAAGGCCTTCTCCTTGCTAATTGCAGTTTTGCAATGTTCAATAAGACCTCTCTCCGATTAATTTTGTCAAAATATTGACATTCTTGACAACATTTTTACAGTCAATTTTGGGAATCTACTCATCATTCCATGCACAATAACAGGCCTTTTAGCAGCTACTGTTTTATTTTGAGGGATGGCATGATAGTTGCTTTTTTTTATTGATAATCCTTATTTGTAGCCGTTCACGATTCACTGTTGTGCGTTGTCCAAAAAGCAATAAATATTTCTGCTGGGCAACACATTGCCTATTAGTGAAAATGCCTTTTGAGTAAGTCACTGTTACTGTTAGATTATGGGAAAACCCGGCCCGCACCGATTGTATCAAAACAGGCAGGGCTGAACTGCCAACGGTGGGACCCTATAGGCAAGCCTTTTGCAGCACTTGTTTTCGTGGATTCGCGTTGCAAGCTGCAGGATTCAGCGATACGAGATCCCGAACATAATCCTTACCATAAAAGTTCGGCACCGGGGTAACCACTTACAGATTGTTTAACGGGAGGCATTGATGATCGATACCATTTCAGACGAAAGGCGCACTAAAGTAAGAGGAGGTATTTCCTTTAAAGTTAAATTTCAAATTTTGTCGCCAGAGGAATATGAAGATGTAGATAAATCGAACATGGATATTTTTCCCCCTAATGTAAGAAAAAAAGGGATCGATGTTACCGATATAGGGAATAAGGATGCTGCACTCAATGCCTCTCTTATGGATTTCCTTCTCTATTTGGATGATAAATTGGACCAGATATTGACCTTTGTCTCTCGAGATATGCCGAATAAAGAGTCCCCCAATCAGGGTATCGGATCAAATATTAGTGGCTCAGGGATGAATATGATAACAGAAACACCCCTTGAATCCGGGAAGATTATTCGTGCGAATTTTGTTCTCTCGAGGTTTCCTTTCGTTTTTATTGATGTATTTGGTGAAATTATTTGGGTAACGCCAGTGGATGAAGATGGTAAGACATGGTACCACCTTGGTATCAATTTTCTTGATCTCAACATAAAGGATCGAGAAAAAATTATTGCCTGCGTATTTCAAAGGGAAAGAGAGACCCTTAGAGAGCAGAAACATTAAGATCTGAAACAGGAAAATGGAAACTTGGAACTTGAAGCCCTGGTGAAATAGGCTGTGCCAAGAAAAATATACTCTCTATTTCACAGAGTAATCTTGAAGCTGTCTCCCAGTCTTGACCAGCGGGATGAGGCGGGGATTTATAGGGTTGAAGGCTATAAACATACCAAACTCAATGAACACATAAAATGCCAGGACTTGTGTTAAAAGATAGCGATTTTCAAAATTTTAGCAGGTATGTATACGATAAATGTGGAATCAATCTGCATGAAGGCAAAAAAGAGTTAGTCAAGGCAAGACTTGGAAAGATACTTCGACAGAGAAATTTCTCTTCTTTCAGAAAATACTATAACCATGTTGTAAATGATAAAAGTGGGGGTGAACTGCTATTACTCCTTGATGCTCTTTCTACCAATCTGACGTATTTCTTCCGGGAATCGCAACATTTTGATTTTTTAAAGGCAAGGGCCCTGCCTGAGATAGTAAAAGAAAAGGTGCCTTCACGAAATAATACCATAAGATTTTGGAGTGCCGGATGTTCTTCAGGTGAAGAGGCATATAGTATAGCTATAGCTGCCAGTGAAATACTTAACCATAACGAGAAATGGCAAATTAAGATTCTCGCAACGGATCTCTCAACCAAAGTTCTGGCGAAAGCCCACACTGGAATATATGAAAAAAGAAAGATAGATATCATCCCGTGTGAGTTAAAAAGAAGGTATTTCCAGAGAGGTGATAATAAGTGGAAGGGGTATGTCAGGGTAAAAGAAGAGGTCAAAAAAAATATAACCTTTCAGAGACTGAACCTTGGAGAAGACTTTCGTTTTACCGTACCGTTCGATGTTATTTTTTGCCGCAATGTTATGATCTATTTTGATGACTTTACAAAAAACACCCTGATAGAAAAATTATTCCGGAATCTTTCTCATGGGGGGTATCTTTTTATAGGTCACGCAGAGAGCTTGACTAGCATAAAACATCCGTTTAAGTATATCCAGCCCAGTATTTATCAGAAAGTTTAGGGATTGATTGCTTGAAACTGGAAACTGGAAAATGGAAACTGCAAACTGGGGAAATAATGAAAGAGAGTTATGAAGTTGATGTATACAAAATGAGACCTTTGAAAAACCTGGCGATTTTCAGAATTCCACGTTGTTTACAATGAACCACAAGCCACAAGGTACACAAAGCAAGGACTGCCCCTCAGGCAAAACTATGTATGTCCGGCGTTTAACCCAATTAGAGAAGGAAGGCATCGAGATAGCTTCTATGATCAAAGGTCTTATCAACTCCCTCTCAAAATGGCAACCCCTTTAAGCTTCGAGGTTATCAGCTAATTCGCTTCCAGCTTTGAGCTTTGCCCGCCCGCCTCGCCTGAGGGAGCGCAGGCTCGCGATGGCGGGCAGGCTTGCCCCGTGAAATTCTGCGCAGCAGAAACCCTTTAGGGTATTTCACTGGGGAGCTTTCAGCTTTGAGCTTTGAGCTTTGCCCGCCATTACTCCCGCTCAGGCAAGGCGGGCGGTCAGTTTGGCGATCTAAACGCTCAGC
>JAWOBA010000184.1:0-7175 GCA_046498285.1 Desulfatiglandales bacterium | reverse complement strand
ACAACCCTGCTGGCCAGGCGAAACCCTGCCAGAGTTTTTGAGGATAAACCGCTTATTTCTATGAATGAGCATCTGAAATAAACCATTATAAAAAAGGCAGACCTTTGAAAAACCCGGCGATTTACACTATCCCAAGAAAGACGATGGACTTTTTTGAAGTGACTGGTGGAAGGGTGCTGTCTTTTCGTAATGTATCAGTGGGGGAACCCGCAGGCCCCGATTTATCGGGGCAATGCGGAGGGGGCAAAACTCCCCCATGGATACGTTGCTGAAAAGACCAACCCGGGAGCCTTGGAACTGAAAAAAAGCCCATCGTCTTTAGATCAAGAGGGGTTATGCAAAGGTCTCCTATCACCATAGTGCAAAATATTTTTTCGCTCATGTAAGATGGAAATGAGATAGAAAATTGAAGAACGTATAGTAGAGCTTTACAAAACCTAACCATTTTTTTACTTCGAATAGAGAGGGTAGACTTTTCTGAAGTGACTGGTGGCCTCCGGCTCGTAGAGCCTCCCGCTCGGAGAGGGCAAAACTCCCCCATGGATACGTTGCTGAAAAGATCAGCCCGGGAGCCTCGGCCTCCGGCCCGTAGGGCCTACGCCCCGGAGGGAACTGAAAAAAAGCCCATCGTCTTTAGATCAAGAGGGGTTATGCAAAGGTCTCATTTAGTGGACAGAGGAATAGTATAATGCATCTGTTTAGTGGAGGTTGGGAACTCAGTGGTGCTCTTTTTGTGGGTATTGTCTTAGGCATCCTAATGGCATATGCAACTGGCCGGATTAAACCAGGGGAACCGAGCCTTGTTGAGGCGTTGAGTATGGTTTTTCTCCATGGAGGAATTGCTATATGAATGAAGGTTTCATTTCTATTGGCTTGAATGGTTTTAGGATGTGTGGTTATAAATCTGGCTTGCCACCATATAAGCACATTCTATGCCATTAAAGACATTGAATAGCCCTTTATGATACTTTTTTTCTGTTAGCTGATACTTTACTTCAGTTTGAAATGCTTTTTTAAATAGGCTTTATTGGATCTGTCTTCATCAATTTTCGAATCATGGGGCGCCCGCTGGCTGGCTGGATAGGAGGTCCTATAACTCACGCAAGTCCGTTGGTGAGCCGATGGATGGGAATCGTGCTGATGCCCAGGCAGGAATTGCCTTGGGTATGGCGCTTGTTGGCATTGTACATCGCACTGATCTTGGTGAAATCATTCTTCCTGTGATCATAGCATCAACTGTGCTATTTGAGTTGATCGGTCCGGTGTTGATAAGGACTGGGCTCATACATGCGCGTGAGGTTCTTTATGATAGAACAGTTAAGCAAGTTTAATTAATTGCAATGAAAAGGAACATTATTCATGGAAGAAAAAAATAGCCGCAGCAAACAAAATCAGGAAATGGTGATCTTAAAAAATGCAGTTGAAAACACGAATGAGGCTTTTGTCACCATAGACGAAAACCATACGGTCATATTTTTTAACAAGGCCGCAGAAAAAATTTTTGGTTACAACCGAGAAGAGGTTATCGGGCGTGATCTCAATGCCATCATGTCACCTAGTTGCAGCAATAACCACCGCCAGGCGGTAACGCACTACGTAAAAACCAGAAAAGCAGGGCGCATTGGACACGAAGCAGAAATGGAAGCCAGCCGGAGGAACGGTAACACCTTTCCTGCAGCCATTTCATTTTCTGTCACAGAGGTAAATGGAAGGCTTTTCTTTACAGGTCTTGTAAGGGATATGACTGAAAAAAAGGTTCTGCAGGAACAAATCATCCGTTCGGAGCGGCTTTCTGCCCTTGGCCAACTGGCTGCAGAGATAACACATGAAATCAAGAATCCGCTGATGCTCATTGGTGGTTTTGCCCAACAATTAATCCGGGTAATTGATGATGAGAAACAGCTCCAAAAATTGAATGTCATCACTGAAGAGGTTACACGACTGGAAAAGCTGTTGACAGATCTAAAGGAATTTCATCTGCCAAAAACCCTTGCCTCTGAAAAGGTGGATCTAAAGGAGCTTCTTCAGGAAATTTATTTCATGCTAAAGGATGATTGCAAAAAAAAGAATATCCGAATTGCGTTAAACATTGACGATAAGGCCCTCCTGGTAACTGGTGACCGATACAGTTTAAAACAGGTCTTTTTAAATCTCTTTAAAAATTCTATGGATGCCATGGAACACGGAGGAAGCCTCTCAATCCAAACCAGTTTGATAGGCGATCAGGTAGAAATCACCGTGGCCGATGAAGGATGCGGGATCTCTAAACAAGATAAAGAGAAGATCTTTTCCCCATTTTTTACCACAAAAAAACATGGAACAGGCTTAGGCCTTAGTATTTCAAAAAGGATTGTCGAAGAGCATGCAGATGGTTCTTTATCTATGAAAAGCAAGCAAGGGAAAGGAACATCCTTTAAGATAAGGTTGCCTGCTTATAAAAAACTTCTTAAGAGATAGGAAGGGTAGTGGAATAGATATGACATCATTTAAGGATACAAAAAATGGTAATAATATAAATATCGGAGAAAGATTTCAGCAGGAAACCAAATACGAGCCAAACACACCAATGGGTTATAACCTTGACTGGAGCCGCCGACCTAAATCCCATAAAAACCACGAGTCTCCCCTGGCTTATATTTCGCTGCCTGAGCCTGCTATGAAATCAAGGGCCAGCCTCTGGCAACTCCTTCGAGATAGAAGGTCACGGAGACAGTATAATGCCGAGCGTACCCTTGAAAAAGATTTTCTTTCTACCATTCTTTGGGCAACACAGGGTATAACTGCGAAATATGGAGGATTTCTGTTCAGAACAGCACCCTCTGCTGGAGGACTCTATCCAGTAGAAACCTATCTGTTTTTACGGGCGGTTGAAGGGATTGAACCCGGTATCTATCACTTCAGAGCCCATGTATTTGACCTTGAGCTCCTGAAAAAAGGAGACTTTACAAAGGAACTTGCCGACGCGGCGCTCGGGCAGATGATAGTAAGGAATGCACAGGTAACATTTATCTGGTCTGCTGTGGTGGAACGGTCAAAATGGAAATATCGTCAAAGGGCTTATCGGTATATCTACCTTGACGCAGGCCACATAGCACAAAATCTCTACCTGGCTGCTGAAGCCCTTGGGCTTGGAGCATGTGCGATAGGGGCACTTTTTGACGATAGGGTAAATAGTATTATAGGGGTGGACGGAATTGAAGAAACTGTCATCTATATGGCCACTGTGGGCTGGCCGTAAGGACATGCATCATTTGATTCAATGATATTCCCTATTGTATTATCCGAAAGGCATGTATGGCATCCACAGTGTACAAGAGGTGAAAACCGAATCAAACCTTCATGCCCATTCTGGGTGCCACGAAGGATGAAAATTAAGTCTATTTTTGGATCAAAAAATTACTGATGCTGTGAGGAGAAAGTGAATAACCCATAAAGGGAAGATATAATGCAGGAAGCAACGATTCTCAAGGAGTACCGCGTTATTGCTATGGTTGGTCTGTCACCAGATCCAAGTCGGCCTAGCCACCAGGTAGCGACATATCTTATCAACCACGGATACACGGTAATTCCAGTCAATCCAGATGCCCAAGAAATACTCGGTACAAGGAGTTACCCTGACATGAGCTCTATTCCTGAACACATAGAAATAGTTGATATATTCCGAAGATCAGAAGAAGTGATGCCTGTTGTGGATGAGGCAATCAAGATCGGGGCTAAGGCCGTATGGATGCAGGAAGGAGTTATTAATGAAGAAGCCGCATCGAAGGCTCGAGATGCAGGTCTCATGGTGGTCATGGATCGGTGCATGTTCAAGGAGCATAAGCGTCTGAGTACAACGCACGATTGATTATTCCTTAACAGTGCTTGTCTCCGACACTACATTTCAGGATTATTTAGGTTATACCCCATAGTTACTTTATGATTGGAAGGCTATTTACAAACTACAACAAACCGAGTTTTCTTAACATGAAATGATAAGGCCTTACCTTTTTAATCAAAAGGAGGTAATGAGTATGGAAAAGATCACATTATCAATCCCCACTATATCGTGCGAGCACTGTGTTATGACTATTAAAAGAGAACTGGGGGAAATTAACGGAATAGAAGAAGTAGAAGGGGACGCCACGACAAAGAAAATCACCGTACTATGGGATTCGCCAGCGACGTTGGAAAAAATAAAGTCCACCTTAAAGGAGATTAACTATCCCGCCGCTGAATAAATTTCATTAAAGACACCAATATGAAGCATAATTCTATGAGAGACAAAAATATTACACTCCCGGTTACCGGCATGACATGTTCCAACTGCGCCCTTACTATACAAAGAAGCCTGAAAAAGGTTACAGGTGTTAAAGAGGCGAACGTAAATTTTGCTACAGAGAAGGCCTCTGTTTCCTTCGATCCAGATCAGGTACAAGTAAAGGATCTGGCAGACAAGATTCATGATGCAGGCTATGGCATTGTTACAGCAACGACAGAGATCCCCCTCACAGGCATGACCTGTGCCAACTGTGCCATGACCATTGAAAAGGTCTTAAACAAGCATGTTCCAGGCATCCTCAAGGCCTCAGTCAATTTTGCCACGGAGCGCGCACACGTGGAATACATCCCAACCATAACAACCATAGACGATATCATTGCTGCCATAGAAAGGATCGGATATGGCGCCATTCGACCGGATGAATTGCTTGAGGGTGAAGACACGGAACTGGCTGCCCGAAAAGGAGAGATACGAAATCAGACACACAAGTTTGTAATAGGCCTCATATTCACTGTACCGCTGTTTTTTCTCAGCATGGGAAGAGATTTTGGCCTTATCGGGGTATGGGCCCATGCTCTGTGGATTAACTGGCTTTTTTTTGCTCTTGCCACCCCGGTTCAATTTTACACGGGCTGGGATTTTTATACCGGAGGATGGAAAAGCCTTAAAAATGGCAGCGCTAATATGGACGTGTTAGTGGCTATGGGATCCTCAGTTGCATACTTTTACTCCCTTGCTGTCCTTTTTGATGCTTCCCTTGGTGTGCATGTCTATTTTGAAACTTCTGCGGTGATTATCACCCTTATCAAGTTAGGCAAAATGCTCGAGGCCAGAACAAAAGGCAGAACAGGCGGCGCCATCCGCAAGCTTATTGCACTACGACCAAAAACCGCAACCATTCTGGAGGATGCAAAGGAAAGGGAAATCCCTCTCTCGCAGATCAAGGTAGGCGATGTTCTCATTGTACACCCAGGTGAAAGCATCCCTGTTGATGGAGTAGTCCTGGAAGGCGAGTCGGCAGTCAATGAATCTATGTTGACCGGAGAACCCATTCCAGTTGATAAACATCCCAAGGCTAATCTTACAGGTGGCACCATCAATGGTGAGGGCCGCCTCAAGTTTGCGGCAACCAGGGTTGGAAAGGATACTGTTTTGGCACAGATAATCCGGCTGGTTCAGGATGCGCAGGGGAGTAAAGCACCTATTCAGGCCCTTGCTGACCGTGTTGCTGCTGTGTTCGTCCCTGTAGTAATCGGGATTGCTTTCCTGACCTTTGCCCTCTGGTGGGCCGTAGGAGGTGATTTTATTCCGGCGATGCTCCGATTGGTTGCGGTTCTGGTAATTGCCTGCCCCTGCGCCCTTGGCCTTGCCACACCCACAGCCATCATGGCTGGAACTGGGAGGGGTGCAGAAAGGGGAATATTGTTTAAAAATAGTGAGTCTTTGGAAATGGCCACCAAACTTCATACCATCGTTCTGGATAAAACCGGAACCATCACTATGGGTAAGCCCTCTGTAACCAATGTGATTTCGTTCGACTCCCATAGCAAAAATGAGGAGGAGCTTATACGGCTCGGTGCATCAGTGGAAAGAGGATCTGAACATCCACTGGGACAGGCCATAGTCAAGGAGGCAAAAAAGAGAGGGATTGATCTTTCAGAGCCAAATGACTTCAAGGCCTTTAAAGGGTTAGGAGTGCAGGCACAAATAAACGGACAGGAAGTCTTAGTGGGGAAGCCATATTGGTTTGATGAGATGGGTTTTTCCTTTGATGATTCAAAAAAATACGTGCGCACTTTACAGAATGAGGGAAAGACAGTGATGATGGTTATGGTTGATAAAAAATTTCGAGGCCTGATAGGCGTAGCAGATACGGTAAAGCCCGAATCGAAAGAGGCCGTTAAAGAGCTTCACCAGCTAGACCTGAAGGTAGTCATGCTTACAGGAGATAATGAACATGCTGCCAGGACAATTGCCTCAGAGGTAGATATTGATGACATAGCTGCAGACGTACGGCCTGAGGAAAAATCCGAAAAAATCAGGCAGCTTCAAGATAAGAATGAGAAAGTTGGAATGGTTGGTGATGGCATAAATGACGCACCAGCACTGGCCCAGGCAGATGTAGGGCTTGCTATTGGGACAGGAACTGATGTAGCCATAGAGTCTGGCGATGTAATCCTGGCTAGTGGTAATCTGAAAGGGATTGCAAAGGCGATTCAATTGAGCAGGGCCACTATGAAAACTGTCAGGCAGAATCTTTTCTGGGCCTTTTTTTATAATGTTGTGCTTATACCTGTAGCAGCAGGGCTACTGTATCCATTTGAATTCCTCCCTGCATTTTTACGACAACTGCACCCCATATTTGCTGCCCTGGCGATGTCCATGAGCAGCATTACAGTGGTTTCCAATAGCCTGCTTCTATACAAGACAAAAACAGAATGAACTAACTTAAAGCTCCGCTCATACGGGACCTCCGCTCCTTTCATGTGTCATGAAAAAGAGGCGTAAGCCTTCCATGCTGTATTAAACCCAGATTATGCAGTAGCCACCTACTGCGGCCTGAAAAACCTTGCTGCAACGCTCTTTTCACGATTTTGCTTCTCAACATATTTACAAATATGCCTTCGGCGCAAAATCGCTCCAACTTCTCGTTTCGCTGAGGTTTTTCAACCCTCGTGACGATGCCTACTGCATAATCTGGGTTAAAGATGAGAGTAATCATTTCGGTTTCGGCGACCAGGAATCGGAATCAAACTACGCTATGCGGTATTTGTGAAGGGCAAGTGTTGTGAGCCATTAGGGGAGACCCCCCCCACTCCGGGATAAGGTGGTATTAAGGAGATAAAAGCAAATAAACCCCTGATGGGGTGTCGAAATGGAACCCGATACTATGAAGACCAATCTTCGAGCGTAC
>JAWOBA010000076.1:0-3385 GCA_046498285.1 Desulfatiglandales bacterium | reverse complement strand
TTGCCCTGGAATGTGCTTTCCATAGCTATTTCCCAACTGATTGGGGCCTACAATATCAAGCAGGTCCCGATAATGTTCTATCCCATCGAGTATGTAAAAAATAAAAATGTGCCGTACGAAAAAGTCTATCAAGCATGGGTATTAGATGTTCGATACGGAAATGAATATATGGAATATATGCATAAGAAATTTAAGATAACGTAAATATAACCTATCAGCAAATCATTCTTGATTCATGTGCTTTGCCTTTAATCATGTTTTGGGGAGCCCATTCAGGTTTTCTTAATCCATCCCCATATTAAACCTGCCTTATGGGAAGACTGCTCAAATCTAAAAAAGGATAATCCCCCTTCGTTTTACCATGATTCCGACTTTTTGTGGCAGGGATGGTATATCGTGCCACTAAGTCCTTCCCTTCGCGAAGCTAATCGGTGAGCCTACACAATACCAAGGGTTTATCCATCTCCCGGCTGAAGGGCTTGCCCGTGGGGCTTCACTCATACGGCAATAAAATTCTAAAATTTCTTTATATGTGTGTTTCTCACAATCACCCCATTATCTGATAGTATGAATTTTTAAAGGACACTATATATTGTGGTTAATTTTCACTTGACACAAAGAATCCTTTTTTCATATACCTATTCAGTAATTGAACAAAAATAAAGCAAATCGTTCATTTCGAGCAGAGTGATGAATTTTTCCGATGCTGACAATATAATAAGCCTTATGGATCTCTCCCTGCGCTCCAAATGACAAAAGGGTTTTTCTTTCAGCCACTCATTAGAGTATAGTATTTTACATATTAGTAACTTTGCGATAGCGTTAGATAAAAAGACGAGACCTTTGAAAAACCCGGCGATTTTCACCATCCCCAAAAAGACAATGGACTTTTTTGAAGTGACTGGTGGCTTCCGGCTCGTAGAGCCTCCCGCTCGGAGAGAAGGGTGCTGAAAAGACCAACCCGAGAGCCTTGGAACTGAAAAAAAGCCCATTGTCTTTAGATCAATAGGGGTTATGCAAAGGTCTCAAGACATGTCCAGAATTGTTGTGAGTAAAATCTAAGGTGCATATCCATTAACCTCAATTCTAAGAGACCTTTGAAAAACTTGACAATTTTTATCATCTTTAGATTAATAGGGCTTATGCAAACCAGGTCTCTCTAAGCATCTGACAAAACTCTTATTGTGCGCAACACAACATGATGATATTTGAGGTATCCGCTCAAAGCTGAGTATCTGTCATGTTGTAAAGACATCGTAGTAGCCTCGAAAATCAAGAAGGCTCATGAATAGAACCATTACAATTACGAGTGGAAGGGTAGGGATAGGCAAAACAAATATATATCTCAATTTGGCATACCTGCTTTTCAAACTGGGTTATCACGCTTGCGTCTTTGATGCTGATACGGGATTGCCTAATATTAATACCTTCTTGGGGCTCCAGCCAGTGTATAATCTAAAGACGCGGTCCTTAATGGATTAAATCTTAAAGATCTTATTATAAAGGATTATGAGGGTATTGATATCTTCCCTGCTAGTTCAGGCGTTGAGGATATGACTGAAATTGAAGTTGATCGAATGTGGCTAATTCGATCTTTTTCAAAAACAGCACATCACGATTTTCCGCTTCATTATGATTTTCTGCTGGTTGATGTGCCTGCAGGTACCTCAAAAACTGTGATTTTATTTTGTTTGGCATCCTCAGAGCTTATTGTTGTAATTAGCTCAGAACATAACTCATTAACCGATGCCTACACACTATTACAAATCCTTATCCTTAAACGGATTCAAAGGCAAGATATGGGTTGTGGTTAACCAATGCAAAACATCACACATCGCCAAACTGGTCTACAAAGAATTCAACTCCATTGTCGAAAGGAATCTGAGGATAGAGCTTCTACCGTTTGGCCTAATCTATCAGGATGGCACCATGGAACAGGCTGTTCAACAACAGAAGATACTGCTTTCAGTCTATCCTAAGGCAAGGGCATAAAAATGCCTTCAGAAAATTGCTGAACGTTGAGTGGCAAAAGGCAGTGATCATTTAAAGGGTTTTGACGTTGTAAAGTTTTGGAGGGGATGTATAGAACTTATTAGCAGCCCCTCGAAAGTAAATGACTATATTAGCGCGAGAGCAGAGTCGTCTGCAAAAAAACAACCTTCTAAGGATAGTATAGAAAGATATCAACAGAAAGATATGTCAGGCAGCCCTCTTGATTTTTCTTCATTATCTGAGCCGGCTTTAAAAAATCTGATGTAAATGGATCAGTAACCACCCAGCAACATAATAAAGGAGCTGTCAGCAAGGGGACTGCCGGGATTAGTAAATCGGGAGGTTGGTACAGACATGAGGATGCTGTAAGGCACTGGTGCCGAGTTCCCCTGATTGAGCCAGGTGAATCGAGGGATTCAAAGGATATCGAGGCAAACTCGCTCCCGGTGATTGAAAAACCGGTTAAGAACATTTCATCCATTTCAGAAGAGCTCCAGCTTATTCGTAAGGCCTTAGAAGGAAATGGAAAAGTTATGCTGTATTGAGGAATATCTGGAGAGCCTGGCAGTAAGAAATCCGAGAAAAAGAACAATAGTTCTTGATCATATAAGGATTTCCTTTTTAGGCTTATAGCTAAACAAATTATTTTACCTACAAGGAATAATTACATGTCCTCTGGTAATGGCATTCATAATCAAGCAGATCCTCTTCTTTACAATAGTCGAATTATAAAAAATTATATAGAATATTGTAAAGAGGTGCATCCTGAAGTAGATATTAATTCTCTTTTAAGCTATGCGGATATAACCAGCTATGAACTGGAGGATCAGGGTTACTGGTTAACCCAACAACAGGTTGACCGATTTTATGAAATCCTGAGCCAAAAAACAGGGGACCTTGATATATCCCGAGAAGTTGGACGCTATGCTGCATCATCTAAAGCATCTGGCCCTGTAAAGCAATATACACTAGGATTTATGACTCCAGTAGCTTCCTATTGCTTAGTAAATAACCTTGCTTCTCGTTTAACCAGAGGCAGTATATTAAAGACCAGGAAGATCGGGCCTGAAAAGGTAGAAGTTACATCTATTCCTAACCCTGGTGTGTCTGAGAAGCCCTATCAGTGCGAAAACCGAATGGGGTATCTTGAGGCTATTTCAAATTTATTTACAAATAAGTTTGCAAAGATTGAACATCCAGATTGCATACACAGGGGTGATGACTGCTGCCGTTACATAATCACCTGGGAAAAGACGCCCTCCCTTATCTGGAAACGGGTCCGTAATTATTCAGTGTTAGCAGGTGTACTGCTGTCTTTTGGTCTCTTCTTTGTCTTACCAATTATGCCCTGGATTTCTTGTATCTTGTTATGTGCCCTTATTAGCATGGGATT
>JAWOBA010000050.1:0-44268 GCA_046498285.1 Desulfatiglandales bacterium | reverse complement strand
ATACAAAAATATTTATCGCTAGAATGATAAATTATCTTACCTGTTATATTTTTTTTACACAAAGATATCTTATAAGGAGAAGATGTTGGTTAAGATTGATTATAGGATAAAGAAAGAAAGAAAATAATTGGAAATTATCCAGCAAAGACGTGCGGATCTGTTGGAAGTGCATGTTCTATTATATACCAAATAGAGAATGAGGAAAAAAGGTAAGGTTGGCTTAAAACCAAATATTGAAGAGACTGCGATCTATAATCTTCTATGCTTTATTAACACCAATTTTTATGAAAAATATAAGGAGCAGTTGATCAGTACCGCAAATCGCTATGGGCCAACTCCTATTGAATTCAACAAATAACTGCCATAGTGATTAAGGAAGGGGAAGCTGAAAGTAAATATTTAGACTACCCCAAACAAAGTACGTGCCTCTCAAAAAAGCCGATCTCTCCAACCAAGGCTCATGAGATTGAAGCAATTGATTATGCTTTAGACAGGCTTTCCGGCATGACCGCTACCCAGATGAGTGGACATCCTTATAAGGATGCTCCATGCTTAACAACAGTAACTGTCTTTTACTCTGTCATATGCCTTCTATCTTTTTCCTCATCAAAGCAATAGTTTCAGCATAGTTCGGGCTCCCAAATATGGCATTGCCCGCCACAAACACACTAGCGCCTGCCCTGGCTACTTGAGCTATATTATCAATGTTGATCCCCCCATCCACCTCTATATCCGCCTCTGAACCTTTTTTGTCTAGCATGCTCCTGAGCTCCTCTATTTTTTGCAAAATCTCCGGAATAAAAGTCTGCCCACCAAAACCAGGGTTAACAGTCATCAAAACTACCATATCCAGATTATAAAGGACATATTGAATGCTGCTCAACGGTGTGGCAGGATTAAGAGCAGCCCCTGCTTTAATCCCTGCATCTCTTATAACCCCTAAAAGTCTATGCAGGTGAGTAACTGTCTCTGCATGAATAGTAATTGCATCGCTTCCTGCGGTAACAAAATCATCAATATATCGCTCGGGGTTTTCTATCATCAGGTGAACATCTAATGGGAGATCAGTTATCTCCCTTACCGCCTTTACAACCAGAGGACCGACTGTGATATTTGGCACAAAGTGACCATCCATAACATCGATATGTATGCAATCTGCTCCTGCCTTTTCCACTGCTTCTATTTCCTCACCGAGTTTGGTAAAATCAGCAGAAAGTATTGAGGGTGCTATTTTTTTCATATGAAGCCTATTTTCCTAAAATGCTTCCCACGTTTACTGTGCTTCCTTTTTGAAATTCTTTAACAGGCAACCTCTTTTTCCCTGGGACTTGAATTTCTTTAACAATTATAATTCCCTTGCCAGTTTCTATCTCAAATCCTTTATCTGTTACAGCCCTTATCTGGCCCGGCACCCGAACATTGTGCATAGTATCCGCAATGAAACAACCAAACAATTTCATCGTTTTTCCATTATGGTACGTAAATGCACCTGGCCAGGGGTCCAGCCCCCTAATCAATCCACATAACCGCTCTGCGGGCCAGGACCAATTTATCAAGCCTTGTTCTTTTTTAAGTTTTGGCGCATGGGTAGCAAGAGAATTATCCTGCTTTCTGGGCTTAATAGTTCCATTATCCAATCCTTCCAATGTTCTCATAAGCAATCCCGGTGCCAAAGAAGACAGCCTATCATGTAATTGACCTGCTGTCTCTCCTGGTAAGATATCTGTCTCTTGCTGCATAAGAATCGGGCCGGTATCAAGACCTTCATCCATAAACATAGTTGTAAGCCCTGTCTTCTTTTCATTGTTGATAATAGCCCACTGAATCGGTGCAGAACCTCGGTATTGTGGTAAAAGAGAGGCATGGATATTGATCCCTCCCCATTTGGCTGACCTCAGCACTTTACCTGGAATTAACTGTCCAAAGGCAACAACGATAAGAAGGTCGGGTTTGAGGGTAAAAAGGAGGTCTAAAAATTCATCATCTAACCTTTGGGGCTGAAGGATAGGAAGGTTATTCTCTTCGGTAAGAATTTTTACCGGTGAAGGTGTCAATCGCTGGCCTCTGCCCTTTGGCCTATCAGGCTGAGTAACCACGGAGAGAATCTCATATTTTTCATGTATAAGGGTCTGTAATACAGGAACAGCAAAGTGAGGCGTTCCCATAAAAATGATCCCCGGCCTTGATGGAAATAGATCTTGAGAGATAGGTTTGCTCATTCTTCTTTTTTCATCAACTTCTCTATTTTTCTCCTGTATATATTTCTCTTTAGATGGCTCACATGATCAAGTATCAGCGTACCGTTGAGGTGATCAATTTCATGCTGGATACAGATAGCAGTCAGGTTTTCTGTCTCAATATTAACAGGTTTACCATCCCTATCAAGACCCTTTATCTGAATGTATTTTTTTCGGGTAATCTTCCCCTGAAAATCAGGCACACTGAGGCATCCCTCTTCAAATTCTATTTTATCTTCTGCGAAAAGGATCTCTGGATTAATTAAAACGGTGAGATCTTTTCCTTTCTCTTTATAATCTATATCAAATATGATAATTCTTTTTTCTATTCCAACCTGATTTGCGGCCAGGCCTATACCTGAGGACTGATACATCAATGTGCTCATATTATCAATGAGTCTTTGAACATCTCCATCAATATTTTCTACCAGCTCCGCCTTTCTTTTTAAAACTGGATCAGGGTAGGTTACTATGTCCATTACTTATCACCTTAACTGCTATTATTTTGTAAAAATAATCTAATCCCTTCCTTCTCAAAAATCAAGCTACTATAACAACAATCAATTGAAAATCCTGAATCTTCAATCAAACTCCCCTTGACAACGATTTACTGCGAAATTGTTTTGATATTTGTGGTAAAGTAGCTCAAAATGGATACAAACCTTAAGCATTAAGCAGTAAGCAAACAGATATCAACATAGAAAACAACTTTTACAAATTGCGCTTTGAAAGATATTTCAGACAACATTACTACTGAAGATCGCGAATTATTAAGATATGGTGCCAGTAGGTTTGGGGTTATACTCTCAGAAAAACAGATCTCCCTCCTTGCCTCCTTCCTGGAAGGGTTATGGTCGTGGAATCGACGAATCAATCTTACAGGCATATCGGGAAAAAAGGAAATGATTATAAAGCTTCTTCTGGATCCTTTGGTTGCGCTTCCACACCTTTCATCAGGTGGCAGCGTGCTGGACATAGGTTCAGGAGCAGGGATTCCAGGTTTGCCCCTCAAGATAGGGCGGCCAGAATTCGAGGTTCACCTCCTTGAATCAAAATCAAAAAAAATAAGCTTTTTAAAAGACATGATCAGAAAATTAGGCCTCATAGGCATTGAAGCGTTTAAGGGCAGGGCAGAAAAAAAGGCCAATCTACCAGCTCTATACCATTTTTACGAGATTGTTACGGCGCGAGCCCTGGCACCTTTACATAAAACAATCAGCATCTGCTCATGTTATGTTGAACCAGGTGGGCTTTTGGTTACCTTCAAAGGATCAGCAGTTGACCAAGAGATTGAAGATAGCAAACAATTGATGAAGGATTTACATTTCAAAATTAGTAACAAAGTTGCCTACAGGCTTCCGGAAACACCGGGAGAAAGGTGTATTCTTATATTAAAAAAGGATAAATGAAATAAGGAGAGAGTATTATGGCAGTTGTTACCAAAGAAGTTGAAATAGAGACAAAAGGATTTAATGATATTCATGATATCACATCCCTGGTACATAACTTTGTTAGGAAACTACCTTTTTCTGAAGGTTCTGTTATCATTTTTGTCCCTGGTTCCACCGGTGGAGTGACAACTATTGAATTTGAATCAGGTGTCGTTGATGATTTAAAAGATGCCTTTGAAAGGCTCATTCCTCAAACCATAGAATACAGACACAATCTGAGGTGGGGAGATGGAAATGGCTTTTCTCATGTTAGATCAGCAATCTGCAAGACCTCTCTTACAGTACCGTTCACGGATAACAAGCCCTTAACAGGTACCTGGCAACAAATTGTCTGTATAGATTTTGACAACAAAGAAAGACACAGAAGATTGATATTTCAGGCAAGCGATTGAAAGGTTAATCTCATTATTGTCTTAGCAATGATAAGGGCTGGTTTTTATAATAGGATATGTTGAAAAAGTATGCATTCTATTTCAGGCGGTATGTTATTAACCCATGTGCAGTATCGTAAGGGGAAACACTAATTTGAACCTTGTCACCGATTATTACCTTGATCTTGTTTTTTTTCATTCGGCCGGAAAGTACACCAGTAATCTTAACCCCCTTATCACACTCAACCTCCATGGTTCCCCCGCCCAACATTCGTGTGACAACACCTTCTAAATGTATTAGATCGTCTCTGCTCAATTCCCTCTCTATCTCTTTATAGATTCGGTTTTATTAAATGTTTTGTCTATATGACATAAAACACCTTTTATGTCAATGCGGTATCTGAAATTTTTCAAATTTCCTAAAATTGAACATATGGTCCTTGTTTTCAAAAAAATGTCAAATAAAACCTCATTATCTATCTTGGTGTTTTGACGAATAAAACACATTCGTGTATAAACACGAATGAAAAAGAGATAATATGGCAATCATGAAGGAAAAATCTGAATACAATAAACGCTACAAACACATCACAGGTATAATATTAGCTGGGGGCTCGAGCAGGCGATATGGGCAAAATAAGTCCTTATTAAAAATCGGGGGTGTCCGATTGATCGACAATATAGTACAAAAAATGAAAACCGTTTTTAAACGGGTAATCTTGATCACGAATGAGAAGAAAAGGTATGAATATCTTGAAATACCGATAGTTGAGGACCTTGTCAAAGGGGTAGGTCCTTTAGGAGGAATATATACAGGATTAATTAGTATGCCTGACGAGGCGGGCTTCTTTGTTGCGTGTGACATGCCAAATATTAACAGGCAATTAGTTCGTTACATGGTGGGTATAAAAGGAAATCATGAGGCTGTGGTTCCGGCAGTATCCGATAAAATAGAGCCCCTTCATGCTATCTATTTCCGATCATGCCTTAAGTCTATCAAGCATCTTATTGACTCTAAACACTACCAAGTCAGACTTTTTTATGACTCCATACCAGTACGATATGTTAAAGAAGATGAAATACGCAAATTTTGTTGCCCAAGCAAGGCTTTTTTCAATATCAACACGCCTGATGAATTTGCAAAAATTAAATCGTTTATTAAGGAATAAGGCCTGCGGCCTTGATCGTCCGGGTGAGGATTAAAAAGGGGGGGCACCAAAGTCGATCAGATGATCATATCTACCTATCAGCCATTTTTTGCTCCATTTTCTGCATACTTTGCAAAAGCTTATCTTTCAGATATGATGATTGTTTTGGACGATATTCAATTCCCCCAGAGGACAACGTGGCTGACCAGAAACCGTTTTAAAAACGACCAGGGAATTCTATGGCTTTCTATCCCGGTTTGGAGAAAAGGACTGGGACTTCAAAAAATAAACGAGGTAACAATATATCCCGAAGGTAACTGGAGGAAAAAACACATAGCGAGCTTAAAAAAGTCTTATGCTCATGCACCATATTTTAAAGAGCATGTAAATTTTGTGGGGGAGATCTTTTCAGACAGATTTGAAAAATTAATAGATCTAAATATGGTCATAATCCTTTATCTAAAACAACACCTCCTGATTGATACACCCATAATCCTCCTCTCTAGCTTGAGTATACAAGGGAAAGGTAATGAGCTTCTCATTAACATGTGCCGAGAAATAGGGTCTTTCGACTATCTTGCCCAGAGGAGTGCGGAAAAATATCTCGATAAAGATCTATTTTCTCAGGCGGGGATAAGCTTACATTTCTTTACCCCCCCGTCTCCTGTGTATCCACAACTCTGGGGAGAATTTATTCATAATCTCTCTGCCTTTGATCTTCTTTTTAACTGCGGCCCAAAAGGTCATAAAATCTTGCTCCCAAAATAAGACCAATGATCCTTTGGGAGTAATCTAATAAGGTTAGCTATCATCTCTTTCTTGTTTGTGCGATTGGCACTGGAAATAAAATCACTCATTATTATGTATAATTCGTTTCTAAATTTTTCTTTCCAGTTTAAATAATTTAATTTGCCAGAAATCATGTATGATATAATTTGCCGAACGGAGGGGCTCTCTTTGGCCATCTGAATCATGGTCTCTATAAACTCAGCCTGGTAAAAATACTGATAACCCTGAAGAGCTCTGACCAAATTCTCACCAAAATATTTCATGCATAATGAATGATAAAGCGCTAATTCATTGTCCAGTATACATCGTGCCAGAATTTCAGCTGAGTATATGGCATAGTATATCCCTTCTCCGCTAATTGGATCTACAAAACTCGCTGCATCTCCAATTAAGGCCCAATTATCATCGCAAATAGTGATGTTCTTGCTATCATGCGGACAAAAAATGGGGATGTAGGCACCTCGCACCGAGATTTTTGTTGTTCGTCCTGGATAATGCCTCTCGAGAAATTGAAGGAGTCTTTCTTCCATGTCTTTAGCATTTGTTTTTCTGTAATCATTTGAGACTATGCCGACAGCAAGGGTGTCAACCCTTGGAAATACCCATAGATATCCATTAATATCAGGAAAGAACTTAAATATGGCAAAACCATTGCGCTCATTCAAAAAACACTCTAGAGCAAAAAAATAATCATTTTTCACGGGCAATATATTCAGTTTCCTCCTTGTTCCACTTAATGCACCGTCTGCTCCGACTAAAACCTCGGCCTTATAAGCACCTTTCTTTGTAAAAATATTCCAGGAATTACCTTCACGGGCAAAGTCTTGAACCTTTTCTTTCGTTAAATGTGCACCAAACCTTATCGCTTTTTTAGTAAGAGAATAATCCAAATCTCTTCTATTAATTATAGTAAGTGGTTTTTCAAGTTCTATTGTTACTTCGGTTTCTTTTGGGGAAATGAGGATTGACTTCCAGATTTCTTTCCTGGGGATAGGAAGTTCATTAATAAGTGGAAATCTTTCCATTGTTTTGTAACTAATTCCTCCGCCGCAGAGTTTCTCGTGGGGAACGCGAAAATCAAAAACTATTGTATCTACACCCTCTTTGGCTAAACGGTGGGAAAGATAAGCCCCACTGATACCTGCGCCTATTATGGCAACTTTGTGCATTCTATTTGATTATTCCCGACATCTATAATGACCCTGTATGTTTACATTATCTGTAACACTATAATAAATCATTTGAAGGAAAAACAACACATGCATTTTTTTTGCGATTTTTTTATTTTCTACTAAAATAAAGTTTTTAAAACATCTTAATGCTGGGCATATGCAAAGAGAAAATTATGAAAAAGAATAAGACCATTTATATAGATGGGCGGTACGGCGAGGGAGGAGGTCAGATTCTTAGAACGGCCTTAACGCTGTCTGCCATCTGTCGAGTGCCGCTCTATATTAAGCGTATCAGGGGTAACAGGAAAACGCCAGGGCTAAGAGCGCAGCACCTTATAGCTGTTAATTCACTGGCAGCTATCACTAAAGCTAGAGTAAAGGGCGCTCACATTGGCTCACAAGAGCTCATCTTTGAACCTCGAGAGATACATGAAGGAAATTACTCGTTTGATATTGGCAGTGCCGGTTCAACTTGCCTGGTTTTACAGGCCATACTTCCTGTTTTGCTCTTTGGAAAAAGCCCTTCCCAAATTCAGATTACAGGGGGAACACATGTTCCATGGAGCCCGTCTTTTCATTATCTCAATACTGTCTTTTCCTCTGCCCTTAAAACAATGGGCGTAGATGCTGTTTTTTCAATTGATACATGGGGGTGGTATCCACGGGGTGGCGGTAGGATTCGGTGCTTAATAAAAAATATCCAAGGACTTAAGGCAATTCATCTTTTAAATCGAGGCAAATTAGTACATCTTCATATTCTTTCTGTCGTCTCCAACCTTCCTTTAAGTATAGCTGAAAGGCAAAAAAATCAATGCCTAAAAAGGCTTGAATATCTTAGGCTCAACCCCAAAACATCTATTGAACATGTCTCCTCTTCTGGTCAGGGTGCACTTCTTTTTTTACATGCTCAATTTGAAGGAGGCAAAGGTGGATTTACCTCATTGAGGAAGAAAGGGGGAAGGGCGGAAGAAGTAGCTAATGAAGCCTGCGATGAGTTTATCACATTTTTTAATTCGAAGGGCGCTATTGATATTCACCTTGCCGACCAGCTTGTCCTGTATATGGCTCTGGCCAGCGGTCGCTCAGCTTTGATAACGGAACGAATAACTGAACATCTCCTAACAAGTATCTGGGTAATAGAGCAATTTCTATCAGTTACATTTGATGTGGAGAAAGAAACTGGAATGATAGTGGTAGACGGAATAGATGGTAAGTTTACATAGTGGTAGCTAACTATCAAAGAAAAGGCAGTTTTTCCTTTTTTCGATATGCCAAAGCCTGACACGTAGCTATTAAGATATTTTCTGGCTCTGTAACCCTTATATCGTAGGTTGCTGTCTTTGCTGATCGATGTATCTCTTTTGATTCCGCCCTCAATATTGCTCTTTCTGTTGGGGACCGATGATAGGTAACCGACATATTCAGTGCAACAGCAACGGTACCATGGGTATTACATGATATTTCAAAGGCCTCGTCAATTAAAGAAAATATAGCTCCTCCATGGGTCATATCAAAAATATTTGCCATATCATCCGTAAAATCCATCTCTACCAATGCATATCCTGGTTCTAATTGTAGTAACTTTAAACCCATCTTTCTGGCAAATGGTTCATTGGCTACCCTCTGCCGAATAGCAGCTATGACATTTTTACTCATGTCTGTCTGGGTCCTTCCAAAACCCATCAGTAATCTTGATGAACTAGTTTATATCTATAATTATTACATTCATCGGAATCTATCTATAGCGCTTTCCACCATAGTTCTAATCTCTTCAAGCCTTTCTTTGGATTGTGCCTCAAATCTCAGCACGAGTGCAGGCTGGGTATTAGACGCTCTCACCAATCCCCACCCATCATCAAAAACAATCCTGACGCCATCAACATCAATTATCTTATAGTGTTTTCGAAATTCATCCTTTAGCCTCTCCACAAGTTCAAATTTCTTAGAATCGGGGCAGTCTACTCTAATCTCAGGTGTCGTATGTGATTTAGGGACATTTGCTAAAAGCCCTACTAATGATTCACCGCTCTTGGAGAGTATCTCTAACAACCTGCATGATGCGTAGATAGCATCATCATACCCATAATATCTATCTGCGAAAAACATGTGGCCACTCATCTCTCCGGCCAAAAGTGCCTTGCTCTCCTTCATTTTACTCTTTATCAAAGAATGCCCTGTCTTCCACATAATGGCATTCCCACCGTGGGCCTCGATATCTTTATACATTCTATCCGAACATTTAACCTCAGAAATGATCGTTGCTCCAGGATTAGTATCTAAAATATCTCGTGCAAACAGAAGAAGCAGCATATCTCCAAATACAATATTACCTGAACTGTCTACCACTCCAATCCTGTCTCCATCGCCATCGACACCAATCCCCACAGTAAGATTATGTTCTCTCACCTCTTTAATCAGGTCTCTCATATTATCCAGCACCGTGGGATCTGGTTCATGATTGGGAAAGGAGCCATCCATATCACAATAAAGATCGTGAACTTCGCAGCCGAATGATTGTAAAATTGCTACCCCTACTGGGCCTGCTGTCCCATTTCCGGCATCAAAACCTACTTTGATTCCTTGTTTGATGGTAATGTCCCGTGTAATCCTCTCTATATACGGCTCGGTGACTTCATGTGAAGAATATTTCCCCTTTCCGCTTACAAAATCTCCCTTTTCTAGAATCTGTCGTACTTTCTGAATTTCTTTCCCGTAGATAGTATCAAAGCCGCTGCATATCTTAAAGCCGTTATAATCAGGTGGATTATGACTTGCGGTAATCATAATTCCTCCATCAGCCTTGAGGTGCCGGAGGGCAAAATAAAGGATTGGAGTAGGGCAAATGCCTATATCTAAAACATTACAGCCACTGTTCAGAAGACCCTCGGTCACGTCATCTCGTATCTTGGGTGAACTCAGCCGACAATCCCTTCCTACTACAATTGTTTTTTCCCCTACCCGGTTAAAATAGGTGCCAAAACCCCTTCCTATTGTAACAAATTCATCCTCTCTAATATCTTCACCAATGACACCCCGTATGTCGTATTCTCTATAAATCTCCGGGTTCATATCTATTCCTCCCTACAAAATCTCGTCCCTGCCCTTTGATTTCAGCATATCAACGATCTTCTTCACATCCTGAGACCTTTCTTTTTTGCAGACCAGCAGGGCATCATCTTGTTCTACAATAACCAGACCTTTTACACCCAGAAGTGCAACCGGTTTTTTCGGGCTGTAAACAATACATCGAGACGAATCAAGGTTAATCAAGTCTCCTATGAACGAATTGTTATTGCTATCCTTCGGCCAATATTGAGCTGCGGATGGCCACGATCCCACATCATCCCAACCAAAATTCCCCTTTATCATGAACACGCGTTTTGATTTTTCTATAACGCTATAGTCAATGGAGATAGCTTCCATTTCCTTATAGACGCTGTTAATCACATCCAATTCTTTATCCGTACCAAGGGATGCCTGTATCTTCATAAGCCCCTGATAATTATGGGGGAGATATTCCTCGATTTCTTTGAGCATGCTCGAAGTTTTCGCAATAAAGATACCGCTATTCCAAAAAAAGCTTCCTTGCTCGATAAAACGCCTGGCTGTTTCTAGATCAGGTTTCTCATGAAATGATGTAACAGAATATATACCATTTTTGGCATCTTTTAGCTCATCTGCCTCTATATACCCATATCCGGTTTCCGGTCTCCGTGGAGTAATCCCTATGGTAACGATACAATCCCCTTCAAAGGCCTGATAGGCACCTGCCATTATGGTCTGATGAAACTTTTTTTTGTCCTCAATATAGTGATCTGCCGGCAGAACGACCATAACAGCATCCTGAGCATATCTTTGTATGGCAAGAGCAGAAATACCTATTGCAGGGGCAGTATTTTTCCCAAATGGTTCAATGATGATATTCTCTTCCGGTATATCAGGAACCGTACTTTTCACGGAATCTGACTGGAGGGAGGTAGTGACTACTATTATCCTGCTAACAGGTACCATGGGTGTAATAAGTCCAATGGTCTTTTGTAGAAGATTTTCATCTCCGGTTATGGCAAGGAGATGTTTTGGCCTGTTTTGTCTGCTCCTTGGCCAAAACCTTGTACCACTTCCCCCGGCCATGATAACCGCATATATGCAATCATGTATTCCCGATTGTATCATCTATTATAGTGCCCTCATCCATTCAGGTCTGAGGTCAACCCTTCCCTGAAGGGCCATATCTATCAAATCAAGGCCCTTCTCTTTCCCCTCCGGGTACCTGATCTTCACCGGCAGATAGTTTGATGCATGATTTGAAAAGAAAAGGCCCCTCGATAGATTGGTTGAAGCTATCATTTCTCTTAGTTCCCTGAGCAGTCCGGCATTATCAGGAAGCGCAAATCTGCCGGCTGAAAGATCATTTGCCAGAGGTGTTCCCGGCATTATCATTAATGTCAGGGCACCAACATAGTCGGGATCAATGGCGCTCAGAAGTTCTCCTGTTGCCTTTGCATGAATGAGTGATCTTTCTTTGCCGGCAATACCTAAAAGAACGGTAACAGAAAGTTTAATCCCTGCCTGTTTTACCTTTTTGCCCATATCTAAGATTCTTTGTGAATCTGCCCCCTTCCTGATAGCCTCCAGTGTCTGATCATCTCCTGTCTCTATGCCCATATAGATAATTCCCAGGCCCATTTCTCTCAGATGAATTAATTCCTCCAGGCTCTTCATCCGTATGCCCTTGGTGTTGGCATAAATGCCAACTCTCGTAACCCACGGGAGATGCTCCTTTATCATATCAAAAATCCATGTCAAACGACGGTACGGGATGATCAAGGCATCACCATCCATGATAAAAAGTCTTTTTGTGTCTCGCATATACCGTGATGCAAAAAGGATATCGCTCAAGATAATATCATTATCCTTGATCCGAAATCTTTTATCCTTGTATGTGCCGCAAAAGGTGCACTTGTTATGGGAACAACCTACAGTAGCCTGAAGGAGAATGCTATTCCCCTCACTTGGAGGTCGAATACACATGCCCTCGTAGTGCATTCCAGCATCTTCATCTACCCATTTCATAATATATCCCAATTAATCTTGGCCGCCCAGTAAAAAGTCCAACTGTTGCGTTACGATTCATTCTCACCCTGTTAGATTCTCGCTTTGCGAGACGGCGAAGCCGATTTTACCGGGTGAATCATTGCAGTGTACCAGTAAGTACACTTCATTCCTCAGGATTCACAAGCTTTACATTTGAAGCACTTTACTTTGCCGCCCCCATTTTAACTTCCAACGAAGTAGTTTCATCTATATGTTGCGTTTGTATCATTACTTATTGATATAAGTGATTTTTTTACTTTTCGTCACGTAATCGAGTCCGTTGTTCATAGGATGCCGCTTGTGGCATAAATTAGGGTTTTACGAGTTCATCAATCTTAATTAACATACTATCTCGGACACCATATTCCTCATGGTACCAGATTAAAGACTGTGCAAGCCTTAATCATCTTTAATAACCCTCACTTGAAATACTATCATTAAATAACCTTGATTGCATCAAATTTACAGGATGCTATACATGCACCACACCTTATGCATTTTTCCGGGTCAATTTTGTGTGTCTCCTTTTTTTCACCACTAATTGCACCCACTGGGCAAACCCTCTTGCATTTTCCGCAACCCGTGCACTTTTCTTCATCTATCATGTATGTTATAAGTGCTTTACAAACTCCCGCAGGGCATCGTTTATTTTTGATATGAGCCTCATATTCATCTCTGAAATACCTGATTGTGCTAAGAACAGGATTTGGTGCGGTCTGTCCCAAACCACAGAGCGCGGAATCCTTTACCATTATGGCAAGCTCTTCCAGGGTATCAATATCAAAAAGTTCACCCCTTCCCTCTGTTATCTTTGTAAGTAACTCCAGCATCCTTCTTGTTCCTTCCCTCCCTGGAGTGCATTTTCCACATGATTCCTCCTGGCAAAATTCCATAAAAAATCGGGCTATATCTACCATGCAGTTATCTTCATCCATTACAACCATACCCCCGGACCCCATAATAGCTCCCGTCCTGGTGATAGCCTCATAATCCGTGACGGTATCAATGAGCCCTGAAGGAATACATCCCCCTGATGGACCACCTAGTTGTACCCCCTTAAACCGCTTAGCATTTGGTATCCCGCCTCCTATTTGATATACAATGTCTTTTAGTGGCATTCCCATGGGAACCTCTACCAAACCACTATTGTTTATGTTTCCAGAAAGGGCAAAAACCTTGGTTCCCTTACTCGATTCCGTGCCAACACTGGCATACCATTCTCCCCCATTTAAAATAATCTGTGCAACATTTGCAAGGGTTTCAACATTATTCAAAACGGTTGGCTTTTTCCATAAACCTTCCTGTGCCGGAAAAGGGGGCCTTGGCCTAGGCATTCCTCTTTTTCCTTCAATCGATGTCATCAGAGCAGTTTCTTCTCCACAAACGAATGCTCCTGCTCCCTGATAAATTTCCAAGGCAAAGTCAAATCCACTTCCAAGAATATTGGTGCCTAAAAGTCCATATTGCCTGGCCTGTCCTATTGCTATGCCAAGCCTTTTTATCGCCAGAGGATACTCGGCCCTACAGTAGATATATCCCTGATGGGCATTGATTGCCTTTGCTGCAATGATCATCCCTTCTAATACTGCATGTGGATCTGCCTCGAGCACGCTTCTGTCCATAAATGCTCCAGGATCTCCCTCATCAGCATTACAGAGGATATATTTAACATCTCCTTTGGCTTTGCTGGCAAATTCCCATTTCATTCCCGTAGGAAATCCCGCTCCTCCTCTACCTCTGAGCCCCGAAACCTTAATCTGGTTGATAACTTGCTCTGCTGTCATATCGAGCAATGCCTTTGCTGCTCCTTGATAGGCATCCCGAGCAATGGCATCATCTATGTTTTCAGGATCTATAAGAGTAAGGTTTCTCAAGGTTACCATCTTTTGACGAGAAAAATAGGGTATGTCCATCATTCTGGGTATAGGTTTACCATTACTAATATCCCTGTAAAAAAGCCTTTCCACTGGCCTGCCATCAATAAGGTGCTGGGATACTATATCATTCACATCATCTGGGGCTACATTTACATAATATATGCCCTCTGGATATACAACCATTACTGGTGCCAGATTTGCAAATGCATCGTTTCCGGTTTCCACAACCTTACATCTATGTGAAAGTCCTCTCGCTTCTATCTCTTTTTTGAGGGCATCTCTGACTGGTTCACTTTTACTTGCATGACATGCTGTGCCTCCACATATCATCAAATGTTTTTCGCCATCGATTTTGACAGGCATTTTACCTAAGCGAATAGCAATAACATCTTCTCGTCCGGATTTTATTTCATCTAACTTCTTCCTATCTATTCTCCCCATCCCGTTCTCCCTATTTATATTTGCCCAGAATCTTCATTATATTTTCCTTTCTAACCTGAGCATATGTATCTTCATCTATTACCATGGCAGGGGCCATCCCACATGCACCCAGACATCGGACTGAATCTAAAGAGAATCTAAGATCTGTAGTGGTACCCCCCACCTTAACTTCAAATTGATCCTTTATATAATCTAAATTTGCTTTCCCCCCCCTGACATAACAAGCTGTCCCTAGACATACCTTTATAGTGTGCCTACCTTTCGGAACCATGGTGAAAAAGGAATAGAAAGATACTACACCATAGATCGTGCTTCCAGGAATGTTGAGCCCTTTAGAGATCCTTTCCTGGACTTCAAAAGGTAAATAACCACTCACTGTCTGGCACTCCTCAAGGACAGGGATAAGAGAACCTGGCTTATCTTTATATCTATTTATGATTGTATCTATCTCTTCCCACATATCAGGTGCTATCTCTTTCTTGGGATCTAATTTCAGTTCTGACATATTATATCTCCCTATAATACCTATAATTTTTCAATACTAATAGCACAGACCTTAAACTCTGGTATCTTGGCAATTGGATCAAGTACAGGATTGGTCAACCTATTTGCAGCTGCTTGAGCAAAATGAAAGGGGATAAATACAGTCCCTTTTATCGCCTGATCGGAGATCCTCGCCATAACCTCAATCTCCCCTCTTCTTGAGCTTACCCTTAATAGGTCTCCTTGTTTTATGTTGTAATCCGTGGCATCCTGTGGAGAGATTTCAACAAAGCACTCTGCGGACAATTCATTCAAGCCCTCAGATTGCATGGTCATGGTTCGGGTATGAAACTGATACAAAACCCTTCCTGTGGTCAGATAAAGAGGATAATCATTATCTGGCATCTCGGCTGGTGAAACATACTCTATTGCATGAAAGTGGCCCAGCCCCCTTGTGAACTTATCTACATGTAATATAGGGGTCCCTGGATGGTTAGAGGTCGGACACGGCCAGTGAAGGCCTCCCTTCTCTAATCTCTGGTAACTGATCCCAGCATACGAAGGGGTTACCCTATTCATCTCTTCCATAATTGCCTTGCTATCTGTATATTCCATCGGGTATCCCATCCGATTAGATAGATCACATATAATTTCCCAATCCTGTTTTGCCTGGCCAGGTGGCTCTATAGCCTTCCGTATTAACTGAACCTTCCTCTCAGTGTTTGTAAATGTCCCATTCTTTTCCGCGAATGATGCCGAAGGCAGGACAATGTCTGCAATTTTCGCTGTATCTGACAGAAAAATATCCTGCACCACTAAAAAATCAATATTTTTTAAGGCCTGTTCAACATGATTTATATCAGGGTCTGATACAAGTGGGTTCTCTCCGATAATATAAAGGGCTTTTAACTTACCGTCTTGAGCACCCTTTACCATCTCTGTAATGGTTAATCCTGATGTCTGTGGTAAACTCTTTACTCCCCATATCCTTTCCATGTTTGCTCTAACATCAGGATCGGTAACAGGCTGGTAACCACTAAACACATTTGGCAGCGCCCCTAAATCGCAGGCGCCCTGAACATTATTCTGTCCCCTAAGTGGGTTTACCCCACCTCCTGATATGCCAACATTTCCACACAGCATTGCTAGGTTAGCCATTGACTTAACATTATCCGTGCCTGTGCTGTGTTGGGTTATCCCCATTGCAAAAAATATAGATGCAGGCTGTAAATTAGCATACATCCTTGCTGCCTTTATTAGATCATCAGCTGAGATACCCGTTATTTTGCTTACAAATTCAGGATTATATTTCTCAACCGTCTTTTTTAATTCATCAAAGCCCTCTGTCCTTTCTTCAATGTATTTCCTGTCATAAAGGGCTTCACGTATAATCACATGCATCATCCCATTTGCCCATGCTACATCGGTCCCCAGGGTTTGTCTTAGCCAGATAGTGGCAAACTTAGTTAAGGGAATCCTTCGAGGATCAACTACGATTAGTTTTGCACTGCCAGATTCAACCACTCTTTTGATATATGAAGATATAACAGGATGTGCCTCTGTTGTATTTGAACCGGTAACCAGGATAAGCTTTGATTTCTGTATATCAGCTATGGAATTTGTCATCGCTCCTGATCCAAAGGCTGCTGCTAATCCAGCTACTGTTGAGGCATGGCAAAGTCTTGCGCAATGATCAATATTGTTTGTACCAACAACAGCCCTGGCAAACTTCTGGGCAATATAGTTTTCCTCATTTGTGATTTTTGCAGAGCTGAAAATTCCAATAGAATCTGGCCCATATTTAGACTTTATATCATCAAATCTTTTAGCAATTAAGGAAAGGGCCTCTTCCCATGATGCATTTTTAAGGTCTCCATCTTGCTTTATAAGAGGGGCGGTGAGTCTTTCAGGCTTATTTATAAAATCATACCCAAATCTACCTTTGACACAAAGGCTGCCGAAATTGGGCGCAATATCTTCAACGCCTGTTATTTTTATAACCTTATTGTCTTTTATATGAAGATTCATCTGACAACCAACTCCACAATACGGGCATGTTGTTTGAACCTTCTCTACTTCCCACGGCCTTCCTTGAAATCGACTTGGGCTTTCTATCAAGGCGCCCACCGGGCAGGCCTGAACACACTCCCCACAAAAGACGCAGTCAGACTCATTTAAAGGAAGATCACCTACAGCAACAATCTTGGATGCAGAGCCCCTGTATCCATATGAAATAGCCCTGTTGACTTGTACTTCATTGCATGCCTGAACACAGCGGCCACATAGAATACATCGAGAAAAATCCCTGGTAATAAGGGCATTTGTCTCAGTTTCATATATAGTGTTACTTTCTGGAAACCTGACTGTCTCAACCTTATATCTATAGGCAATATCCTGCAATCGGCAATCACCATTTTTTTCACAGGTAATGCAGTTATGGTGCCCTGAGGCGAGAAGCAATTCTATATTTAGTTTCCTTGATTTTATAACCCTCTCCGATTCTGTCTCTACAACCATCGCGTTCACAGCAGGTGTGGCACAAGAAGGGAGAAGGTTTCGAGCGCCCTTTACCTCAACCACACATATCCTGCAAGCACCGGTAGGATTAGATCCTTTAATGTAACATAGTGTGGGAATGTTAATGGCGTTTCTCTCCGCAACCTGAAGAATGGTCTCTCCGGGCTTAAAGGAGAATTCATCTCCATCAATTGTAATTTTGTTAGTCCGTTCCATGGTTCTTCCTCTTTGTTAATAGTATTCTCTAATGCTCTTTCTTGCAAATAGCCTTTATATTTAGGATTTAAACGAATGTCAAGAGGTTGCATTTTTTAGGGGTACATTAAATGGCAATACAAGAAATTCTTATATGTAGAAAGATTATGCTTGAAGACCACTGTTTATATGGTATAATAAATCTTTTAAAGAGATGGATTTTGAATTACTATATATAAATAAGGAATGAAGTATGGCACAAATCGATGCCTTTTTTAAACTCATGAATGATCAAAAAGCTTCGGATCTTCATCTGGCAGCCGGCCAACAACCCGTTTTGAGGATTAGGGGGGAGCTGGAAAGAGTAAAATACAAACAATTGGAGGATGATAATCTCAAGGCCATGCTCTATGAAATAGCACCTGAGCATAAGATAAAAATATTTGAAGAGACTGGAGATGTTGACTTTGCCTACGAGATACCTGGGCTGGCTCGGTACAGGACAAATTTTTTTAGACAGAAGAATGGTGTAGCAGCAGTATTTAGAGAAATACCTGATAAAATTCTCACCTGTGAAGATCTGGGTCTCCCACCAGTTATTTCACAGCTTGCTACTCTTCCCAGAGGACTTGTCCTGGTAACAGGACCTACAGGGAGTGGAAAATCAACCACGCTTTCAGCCATAATAAATGAGGCTAACAAAACACGGAAGGATCATATCATTACGATCGAGGATCCAATCGAGTTTGTGCATGTGAGTCAAAAGGCCATAATAAATCACAGAGAGATCGGACTTCATACGAGGTCATTTGCTTCTGCATTAAGAGGAGCGCTTCGCGAAGACCCGGACATTATACTGGTTGGTGAGATGAGGGATCTAGAGACGATCGAGCTGGCCATAGAGGCCTCGTCTACAGGCCACCTTGTATTTAGTACCCTCCATACATCCTCTGCTGCCAAGACAGTTGACAGGATAATAGATGTGTTTCCCAAGGAACAACAGGAACAGATACGAAGCACCCTATCAGATGGACTCAGGGGTGTGATCTGCCAGAGTTTGTTTAGAAGGATTGATACATCAGGGATGGATGTAATAATGGGGCGTATTGCAGCACTTGAGATTATGATTGCAACACCTGCAGTAAGGAACTTGATACGAGAGAGAAAAACTTTTCAAATCCCATCTGCTATCCAGACCGGGAAAAGATACGGAATGCAATCATTTGATGATTCTATAATGGCTCATTTAACCAAAAAAAGGATTAGTCCAGAAGAAGCGTACGCAAAATGTAATGATAAGGCAAAATTTCTTCCATTCCTCAAAAAACCTCCCGAAGATTTTACAGAGTTTTAAATATAAAGGTATATAGAAATGAGAAAACAACAGATAGATCATATCATGGGGGTGCTGCTGGAATCACATGAAAATGTCTCAGACTTGAATGTCACAGTCGATAAACCATTTCAAGTTGAATCTTCCGGAGAATTAGAGCCAGTTTCCCTTAACCCCCCCGTGAACCGATTAACCCCCTTCCAGACAGAGATATTTGCCCTTAACCTTATTAATAATGACAGGAGACTCATCAACACCCTTCTTACAGAAGGGTCCTGTGACTTATCCTATAAACTGCCTGGAAAGGCGCGCTTCAGGGTAAATATATTTTCCCAAAAAGGATACTATTCTGTGGTAATGAGACAACTAGCAACCACAGTTCCAACGATTGAAGAAATGAACCTACCTCATGCATTTTATAAAATGACAGATATATTAAATGGTATAATCCTTGTTACCGGAGCCACTGGAAGCGGAAAAACGACATCTCTTGCTGCCTTTTTAAACGAAATAAATGATAAACGATCAGTCCATGTTGTTACCTTGGAGGATCCAATTGAATATATTCATTCCCAAAAAATAGCCACATTCAATCAGAGAGAAATGGGTAACGACTTCGATGAATTCGCTTCCGGCCTCAGGGCTTCGCTACGGCAGGCACCAAAGATTATTCTTGTTGGTGAGATGAGGGATAGGGAGACAGTAGAGATAGCCTTGGCTGCCGCCGAAACTGGGCATCTTGTATTGAGCACCCTTCATACCGTAGATGCAGGACAAACAATAAACAGGATCGTGGGCATGTTTCAGACGGATGAGGAAAAACAAATAAGGATTCGGTTGTCAGACGCCATCAGGTGGATAGTATCCCAAAGACTGATGCCTAAAATCCAAGGTGACCGTGTGGCTGCCTTTGAGATATTGCGCACTAACATGAGGGTAAAAGACCTTATCCTCCACGGTGAAACTGAGGAAAATACATTTTATGATATTATGACGGATGGCCAGCACCTTGGCATGATGACATTTGATCAATGTATTTCCGAACATTATAAAAATGGCCTTATTACTGAAGAAACGGCGCTTATCTATGCATCGCGTAGAGCAAATGTGGGAAGAGTAATCGATTCCATTAAGGCAGCCAAGGGAGAAAAGACTACATCTATAGAAGGCCTTGAGGTAGACGAAGAATATGGAAAAACAGTGTAATGATCGGTGCCTCGTATCATTCTGTAGTACCTGCCTAAAAAGGGGGAATAGGTTATGAAGGTGACATGTGATTCATGTGGGGCAACATTCAAAATACCGCCAAAAAAGCTGCCGCACAATCAAGTGGTAAGCCTTACCTGCCCAAAGTGTAAGGGTAAAATAACGGTAGATACAAGGGATAAAGATAGGGTTTCAAAATATACAGGCATATTTGGTCAAGATGATAGCTCTCTTGAGCTCTTTGAGGAAGGAACCAGATTGGCTCTTGTTTTACATGATGATGATAAGCAAATCGATGGTATCATTTCTAGTTTAGAGGAATTATCATATAAACCTGTAGTACCATCAGCACGAGATGCGATGGGTAAACTCCGCCTTCATCACTTCGACCTGATCATTCTTTCCGATGGCTTTGATGGACAGAACCTTGAAGATAGCCCGGTAACTAATTATCTAAATCATCTTTCCATGAATTCAAGGAGAAAGATCTTTTTGGCTCTAATAAGCGACAAATTTAAGACTATGGATAATATGATGGCCTTTACATTAAGTGCCAATCTCGTAATAAACCCCGCTGATCTTTCCAAGTTACACCTAATACTCACCAAGGCCATCCATGATCATGAAAAGTTCTATAAGATATTTACGGATGCCCTTAAAGAAAAAGGGAAGGATTAATTAATATACAAATCATATATTTTAATTTAGGTATAAAAATTCTTTATAATGCCTTTTTTTTAAGGTATTTCCAGAATAAAGACATCATAACACTTTTTTGTTTTTACCCTGATGTTCCAAATACCCAATACTCCAAACCTACATTACCATACATAGCCAGACAACCCTGAACATGCCTAAACAGTTTTATTTTTTAATAGGAAAAAAGAGTAGATGTTTGATCCTTCCTATACGAAATCCTGTTCACAATGCTATAGAGAATAGAGATGATAAATAAAGTGAGAAAGGTAGGAAATAATACACCTGATGCTGCCGCCACATCCCTGGGTGATGGAAAATCTACACCTTTTGTATAAGTCAAAGCCATGGAAGTATTTCTAGTATGGTGGGGCAGTGACCAGAATAGGTCAAATCCTCACTTATACCCCCTTGTGATAGCCTCACCAAATTAAATTCCATCCCACTATTCTTTAATCTATTCCTATAATCTATTATAACGTTAAGTAAAATTTTAAGTACTTTAAAATTATAACTTAATGTCTTATATGAGAAGATTTTAAAAAACTAGTAATACTACCTACTTATTTATAGCGAGAAAAGGTTAATTCCATATTTAAATTCACTGAAAAATCCATTTAAATTAATAAATATATTGTAAATAATTGTTGAATGTTATATGCTTTATTATAAATAATACTTCATTAACTTAACTCACTAAACCCCGCCAAAGCTTCTATAGCATTGGTTAAAAATGGCCTGACTATAGATTTCGTTTTGTTGATATGATATAAGTCATATCGTAAACAGCCAATCTATTTAACATAATAGGTAGATATATAATTTTCAACATTAAAGTAGGGAGGAAAGAAAATATGAATTTTGAATTATCTGAAGAACTTCAAATGCTTAAAGATACGGTTCGTGATTTTGTAGATGAAAAAATTGCTCCATTTGCAGATGAATGGGAAGAAAATCATCATTTTCCATATGAAGAAGCTATTAAACCGATGGGAGAGTTAGGTTTTTTCGGCACGGTTATTCCTGAAGAATATGGGGGTAACAATATGGGTTGGTTGGCAGCTATAATACTAACAGAGGAAATTGCCCGTGGCTGTAGTGCATTACGCGTTCAGATTAACATGCAGACAACAGGAAATGCTTTTACCATCTATCATTATGGCAGCGAAGAGTTAAAAAAGAAATATATTCCTAAACTGGTGAGTGCAGAGTATGTAGGGGCATTTGCAATGACAGAACCTAATGCTGGGTCGGATGTTATGTCTATGAAATCCACTGCAGAAGATAAAGGAGACCATTGGCTTTTAAACGGCTATAAGACATGGATTTCTAATGCCAGCGTTGCGGATGCAGTTATTGTTTACGCCTATACTGATAAAGAAGCTAAGTCGAGAGGTATGTCTGCCTTTGTTGTTGAGCCAAAAAACTTTAATGGTATTACAACCACAGATTTAGAAAAGACAGGGACACATGCAACACCGACTGGTGAAATTATTATGGAAAATACGAAGGTCCCCAAGGAAAATATTATTGGTAACCCAGGTGAGGGTGTTAAGATACTCTTTGGTTCCCTTGCCAACTCTCGTCTTTCTGCTGCTGCAGGTGGAGTTGGTGTAGCACAGGCATGCCTCGAGTCTATCACGAAATATGCTATGGAGCGGGAACAGTTTGGCCAAACCGTAGGGAAATTTCAAATGAATCAAGATATGATTGCCCAGGTAGTGTCGGAGATTGAGGCTGCACGACTATCCTGCTACAAGGCAGCATGGCAAAAAGATCAGGGAATATTGGGAAATAATATGGAGGTGGCTCAAGCTAAGTACCTGGCGGCCGAAATTGCGTACAAGTCATCTCGATATGCTATGAGTATCCTCGGAGCTTATGGTTATTCTACAGAATATCCAGTGGCTCGGTATTATAGGGATACCCCTCCTTATGGAATGGTGGAAGGATCATCTAATATTTGTAAATTCATTATTGCACAAGATCAGCTTGGTATAAGGAAGGCAAATAGATAGATATTATATTTCTACTTTGTCTTTATGTTAGAAGGGAAAAGAGAATGTTGTTTATTATTTAAATGAAAAAATGAATGATTTTCTACTACACTTTTAAAAACTTATAAATCCTAAAAGAGTAATTTATAAACAAGTATTTATAGTAAAAAATATAGTAAAATAAATAAGTTAGTTAGCTTATAAAAAATTAGGCAGTTCTCTATTATTATTATTGAATTTATTATAATACAATTCTAATTACTTGAGGTAAAAATGGAAATAAAAATTGATAGAGATGTTCTTTTAAAAGGGGTATCCCGTGTTCAAGGGATCCTTGAAAAAAGAAGTTATATGCCTATTTTATCCACAATACTTCTAACAACGAAAGAAAATGAAGTTGAAATATCAGCAACTGATTTAGAGATTGGATTTCAAAGCAGGTATCCAGCTGAAATACTACAATCAGGAAGTGTAACAATTTCCGGGAAAAGCCTTTTAGATATAACTAGAGAGACAAATAGTCGTTATATTTACATATTAGAGAAAGAGAATAATTGGATTTATATTTCCGATAATAACGCTCATTATAACTTATCATGCCTTCCTTCAGATGAATTTCCCATTCTCACAGAACCAGAAGGTATTATAATGATAGAAATAGATAATAATATATTATCGGAAATGATTAATAAAACAATTTACTCGATAACCACGGAAGATACTGGTTTTAACTTATCTGGTGTTTTTATGGAAGCAGTAACTAAAGGAAGTGAGCACTTTTTAAGAATGGTTGCTACAGACGGCCATAGACTTTCATTAATTGATAAACAAATACCTGATCTCCCTAAAATAGATATGAAGCAAGGTGTTATGATTCCTAAAAAGGGCCTGATAGAGTTGAATAGACTTGCTTTAGAAAATGGAAATATCTTTTTTGGTTTAAACCAAAACAATTTTATAGGAAAAAAAGACCATACCTTGATTGTAGTAAGACTATTAGACACAAAATTTCCTAACTATAAAGATGTTATTCTCCCTAAAAAAGAAGAAAAAACAAATCTTATCACTATCAATAAAAACCTTTTCTTAGAATCTATGAGAAGGATGATGATAGTTGGGGGTGGACAATATCAAGGCGTAAAACTAACTATAGGGATAGATTATTTAGAGATGGTCTCTGTGAACCCTGATTTAGGTGATGTGGAAGAAAAAATAGAAGTTAAATATAATGGAGAACCAATAGAGATAGGGTTTAATCCAAAATATTTTATTGATGTCCTTCAAACCATGGAAAGCGATATACTTTTTTTAAACATTAAAGATCAGACGAGTCCATGTTTAATTACCGGAGAACAAGACGAGGGCTTTCTTGGTTTAATTATGCCAATGAGGGTTTAAAGGATGACCACAAAAAAAAGGTATACCGCCTCAAATATTAAAGTCTTAAAAGATTTGCTGGCCGTCAGAAAAAGACCAGCAATGTATATTGGAAATACATCAACAGAGGGACTTCATCATTTATTGTATGAGGTTGTAGATAATAGTGTAGATGAAGCTTTGGTGGGTTACTGCAACCAAATAGATATTCGAATATTAAGTGATAATAGTATTGTTGTAAAGGATAATGGCAGGGGGATACCGGTAGATCTACATAAAAGCGAAAAATTACCAGCATTAGAGGTCGTAATGACTAAACTCCATGCAGGAGGTAAATTTGATAATAAGAGCTATAAAGTATCCGGGGGATTACATGGTGTTGGTGTTTCAGTGGTGAATGCGCTTTCCGAGTATCTTGATGTAGAGGTATACTTGCATGGCAATGTTTATCATCAAAGATATGAGAGAGGAGTAACTGTTAGCCCTTTAGAGGTGATAGGAAAGACAAAAAGAAGAGGAACAAGTATTTGTTTTAGGCCAGATGAAGATATCTTTGAAAATATAGACTTTAGTTTTGATATCATTCGCCAACGGATGAGAGAATTAGCATTTCTTAACACAGGGTTAAAAATTAATATCTTTGATGATAGGACACATAAAGAAAAAAAATTATTTTATGAGGGTGGTATAGTATCATTTGTAGAGTATTTAAACCAAAATCAAGACATCATACATCCTAAACCTATATACATTAGTGGAGAAAAAAATGGTGTTACTATCGAAATAGCACTTCAATATAATCGTTCTTATATACAAAAACTATTTTCTTTCGCTAATAATATAAACACCAGAGAGGGAGGTAGTCACCTAGTTGGGTTTAAAACAGCTTTAACAAGAAGCGTAAACTCTTATCTCCAAGGAAACCATCTGGGTAAAAATGTACGACTAACAGGTGATGATGTGCGTGAGGGGATCACCGCAGTTATAAGTGTTAAATTAAGGGATGCGCAATTCGAAGGCCAAACAAAAAGTAGACTTGGAAATAGTGAGGTAAAAGGGTTAGTTGAGAATCTGGTTTATGAAAAACTTACTTGTATATTTGAAGAAAATCCAACCATAATAAAAAATATCTTAAATAAAGTTATTCAAGCGGCAACAGTAAGAGAGGCCGCACAAAAAGCGAGAGATTTAACACGAAGGAAAGGTGTTTTATCTGAAAATTTTTTACCAGGAAAACTTGCTGATTGCCAAGAAAAGGAACCAAAAAGATCCGAGGTATTTTTAGTAGAAGGTGATTCAGCTGGTGGATCAGCTAAACAAGGCCGAGATAGAAGGTTTCAAGCTATTTTACCATTAAGAGGAAAAATACTAAATATTGAAAAGGCCCGTTTTGATAAGATGCTTTCCAGTGAGGAGATAAGGACTATAATATCTGCTTTGGGTACTGGAATTGGACAAGAAGAATATAATATCTTAAAGCTTCGCTATGACAAAATAATTATCATGACAGATGCCGATGTTGATGGATCGCACATAAGAACTCTTCTTTTAACTTTTTTTTATAGACAAATGCCAGATCTCGTGGAACAAGGTCACTTATATGTTGCAAAACCCCCTCTTTATAGAATGAAAGAAGGGAAGGAGGAAATTTTTTTCCATAATGAAGATAGTTACAACTCGTACCTAATAGATAGAGTCTCAAGAAAGGAGACAATTTGGGTAGAAGGAAAAAACCAGATTACCGGAAAGAAGCTCCGGTTGTTACTGCATACCATGATTGATTATCTCGATACAATAAATAGGTTGGCCGCAAAAGGATATAGCAGTAGATTTTTAAACTACATATGTCAAAAAAAAATTAGTCAAGATCTCATAAAAGACAGAGACCTTACCATTGCTTTATCTCAACAATTAGAGGAGGAAGACTTTTTTACTAAAGACGTAGTGTTTGATGAAGAACATAATCGTTATGAATTGCTGTTAAAAGATCAAAAAGACAATGGATTTCATTTTAAATTTAACTGGGAGCTTTTAACTTCACCAGAATTTCAAAGGTTATTAAAACTCGATCAAGAACTTGACGAACTAAATAGACCATTTTTTTTGGTTGGCGATGAAAAAAGTAAAACAAGGATTGAGACAAAGGAAAAACTTGTTGAATATCTAGTGGATAAAGCAAGGAAAGGAACCATAATTCAGAGATATAAAGGTTTAGGAGAGATGAATCCAGAACAATTATGGCAGACAACGATGAATCCAGAAAAAAGGAGTTTAGTTAAAGTAACCATTGAAGATGCCATAGCAGCTGATGAGATCTTTACCCTTCTTATGGGCGATAAGGTCGAACCTCGAAGAGAATTTATTCAAAATAATGCGCTAGAGGTGACAGAATTAGATATTTAAATAATTAAAACAAGACCCTTAATATATAAATGCCTAAAGTGCCTAACATTGGGAACCTTATATATCGTGTAACTTTAGGCATTTTTCATTTTAGTTCATTTTGAGCGCTTAAATTAAGGAGATATAATGGAGTCTTTAAAAGCAATAGATTCAAATACTGTTACCATAGAAGACGAAATGAAAAGGTCTTATATGGAATATGCCATGAGTGTAATTGTTGGGAGGGCATTACCTGACATACGAGATGGACTTAAGCCTGTTCACAGAAGAATTCTTTTCGCCATGGAACAGTTGAAAAATTACCATAATAAGCCGTTTAAAAAATCTGCCCGGGTGGTTGGAGATGTTATTGGTAAGTACCACCCTCATGGTGATGCGGCCGTTTATGATACTATTGTAAGACTGGCTCAGCCCTTTAGCATGAGATATCCACTGGTTGATGGCCAGGGCAATTTCGGTTCAGTAGATGGTGACCCACCAGCTGCTATGAGGTATACAGAGATAAGAATGAAGGATATAGCCGAGCAATTTTTATTAGATGTGGAAAAAGAGACGGTAGATTTTGTATCCAATTATGATGGTTCCTTATTAGAACCCGTTATATTACCAACAAATATACCAAATTTGCTTATTAACGGCTCATCAGGTATAGCTGTAGGTATGGCTACCAACATACCCCCTCATAATCTCAGTGAGGTAGCAGATACTATTATCCATACTATAGATAATCCAGAGATAACAATAAAAGAACTCATGACTTATTTGTCTGGTCCGGATTTTCCCACAGCTGGCTATATATACGGGGAGCAAGGAATTTGGGAGGCCTATTCCACGGGTAGAGGTATTTTAAAAATTCGGGCACGGGCATTTGTGGAAAAGATGGGGAACAATAAAGAGCGGATAGTTATCACCGAAATACCATATCAGATTAACAAGGCAAATTTGATTAAGAGTATGGGGGAATTGGTTAAAAATAAAAAAATTGAAGGGATAAGCGATATACGAGATGAGTCAGATCGCGATGGACTGCGGGTAGCAATTGATATTAAAAGGGATGCTAATGCAGCAATAATCCTCAATCGTCTCTATAAGTTTACACAAATGGAGGTATCTTTTGGCATTATTATGCTGGCCATTGTGAATGGAAGACCAGAGATATTAAACCTAAAACAGGTAATACAACACTTTATTACATATAGAGAACAAGTAGTCATACGTCGGACATCTTTTGAATTAAAGAGGGCTGAAGCAAGAGCCCATATTTTAGAAGGACTTAAGATTGCATTAGAACACCTCGATAGAGTTGTGGAACTGATTCGGTCTTCTCCATCTCCATCGGAAGCGAAAGCAAGGCTCAAAGCCAATTTTAATCTTTCAGATATTCAAGCCCAAGCTATACTGGACATGAGGCTCCAACGATTGACCGGCCTTGAAAGAGATAAAATAACAGATGAGTATAATAGCACCATTAAAGATATTGAGAGATTCAAGGCCATCTTAAGCAATGATGCGCTCGTATTAGATATTATTAAACAGGAAACGGAAGATATCAAGGAAAGGTATGGAGACAAGAGGAGGACTGAGATTATCAGAAATGTTCAGGATATAGATATCGAAGATTTGATTGTAGATGAGGATATGGTTATCACACTGAGTCATGCAGGTTATATAAAAAGAAACCCGATTAGCCTTTATCGCGCACAACGAAGGGGCGGAAAGGGGGTATCCGGTACAAAAACCAGAGAAGAGGATTTTGTGGTATCTATGGTTATTGGGTCAACACATGATTATCTTCTTTTCTTTATGAATACGGGCCGTCTTCACTGGAGAAGATTACACGAGATACCTGAAGCGGGAAGGGTTGCCAAAGGCACGGCCGTTGTAAATTTATTGAATTTACAGCCAGAAGAGTATATAGCCACTATTTTATCAATAAAGAGTTTTGAGGAGGGAAAGTATGTTGTTATGGCAACCAAAAATGGTTTGGTGAAAAAAACAAAACTCTCTGCCTATAGTAGGCCTCGGCTCACAGGTATTGCTGCTTTAAAGACAAACAAAGGGGATGAGTTAATAGGAGCAAGGGTAACCAATGGAGAGCAGGATATTTTTTTAAGCACAAAAAAAGGCAAGGCAATACGATTCAACGAAAAAGGTTTGAGGTCAATGGGCCGTGTGGCCGCAGGAAACACGGGGATTCGTCTTGCAGACAACGATCAGGTAGTGAGTATAGAGATTTTAACTGAAGGTGCAACAATACTCACCATTACGGAAAACGGCTACGGAAAGAGGACAAAGACAGGAGAATATAGATCACAACAAAGAGGGGGGAAGGGCGTCCTTTCAATAAAGACATCAGAGAGAAATGGCCCTGTCGTAAGTGCTAATTATGTAACAGACAACGATGAGTTGATGATTCTTTCAGGAGAAGGAAAGATCATCAGAATTAAAGTGTCTGATATCTCTATTATAGGGCGGCATACTCAAGGAGTAAAACTCATAAATCTTGGAGCACATGAAAAGGTGGTAGCTGTAGCTAGATTAATGGAAACATAGCTGGTCAACCATAGTTTTAAAGGACTTAGAGGCATTTTTCGCTGGCTGAAGCAAGTTCCAACCCCTGAGAGTTGTATGGAGTTGGACGTAAATGTAAAGGTGTAAGAATGGATAAAATTGGTGTCGTGGGTGGAGGCAGTTGGGGTACTGCTATAGCAAACCATATAGCCCTTAAAGGCATGGATGTGGATTTGTGGGTTAAGGAAGAAGATGTATACAACCAGATTAAAAAAAAAAGGATAAATGAGACATTTTTACCAGGAATAAAACTTTGCCATTCAATACAGCCTGTTCGATCATTCAAAGAAATAAGCAAGGGAAAAGATTTTTTGTTTCTTGTTGTCCCTTCCCATTTCTTCAGGGATATACTCACTGAATTATCTCCTTTTCTCTCCCCACCAATAACTTTGATAGTGTGCACAAAGGGCATAGAGAATGAAACCCTTATGACAATGTCTCAGGTGGTTAGATCTGCATTGCCTGGAGACAGGAGTGATACCCTTGCATGTCTTTCTGGGCCCAGCTTTGCTCGAGAGGTTTGCCATAAGCACCCAACAGCCGTAACCCTAGCATCTAACAATAAAGAACTGGCTGCTTATTTACAAAAACTAGTTTCTACTGACTACTTTAGAGTTTATACGACCCAAGATGTGATAGGTGTAGAGCTCGGAGGGGCTCTCAAAAATGTCATAGCAATTGCTGCAGGTGTATCAGATGGCCTTGGTTTTGGTCCTAATGCGAGGGCAGCCTTACTAACGAGAGGCTTAGCTGAAATAACGAGGCTCGGTGTTTCTATGGGCGCACAACCATTAACTTTTGCAGGGCTGGCAGGCATAGGTGATCTCATTTTGACATGTACCGGTGATCTGAGCAGAAACAGAATGGTGGGATTAAAGATCGCTGAAGGTATTTCTACAAAGGAAATTGTCTCTGGCATGGAGATGGTTGCTGAGGGGATAAAGACATCTTTGTCTGCCTATAATTTAGCGAAAAAAATGGATGTCGATATGCCTATTATCACAGAGATTTACAATGTTATTTACGAAGCAAAGGATCCAAGGAAGGCGGTCAAAGAATTAATGACACGAGAGCTCAAGGTAGAGCCTGAAGGGTAAAAAGCAGATAGAATTCCGTAGCAGGGATAAGTGATAATTACATAGAGATGGATCATGCACCACGTTTTATGTTAGCTTGTTTTTTACGGCTTCCTAAAAACTCCAGCTACTGCGTTATGCGTCATCCTCGCCCTGTTAAATTCTCGCTTTGCGAGGCGGCGGAGCCGATTTAGCAGGGTGAATCGTTGCAGCGTACCGGCATGTGCGCTTCATTACTCAAGATTTGCAAACCTCGCATATGAGGTTTTTACTTTACCGCACCCATTTTAACTTCCAACGAAGTCATTTTACCCTTATATTGTAGTCGGATTATTATCTATTGATATAATTCACTATTTTTAAATTTTTACATTTGATTGAGTTGGTTGTCCATAGGTTGTCACTTTTGGCATAAATTAGCTATTTACGAGGTCATCATTTTTGGCGCTCAAAAAAGATATATCTGGTGGCTATCCGGGTTTTTGCCAAAGAAGGTCACGTCATCAATTTTGTCTACCTTGGGACCACGGCAGAGGGCATACAGTGTCCTCTCTATTCCTATACCCCCGCCAAAGGTATCAGGAAAGGTCGATCTTCCTTTATCATCTTTCAGGCTTGCTGCCAAGAGGAAGGGCCCATATCCTCCTAGCTGATTGATGTTTTCAATATTTCCTTCCGCTATAATCGGTTTTACAGGAATAACATTATTATCTAGGAGTCTTTCAACAATGGGTTCAAAAAGCCATTCCCTTATCCCGCCTGAGAGAAGCTCCCGTGCTTCAGTTTGCTCACCGGTGCTCCTTATAATGCTTTTGGCACAGATATCATAGTTATACACCATCTCGGAGATAATAGTGGATTTATCTATCTTCCCCTCCGGTGTTAGGTATGGATAGATAAGATCATAATTCTCTCTTGGGATGCCAGTAATCCAGAAAAATTGTGATGATGTCTCTTTTCCTAATCCAACTTCATAGTCCTTAAGGCTGTATTTCTTTCTCGATTGACCATAGATGAATGTGGGAAAAGGCTGTTTTGGAATTTCTATAGCAACCCCGAGCTCCTTAAGCTCATCTTTATTTCTTTCCATCACCTTCCCCATGCTGTAGATGATAAGCCTCTCAAAAAAATCCTTGGCGATATTCATATCCTCTCTCAGGATCTCTTTTACCTTATCCTGTTTAGAGAGATAGACCTCGAAATCAATACTCCGATTTCTTCTTACTTCTATATCCATCTGGCTGAAGTCAATGATGTATTTTCCTCTCTGGATCCTGTCAGGGCTCTCTACCTCAAGCCTGATATTTGGACTATCAATAAATACCCCTTTTATTCTGGGATGGTGGCAGGCAAGAAGTTTAGAATAGATCATGCTGTGGGTCATAACATAATGAAGCCCCTTGTAGGATATGGAAGGTACGTGCTCTACATCATGTGCCAGTGGGTCTGTCAGGGGACTTATTTGTACCCTTTCAGTATTACAAAGCCCCTCGTCAGTCAGGAATTGATGCATGGCCGTTACGAATGTGGCTCGTATAGATACTGCGGCAAGGAGGGTGTCACCCATCCACCTTTGATAGTAATATTTTTCCAGGTATTCCTTCAGGCTCGATCCCCCCTGCTTCAGCGCCGCCTGAAAGCCAAAAAGGGCATCGCCAATTCCGATTGTCGCTTCATCCTTCATCTATACCCCCTAGAGTATTGGTAGATATTTTTCAATCTCATACTGGCTTACATGAACCCTGTATCGGTCCCACTCTATTTTTTTATTGGCCACGAATTGATTAAAGATGTGATCGCCCAAGGTTTCTTTTACAAGTTCACTCCTTTCTACCTCATGAAGTGCTTCAAACAGATTTCCCGGCAAAGAAGTGATTCCCGCATCTTCTCTTGCTGCTTCATTCATCTCATAAATATCCTCTTCTATGGGATCAGAGAGGGGATAATTTTCCTCAATGCCTTTTAATCCGGCTGCGAGCATAACGGCAAATGCCAGATAAGGGTTGCATGCAGGATCAGGAGACCTGAACTCTATTCTCGTGGCCTTTTCCTTTCCTGGTTTGTACATAGGTATCCTAATCATTGTGGATCGATTACGGCGGGCCCAGGAAATATATACTGGCGCTTCATAGCCGGGCACTAACCTTTTGTAGGAATTAACCCACTGATTAGTTATTGCTGCAATTTCTCTTGCATGTCTCATAATGCCCGCAACGTAAGACTTGGCTAGTGGTGAAATATTATATTGATCTTGTGGGTCGTGAAAGGCATTTTTAGTATCTTTAAATAGAGATTGATGGACATGCATACCGCTGCCGTTTTCACCAAAGATGGGTTTTGGCATGAATGTAGCGTAACAGTTTCTGCTCCGGGCAATTTCCTTCACAGTTATTCTATAGGTCATGGTCTTGTCGGCCATTGCAAGGGCCTCATCAAACTTGAGATCGATCTCATGCTGGCTGGGTGCCACTTCATGGTGACTGTATTCTACTTGAATGCCCATGTCCTGGAGGGCAAAGATTATATCTCTTCTCAGGTCACTGCCCAGGTCTAGGGGTCGATTGTCAAAATAGCCGCCCTTATCAAGGGGCTTTGGCGTATCGTGATTTTCAAAACAGAAGAATTCAAGCTCTGGTCCTATGTAAGGCATATATCCTTTATCAACCAGTTTTTTTTGCATCCGCTTTAAGACATATCGAGAATCCCCTTCATAAGGGCGTCCATCCGGATTAAGGATATCGCAAAACATTCTGCCTACAGGTCTATCCCGGGGCCGCCAAGGGAGTAACTGAAAGCTGCTCGGCTCAGGCATGGCGATCATGTCGCTCTCCTCAATCCTGGCGAAGCCCTCGATAGAGGAGCCGTCAAAGCCCATACCTTCTTCTAACCCTTCCTCAAGCTCAGATGGGGTAACAGCAAAGCTCTTTAATATTCCTAACACATCAGTGAACCAGAACTGGATAAAGCTGATATTTTGATCCTTTACCAACCTTAAAACATCACTTTTTGTTTCACACAGCATGTATCCCTCCATCTAGCATACGCTATCATCGTTACGTTTTAGTGGATAGTATCTTTTGGACAATAAGAATAGCATATTAGTACTCATGGCAACATATTTTATAAAATTAGCATAATATAGTCTAGTTGGTAAAGTCCTTTTATTTGATCGCCAAATATCAATTGACATCCTTGGGACTAATAAGTGCTCCTTTTTATGCTGTACGAGAAGATTTTAGATCTGTATAGACCTTTGAAAAACCCGGCGATTTTCAAAGGTCTCATAGTAAGGTCATCGTAGACAAGGAAGTCACGAATATAAGCATGGAAACCGATGAACCTATCACCGAACGTTACGACATTGAAAGAGAGGCAATCGGCGCCGATACAGACCATTAAGTAGAGTTGTGCAGATTGTCAAGAGTGTCACAACGGTTCGAGAAACAGCTGGGAAGAAACCCACATTAAAAAGTGAGCTCTGGACGGATGGCTATTATGTTGTCACAGGTGGCGAGGGTGCCAATTGGGGCACAGGAGAGAAACAGGCCCAAAAGAAGGAGCACCCTAAAGCAGCTCTTAGGCAGTTACAATTATTTGATTGATGCCCAGCAGCATATTGCAGGGTAGTTCCTTTGAAATATCTTTTTTAATTGGGGAGTGAAATAGGAAAAACTTCGGGGGATAAGATAAAAGATTCTCATGATATTTTTATAAACTGCCCCAAAGGAAAATCTATCACTGGTATTTTTCTCTCTAAAGGCATATAATTATTTAAATTCTAAATGGAGGATTATATGAATATCTTGGACGAAGGCTTCGCCGAATTTCAAAAACTCCCCCCAGACGAAAAAATTGCCTGTTTTGAGAAAAATGGGCACCTTTTTGACATGATAATCTCGCAGCAGTTAAATCGTGAGATTATAGATGATATCTATGAAATTACGAATCATCTTCGACATATATCTGAGAGTAAAGCAGGGTCGCTTTTTATGCAAAATATCCTCTGTCACAAACGAGCCATGCTCAATTTTACCCAACCTTCATCCAGGACCTTTCTCTCTTTTGAGAGCGCATGTCACATGTTAGGAATGAAAACATCAGAAATACGCGATGTAAGCGTTTCATCAGAGGTTAAGGGTGAAAGCTATGATGATAGCTTACGGACCTTTTCGTCATACACTGATTTAATTATTATGAGACATAAGGGACAGGACACCGCTGAACGCGCTGCTTGGCTGCTCAATACTCATACCAACCGTCCAGTCCCTGTTATAAACGGTGGTTCAGGTAGCGACCAGCATCCTACACAAGCTATACTCGATGTATATACCCTGCAAAGATCTTTCGCAAATCAGGGTGGACTTGATGGGAAAACAATTTTGATGTGTGGAGACCTTAAAAGGGGAAGGACAGTACGATCGTTGAGCTACTTAATGAAAAATTTTGAAGATATAGAACTCATCTTTGCCTCTCCCGAGCCCTTCCAGATGAAAGAGGATGTGTGCAGTTTCTTGGAGCGGTACAGCATTCCGTATCATGTTGAAACCGAGGCTCTTGAAAAGGTGCTGCCGAAAGCAGATGCAATTTATATGACCAGGATTCAGGATGAGCACGATACAAGTAATGGTGATTCAAGCAGGGTTGATAGTTCTAGGTTTAAACTTCGAACATCTGACATGTCTCAAGTAAAAGCAAATGCCGTTATTATGCATCCTTTCCCGAGAAGAGATGAAATTGATGTGGCTATTGATTCTGATCCAAGGGCCATGTACTGGCGGCAGGAGCGAAACGGTATGTGGACGAGGGCGGCTTTGATCGCATACATATTTAACGTTCACGAAGAAATATTAAGATATTGAGGAAATGTATGAGGATGACCGCCTCTCTGAGGTTGCTCTTTTTCCAATAAATATGAAAAAAATAGGGACTGCTTACGAATCGCTTTTTCAATAGGCAATTGGATAAAGATCTCCCTCCCCGATTATATCAGGGTTGGTAGGATTAGACATTTCCCTCATTTGTCGTTATGTATCACCTGATGTGGTTTCTCTCCATTGATAAGGCTTTCTTTTTCGTAAAATAAGATTATGTGCCTTCAGTCTCATAGCGGTGATATTGATAAATCCAGAAGTATCTGTGGCATTAAACCCACCTTCTATTTCCATGCTGGAGAGCGTTTTATCATATAAGGAAAACGGTGAACTTCTTCCAACTATGGTAACATTACCCTTGTAAAGAGAGATAGATACTGTACCATCAATGGCTTGCTGACTCTGGTTAAAAGCGGCCATCAAAAAATCAACTTCTGGGGAAAACCACAATCCATTATATAATAACTCTGAAAATTTTGGAATCAGGCTGTCTCGTAAATGCATTACCTCTTTATCCATGGCTATACCTTCAAGATCTCTGTGAGCCTTCCATAGTATGGTTCCTCCAGGTGTTTCATATACACCCCGTGATTTGATACCGAGGTGTCGATTTTCAACCATATCAAGACGGCCAATCCCATTTTGACTTCCCAATTCATTCAAATAAAGAAAGAGATCTAAGGGTTTTTCCTTTACTGTGCCGTCATCGTTATTAACTACCTTAATAGGGTTGCCGCCCTTAAAATAAATATCAATGATGGTCTCCCTATCCGGGGCATTTTTGGGCGAAAGGGTCATGGAAAAGATATCTTCAGAAGGCCTATGGTTTGGGTCTTCGAGTACTCCAGCCTCGTGGCTAATGTGCAATAGATTTTCATCCTCGCTATATGATTTTTCCTTGGAGGCCTTTACAGGAATACCCCATTTTTGGGCATAATTGATTAAATCCATCCTGCCTTTAAATTCAGAAATAAACTCCGGGCTTCTCCAGGGCGTAATGCACAAGATATTCGGGTTTAAGGCATAGCATGATAGTTCAAAGCGAACTTGGTCATTGCCTTTCCCTGTTGCGCCATGTGAAACGATAGAGGTCTTCTCCTTCATTGCTATTTCGACTTGTCTTTTGGCAAGGAGAGGGCGTGATAGGGCTGTACCCAACAAATACCTTTGTTCATAGACCGCATTTGCCCTCAGCGCAGGGTAAATATAGTTTACGATAAACTCTTCCCTTAAATCCTCAACATACACCTTCGAGGCCCCGGTTTGGAGAGCCTTTTGCCCAATCGCCTCAAAATCTTCTTTTTGACCCACGTTTCCAACAAAACAAATTACCTCGTAGCCTTTGCTCATGAGCCATTTTAAAATAACAGAGGTATCCAGTCCACCGCTATAAGCTAAAATTACCTTTTCTTTTTCCATATCGATTTCCTTTCTTTTTTACTACATCGACAAATTTGTTTTCAACTCTCTTTCTGTTTTCATCGGTATCAATTATGGTTAATTTGGTGTCATCCCCAATAGTGGTACAGAGTATTTCTGGCAACTCAAGATGATCGACAATTACTACTACACTAGTGGCATTAACCGATGTGCTTCTCACCATGATCATGGTGTAGGTGAGTTTGATCTAAAACTTCCTCCTCAGAAACCGTTTTTTCTTATCTGAAGCCATATGTTTGTGGTACAATTATTTATAAAAGTTGTATCTATGCTTTATTTTACTTTTGTCCAAGATACATTTTTCTTTGGACATCATTTGAACCCCATGAATAAGTGAACAATGTTTCGTAGCCCTAACAGCCTTATTTTGCCGCTTTTCCGACGCTGATCCTATGTAAAATACCTATGTGTATAACCTTTGCAGCTTTTGGAGAGCATCCTTAACCTAAGACAACCTCTATTTTTGATAGCGAGGTTATTGTGTAAAATCAGGTCCTTACCTGTCCAAAAATACGGATTTCAATCTATTTTGGACAGTACTCATTTTATTTGCTATTTCAAAAATTTTTAATGAATTAGGATTCTTTCATGCCAGTAACTCTTATCAGATAGAGCCTGAAAATACAATTATTTTAACACGTTTTACTCTGGGTTCAAACAAGAGAACGCTGCATTTCGCCTGGATTATTGTCCGGGGGGCTCAGGGCTTCCAATGAGTGTAGTGGAGCAGGGATGGTGAGTGCTTTGCCCTTGGTGGGGGAGCGGTTCTTGCTGAGAATGATACAGTGCTTCTGCCCGCAAAAAGAAAAGATATCGTGATTATCCGCTCGATTTTTGAAGGGTTTTTGAGGTAACATTCCACGTAAGGTTTACGAGAGCTTGCAGGATAGTCCGCAAGTAAGTGGCGGGTCCAGTGGATATATCAACGTGTAACCCGGAAATGAAAAAACCTTCTCATTCAACTGCCATTTCTATAGCAATTGCGTAAAATGAATTTATACAATTCTACCGTGGGGAATATATGCAAGAGGGGTTAGGGTTTCTCGTCAATTTATCGGTGAGTTTAGTTTTGGCCCTTGTGCTGGGCCTTTTTGCTCAGCGGGTCCGCCTATCGCCGATTATCGGGTACCTGCTGGCAGGAATTGCCCTTGGCCCCCGCACTCCCGGTTTTGTCGCTGATCCTAAAATGGCCCATGACTTTGCCGAGGTTGGAGTGATTCTCTTGATGTTCGGGGTTGGAATCCATTTAAATTTCAAGGACCTGCTTTCTGTCAAGAGAATTGTAATACCAGGATGCGTTGGTCAAATCTTGGTGGCTTCGGCATTGGGCACAATTGTTGCGATCTCATTTGGTATGGATGCGGGAGCAGGCATTATGCTCGGGATCTCCGTATCCATTGCCAGCACAGTTGTTGTAATCCGTGTCCTCACTGACAACGATTTGCTTCAGACCAGCCAGGGTCATATTGCAATCGGATGGTTAATACTTCAAGACATTTTCACGGTCTTTGTCTTGGTGGCCCTGCCTGGTGTGTCCAGTATTTGGGGCCATTCCGTGGGAGGTGGGGAAGACCTGCTCATTGTCTTGGCCTGGGCAATAGCAAAATTTGCCGGATTGGCCATCCTTGTCGTGATTATCGGGCGGAAAGCAATTCCTTGGCTCTTGAATTTTGTGGCACGCACACGGTCGCGAGAACTCTTCATACTCACCATCCTCAGCCTGGCACTGGCCATCGCTACAGTATCTGCAGCTTTATTCGGTGTGTCCATGGCATTGGGTGCATTTCTCGCAGGCATTTTTGTCGGCCAAACGGAAGTAAGCCATCAAGCAGCTGCTGATGCTCTTCCAATGAGGGATGCCTTTGCCGTCCTTTTCTTTGTATCCGTGGGTATGCTCTTTGACCCACAAGCCATAATTGAGCAACCCCTTCTTCTCTTTGGATTTCTTGGAATCATTCTTTTTGTAAACCCTCTGACGGCATTTATTATCATATGGTCCTTTCGTTACTCAGCGCGCACTGCGCTCACTGTCGCTTTAGCACTGGCTCAAATCGGCGAGTTCTCCTTTCTATTAGCGAACGAGGCAATGGCACTCGGCCTCCTCTCTGCAAAAGGACAAAGCCTTCTGATTGCCTGCGCATTGATTTCGATTGCAGCAAACCCCTCTTTATTCCGTACCATTACGCATCTTGAGAAATGGCTCCGCAGGAAAGAACGGATCTGGCGCATTCTCAGCAACAGGTCGAACTATAGAGACTTGGCGCTGCATAAAGAAGCACAATTCCGGTTATCCGAAACCGGCCGGAAGCCTGTAACCAAGTCAAGAGCCGTGATTGTGGGTTATGGTCCAGTGGGTCAAACCGCATCCCGCATCCTTAAGGATTTTGATATTCCCTTGTTGATCATTGATCTGAATCTCGATACGGTCCATAACCTGATAGAGTCAGGGCAGGCTGCCATATACGGTGATGCCAGCCAGCGACACATCTTGGAAGCAGCTGGGGTGCAGAAGGCCGACTACCTTTTGGTCACCATTCCGGATATACTTGCACGTACGACGGTGATCGTGACAGCCAGGGAATTAAACCCTGAGATACATGTCTTTACCCGGGCCCGATACCTCAAGGAACGAGCCTGGTTAGAGGAAATGGGGGCTACAAACATTTGTATTGAGGAAGCAGAAACCGCAATAGGGTGCGCTATTCAAATTCTACGGGAAGTTGGCGCCGACGGCAATCAGATTCAGAAAGAGATCCAAAAAATCCGTGGAGCCCTTGGGATGAGCAATTTGAATGACCAGCACATTGAACCGCAATGATTTCAGTGTTGCTGTGCATATATGCCACTATCAGGAGACCGTCTGGACGGGCATCTTGAATCTGAAGCCAGAAGACCCCATAGGGTTTCTTTCATATATAATCCTGAAGCTAAGCACCGGGGCTATTTGCTGTGTAGAGTAAGATAATTTATTTATTGTACGATATCTCGAGACCAGCTTCATTTTTCATACATACATAACTAAAACCTACGGGTAAGCAATGTTCGTCTTGTTATAGATCGTAAAATATAATTGACCTCCCACCGTCATTAAAAAGTGATCCCCCTAAACAGTATCGATAGTCCAGCACCATCTAAAGGAGTAGCTATTTTATTAGCTCGTCTGCATGTTGTATCGTTTACTAAAACAGCTGTGATAGTTTCACTTCCACTGGTAGTTTTAAAACTATATCTTGACTTTTTCAATTGAGTCGGTTTTATTATCATAATTTTTAATCTATTTACACTTGTCTTTCGCTAAGCATATTATGCTTTATGTTTTCGTAAAAAATTGTATCCGGTAGACCTATCCGTCCTGATGATATCGGGATAGTCGGGCTTTTCATTTCCATTTTAGAGATCCATTTTGTTTTTCAGCATGCTGGATTGATAAAATTTCTCGCTTAGGCTGAAATGACATGTTTTTGACTTTTTGCGACCTAATCAAGTGGAGAAGCTACTATTTCAAAAACTGGTCTTACTGTTTCAGAACAAACGCCGGGAAAAATACCGCCTTTTTGGTTACCGATGAATGAACCCCTGTAGCCTACGTTTAAAGTATTTCTGTGCCATGAACAGCAGTATCACACATCTGTTCCTCATCCTTGTTGTTTTCCTTTCAATTCCTGCTTATTCTTTAGCGGAGAACAAAAATCGACCTCTTCGCACTGCTTCTCAAAAACCATGGAATATTTTCGCTGATGAAATAACTTTCGACAATGAAACAAATCAATATATTGGAAAGGGGACAGTAATTATTAGCAAAGAGGATAAAGAACTTACCGCTGACTATGTTCGTTTTGATCAAAAAACCATGAAGGTGTATGCAAAAGGCCACGTGACCATGACATCAGGGAAGGATATTCTTACGGGAACGAGTATGGAAATGAATTTACACTCACAAACCGGGACTGTATATAATGGGACTGTTTTTATTCAAGAAAACCATTTTTATATAAAAGGTAATAGAATTCAAAAGGTTGGCAAAGATTCCTATACTGCAGATAAAGCCAGCATCACAACATGTGACAGCGACAAACCAGCATGGAAGATAACCGGAAGAAATCTTAACGTTACTATAGAAGGTTATGGTTTTGTAAAGCATGCGGCTCTATGGGCAAAAAAAATCCCTGTTTTATACACTCCTTTTCTTGCTTTTCCAGTAAAGCTAAAACGCCAATCAGGCTTGCTGGTCCCACGGATTGGAGATTCAGACCGAAAAGGTATAGAGTATGAACAGCCCTTTTACTGGGCCATAAATGAAAGTTCCGATGCCACATTCTATTTGGACTATATGTCAGAACGTGGAGAAAAATATGGATTGGAATACCGGTATGTTTTAGGTAAGAATTCAAAAGGAACTCTTATGTTCGACTTTCTTGATGACAAAAAGGTAGATGATGGCATAGGTGATTCAAGCAAAAATTGGGGGTATGAAGAAGATAATGTGCTTCGGCCCAATTCTGATAGGTACTGGTTTAGGATGAAGCTAGATCAGTCAATGCCATTGGATTTCTCTCTAAAACTTGATGCAGATTTCGTAAGTGACCAGGACTATCTTAAAGAATTCCGAGGTGGATATACAGGATTTCACGAAACAAAGAAAAATTTTGAGAAAAGCTTCGGCCGAGAGATAGGTGAACATGATGATAATGCCAGACTGAACAGACTCAATTTAAACAGAAGATGGTCAAAATACGCACTGAACGCTGATATACGCTGGTACGATAATATCGTAAGGCGTCGGAACAAACTTAACAATCCAACGCTCCAGAAACTGCCGATCATAGAATTTGATGGCCTAAAACAACAGATATTCGGCGTACCCCTTTATTTTGAGTTAGATTCCCATTATGCATATTTATATAGAGAAGATGGCAATAAAGGGCATCGGGTAGATGTATATCCAAGATTTCTTTTTCCAATAAGGCTTAAAAATTATCTTTCCCTTGAGACTTCGTTGGGTTTGCGGGAGACCGCCTGGCAGCTTGATGAGGAAGAAGGCACTTCTTCGGAAAAAGATTGGAAATTACACAGGGAACTTTATGATATACAGTTGGACCTTTCAACAGAAATCTCCAAGATATACAATGTAAGAGGTAAAACCATTGACAAGATGAGACATTCAATAAGGCCTCAGATTATTTATTATTACACACCTGATGACCCAGATGTTTCACTGTATCCATATTTTGAAGGAGGTATAGATAGGATAAATAAAAGGAGCCTTCTCGTTTATTCAATTACAAATTCACTGATATCAAGATCTAGCAAACATACCCAAAAAAAGGTAAAATCTATAGAAGATAATGATTATATACCCACAAGATATGCTTATAAAGAGCCCTTTCGATTGGTATTACAACAGGGTTATGATTTCAATAAAGCAAAGGAGGATGATTCAGAGCCTTTTTCTCCAATATATGGTAAACTTGAATTTAATCTAGGAAGATATCTTTCTTTGGTGGCTGACGCCGAATGGTCACAATACGAAAGTGACTTGCTAACCCATAATGTTGCAACGAGAATATCCGATAATCGTGGCGACAGGTTATATGTAGAGCATAGGTACAGGCGAGATTCAAGTGAATATAGGAAAGACGGGAGAGAATCAATCTACTTGAATCTTCTTTTGAAAATAGCAGATAGGCTCTCGTTATACACGGAATACGAGCGTAATATTTATGACAAGAAAGACATAAGAACCGCCTTGAGCCTTTTGTATAAGACACAGTGCTGGTCAATAGATGTCAGGTCCGAACATGATGAGAATGAACAGAGATATTCACTTATGGTACACCTCCACGGACTTGGAGAATTTGGCACAGAAATAGCAGGAGGAAGCAGAGACGAACCCTAGGTTTTGATTACTCTTCCAGCTCCCACAAGGAATTTTTTATTTAATAATGTTTTTTTATTATATAATATTAGGGATTTCAAGAATAGCAATTCCAAAATATTACGAGCTTCAACTATGTGTATTATTAAAAACAAAAGGTTGGGTAACGGTTTTAGAAACGGTTTAATTCTACAACTTTCAGTTTTGATGCTTTTTTCTTTGCTTTTATCTGGTTGTGGCAAAAAGGCGCCGCCTGTGCCACCTCGTCAGGTCAAACCACCTCCAGTAGTTAATGACTTTAGTGTAAGCATAGATGTAGATATGCTCAAATTGGCTCGGAATATTCCGACGGAAAAAAAGCGATGGAGTCTGCCCCATTCGCTTTTATTGTCTGTTAATCAAAAAAGTTGTTTTCAGAGCAAGATTGCATGAGTTGCCCGGCGCTGTTTAAGCGTGTAATCGATATCTCAAGTTAAGTAACCAGTTCGGGGCACATAATAATAGATAATAAGATATTAGATATACACCGAAACCCTTGAAAAGGGTTGCAGGTATATGTAAAAGGTACCTTTTTGTGCCAAATGGATTATAACCAGTGAATCAAATTATGTATATTTTACCCCTTGATTGGATTCATGTATTAAGATAACTATATACAATTGATTATATTCTCACAGGAGAACCGGTTATTTAAAAGAGAAATTATGTTGCTTCTAAAAAGAAATCAGATCTGGATAATCTTTCTTCTCTTGAGTCTTTATTCAGCTTGCGGCTACAGGTTTGCTGGTGGCGGGAGTTTTCCAGCTGGAATAAAGACTGTTTGTATCAAAATGTTTGAAAACCGGACCGCTGAAACTGGTGTTGAGAGTATGTTTACTAATGATCTCATTTATGAAGTTACCAAGGCAGGTAAGGTCAGCGTGACAAGCGAAGACACAGCTGAGGCTATACTTTCCGGTGTTATTAAATCCACGAACACCGTGGCAATCGCCCATAGCGGAACACACGATTCTCTTGAAAGAAGGGTAAGCGTTACAGTCGCTTTGAAACTAACAGACCCCAATGGCAAGATAATATGGGCTACAAGTGGTATTTCTGAAAATGAATCTTATGATGTATTATCAGATACGATAGAAACAGATCGAAACAGACGGGATGCAATATCAGATGTTTCAAAAAGGCTTGCGGGAAAAGCTTATATACAGATTACAGAAGATTTTTAAAGAGCTCTCTTAATAGCTGTTGATAAAGAACTGCGCATTTCTCTATCCTTCCCCAATTCTTTTGCCGCATTTATTACATGGTGTGGATTGACCGCCCTGTAATAAGCTCGTCTTGTGTAGACTACCAAGGCCACTCATAAACTTTATACGGCCACAACAACAGATCTGCAGGGCATCATTTAAGCCCATATTTCCGGAGACCAGAGAGATAAGACACCATTTAATCATAAAAAGCATTGTTGTTTTTCATGGCTATTCCTTGACTTCCCCTGCTTCTCTCATACAATAATACAAGCAATGAAGCTGTGTGCTTCTCGAAAGAAGAAAGAGACGCGTATTGTATTTAAATGATATTAACATTTAGACGATGACACAATCTATATTTTGTATTCCTGAGGGTGCTATAACCAGAAAGGAGGGAGTAT
>JAWOBA010000115.1:0-7743 GCA_046498285.1 Desulfatiglandales bacterium | reverse complement strand
TGCTCAAAGGTAGGCATGAAATTATTTACCATATCCAGAAATATGAGCCATGCCTCATCATGCTGGGGTCCTTTTAAGGTGAGGCCATATCCGCCCTGTTGTGCCAGTGATTCCTTGGTCACATATTCGGAAAACTCTAAGCCCTTGGACTCCATTCCTATGTCCTGCATAATAGCAGGATCAGCGCCATATTCGGTTTCAAATATTTCTTTCATGTTCCTCACTCCAAGACCTATTGTTGCACCGAAACCTTCTCCTTTAGCCATTTGGTGGATTAAATCCAATGACGCATCCTTGTTGCCGAACTGAAGGTCTAACCCCCTGGTAACCGTTTTATCGATAAGACCCATCTCATAACATTCCATGGCAAAAGCGGTTGCAGTTGCAACAGAGATGGTGTCGAGTCCGTAGGTATCGCAATAAAAGTTGGCTTCTATGACAAAATCAGGATCAAATATTCCCCAGTTTGCGCCAAGTCCCGCTATTGTTTCATATTCGGGACCATCTACCCACACCGACTGCCCTTTGTAGGGTCCGGTTTTGAGGGTGAAATCCTTGACTCCATGTGAGCAGGCCACGGAACATCCAAACCAGCATCCATCGAACCCGGGGTGGAACTTTTTGCGGTATACCTCCTTGCCGAGATTCAGCCCATCGTGATGGCTTCCAAACCGAAAATTGGTGGTGGGAAGAAGGTCGTAGTCATTCATGATATTGATCAGGTGGGTTGTTCCTACCTTTGACATCTCGTTCTGTTTGGGATCAAGGGTTTTAATCTCTTTTGTATATGCTCGCCCTCCCTTCTTCAATCTTTCAAAGTCAGCAGAATGGTTTATATCAGATACCATTTTGGAAAACTTGGTCACGAGGGCCCTGATATTTTTATCCCGAAAAACAGTGCCGGTGCCTCCTCGGCCTGCCTGTTTATACCGATAGGTTTTTCGAACGTTGTCATACCAGGAAAAATTGAGACAACCAATCAAGGTATGTTCTGCACCGGAGCCCGCAGACACTGTTGAAATGGCCCTCAGATTTCCCTCGCTATATCTATCAGCAAGGGCTGCACCGAGCAGGTGTGAGTCTTTTGGAAATTCTTCTGCATCCACTATGCTTACTATGCCTCTGTCGCCATCTATCATTATAATGATATCACTATCAGCTTTACCTTGGATTTCCATGGCATCCCAGCCTGCAAATTTTAAATACGGGCCAAAATACCCTCCTACATTGGAATCCATGACTGACTGTGTGAGCGGTGATATTGTTACTACAATACTCTTTCCACTACCTGGATAAAGGGTAGTTCCGCCCAACGGGCCGCAGGCTATACATATCTCATTTGACGGATCATCCCATTTGGTTTTTTCTTTAATGGCATTCCATAGCAGCCACAAACCAAAACCTCGCCCACCGATAAATATCCTTTTCATTTCATCTGTGACCGGTTTGCTCTCAATAGTATTATTAGAGATGTTGATGTATAATGTTTTATTATTATACCCCTTTTCGATAGGACTAATCGGGTATGTAAATCTCGTTAATTCTTTGCTAGTATCTTTTTCAAAATAGACCATTTCGCAACCTCCTTAGGCAAAAACCATTTTTAATGCTCCAATTTATCAATTTAGAAATGTCTGTATTATTCATACATGATATATTCAAACCTTAACCTTCAACACACTTTCAAAGTATGTGCACCTTAGACCATTTCCTCTTCAAACACAAGATTTCCTGTTTTAAAGCGATTAAAAGAAAAGCATGATAGGTCTATTGTCCTATATTCTCCAAACTGTATTAACTCTGACATACACTTTCCCACTGCCGGGGACTGCTGTAGACCATGACCGCTAAAGCCCATGGCACCATAAAAACCTTGAATATCACCAAGATGTCCAATAATTGCATTTCCATCTGCTTTATTCATGGCATAGTGCCCTGCCCAGCCTCTCATTAGTTTGGCGGTATCGAAGGCAGGAACTCTATAAGCCACTTGAGGCCAGACGACGTCCATGAAATAATCTCTGTCCCATTCAAAATTAAAGCCAGGTTTCTCATCAGGGATGGACCTCCCCGTTAGAATGGTTTTACCTGGTTCATGGCGAAAATACAGTAATCCATCTATGTCAACGACTAGCGGTAAATCATAATCAAATTTGATTTGAGGATCAAATACAAATGCCATCTTTCGTACAGGCTCCACCGGTACATCTACACCTGCCATTTTTCCGACAATAGCTGCATATGGACCGGCAGCATTGACCACAATTCTGCATGGTACGAGGGTACCTTTATGGGTGATGACACCTTCAATTCTTTCCTCTTTTACATCAATCGCTGTTACCTCTTCATAGAGATAATCTATGCCAAGCTTTTTACCCTTCTTTATATATCCCTGTAAAACCCCGTAAGGATCGAGGTACCCATCTCGAGACCCAAAGCAAGCAGTTACCAGAGTATCGGTATTTATATGGGGAATTAACTCTTTGATCTCATCAATAGAAAGTAACGATACATGTGCTCCTAGATCCTTCTGTGTCTCATAATTCTTTTTGATTGTCGGAAAATTTGTTTCATCTGCAAGAAAGAGATACCCCCGCTGTTTGAATTCTGCGTGAGCCGAATCTCCATTAATTTGCATTTTTTCATCAAAATTTTTAAATACTTCGATACTGTATTGAGATATTTTAATATTTTCAGGGAGACTGAATTGTTCTCGCACACCACCAGCACTCAGGCATGTAGAAGCAAATTCATAAGTAGGGTCTTTCTCAATGACTAGGATATCACCATCGAATCCGTCATTGACTAAGTTATAGGCAATGCTTGAGCCAATTATTCCTCCACCGATTACCACGATATCATACACTTTTTTCAAAGGAGCCCCCTTGGATTGAGAGTTTTCAATTTATTTAACTATCTCCTGATCTTTGAAGTCACGATACGGATCAAAATTTTCCAGGATTTCCGGATCATCATCATACTTGTTCTTTGTTACCAATCTATAGATCAATTCACCCATACCAGGGCCAAGCATAAAGCCCTGACCGCACATACCAACAGCCTGGTAGAAATTATCTAATTCCTTCACCTTTCCCACAATTGGGAAGCCGTCAGGTGTCATGGGATATTGTCCACGCCAGGTGCGTCGAACTTTAAGGTTTGCAAGTATGGGCATGATACTAATCAGCCTTTTAGAAATCATTGGTAAAAATATAGAGGTGGAGCGAGTGTCTGTACCCCAGATTGGTGGATCAGGTGTCAAGCAAAAAACCACCTGCCCTTCTGTGTTCTGATAAAAGTAAAAATTTTTCGATCCAGTATCTTCCCGCATATCAACAACCATTGGGCCTATAAATGGCTTTACTGGTTCAGAAATTCCCGCCTCATGAGAATCCGGATCTACGAGAACAGCAATCCCTGCCATTTGAGAAACGTTCTTTGCACTGGCACCGGCAGCATTTAACACATTGGCCGGGTGATATTCACCTTTATCTGTCTTAACTCCAGTAATTGCAGTTTTTTCAACATGAAAACCGACAACTGTCTCTCTAAATCTAAATTCAGCACCATATTCTAAGGCCCTGAAATAACAAGACTGGGTAAACAGTAACGGTGACGCTGAGCCGTCTTCCGGAGAATAGGTACTGCCTCTCAATCCTTCCATGTTAATTCCTGGATTGAGTTCCTTGTATTCTTCAGGAGAGAGCCATTGATTATTCAGACCAAAATCATGTTGAATCTTCATGAGGTCTTTTAATAGGATTTCATGATCTTCCATGTATACAGGGAATGAGTATCCATTTCTCTTCCATTGAATATCATCTCCATAATTTTCCTTCCAATGGGAAAATATCTCTATGCTTCTCTGACATACCAGTATCTTCCCTTTATCTGAATGGCTTGCCCGGATGCCCCCTATTGCCTTTTTGTCTTGTCCCTGCCCTGGTGATGAGAGAGCATCTATAACTAGTACGGAATGACCCTTTTTCGAAAACTCCATTGCCACGGGAACGCCAATTGATCCAGCACCAATCACAATCAGATCATATGATTTATTCACGGCTATCACCATAGGAAACATTGGAGAATGTACCGAGGGGTGATTCAGTAAAAAGTGGACGGATTGTATGTAATGTAATATCTTCTGGAGGTACCCCTTCCTCTTTAAATAGCTGCAAAATCAAATCTCCGCATGTCTTGGATCCACAGGCCCCCATGCCGGCCCTTGTGATGGCCTTGATCTGGTTCAGATCCCTTATCCCCTTCCTGATCCACCTTCGAATCTCCCCGGCAGTCACCCTCTCGCACCTGCACACAATGGCATCATCGGGAATCCTATCAAAAGTGGGGTTATCTTTCGGCAATGTAACTGCATCTCGTTGAATCTTGAATCCCGCAACTCGTTTGGCAATCTCTTTCGGGACTTTGACTTTGATGATTTGTGTCTTTCGCGAGGCCTTATTGATTACTATGTCAATAATCTCTGCCTCTTGAAGGGGGTTGCCTTCATAATCCGTGAGTAAAGCTTGGTCTCCCTTTGTATATTCATGGTTGTAAACCTCATAGGCGAGTGAAACCACGGGGTTGTTTGGATCATCGCGATAGTCTGCCAGTGATATGGCCAGGCCTGGACAGATAAGGACACATTTATTGCACCCGATACAATCATCTTTTACGATCCGGGGTTTCCCTAAAAGTGAATCTCCGGGAATAGCAATCACGCCTTTCGGGCATACTGAGACACAGGGATTGCAGGGAATTTCCTGTGTGCAATGGAATACTGGAGTTATACCTTTCTCTGGAATGGAATCATAATCAGGTATGCCGAGAGGTCCTGGGGGGGTTTTAAGGATTTCAGCCTTCTTGTACCAATCTCCAGGAATTTCCCTTTCTTCTATGCCCAGCTCCCGTGTAATTTCCATACCCGTGATCTTCCCGCTGAACATAGCAGAGGATGCCTCAGCAATTTCCCTTGCATCACCGGCTTCAAAAATCTTTATTCCTGCCTGCTTGGCCTGTTCAGAAAATTCATTCACTGGATTTAATCCAACCGCAATTAGCACAGTATCACATTCATAGGTTTTCTCTGTACCAGCTATTCTTTCGAAATTCTCATCGATTTCGGATACTGTCACTGAATCTATGTGACCATCCCCATGAGCGCTTAGAATTGTATGCCTGGTATATATGGGGACTCCTAATCTTTTGATTTTTTCCACATGAACCTGATATCCACCACATTGAGGCAATGCTTCCACTAATCCCCCGACATCAATGCCTGCCTGCAAGGCATGATATGCAGCGATCAACCCTACATTTCCACCACCCACTATAAATAATCTTTTGGCAGGCCTAATAAGATCTCTATTAACCAGTGTTTGAAAGGCCCCGGCGCCATAAACACCGGGCAGCGTATTTCCGGGAAATATTAGAGATTTTTCCCTTGCCCCTGCAGCATTTAACACAATTTTTGGTTTGATTATTCTATATTCTCTGCCATTGGTGACTATCCCAACCATTTTATCACTAAATACATACATTGCGGTGCTATTGAGCCATACCTTTATGGATGGATAGGCCTGAATATTCTTTTCTAGGATTGCGGCGATATCGATGCCTCTCGTTCCAGCATAGCACTCATCAATTGAACCAAAAAATTTATGAGTCTGAAGTACCAATTTGCCCCCCAACCGATCTTTATCGTCGACTACGAGGGTATCAATTTTTCGTTTTCCTAACTCAATGGCTGTTGAAATACCTGCGGGTCCTCCCCCGATTATCAGCACATCGGTGGCAATTTGCTCAATTGGTGTAAAGTGGCATTCCTCTGCGGGCTCCGGAAGCGCGGGAAGATCTTCAAGACTCTGCACTACCATATTTTTTTCCACCATGGTCATGCAGGACTTCACCGGGATTCCATTGGCAATCACCATGCATTGGGAACACTGGCCATTGGCGCAAAATATCCCCTGTGCAGATCTATCCTTTGCATGATGGCCAAATACGTGAATACCGTTGGCAAATAGTGCTGATGAGATTACCTCGTTTTCGTAGGCCTGCAATCTTATATTGTTCCAATAAAATCCGATTTCCCTCCTTTTAGGAATACTCAGTATAGGGTGTTTTTGAATTCTACATTCTGGCATTATTATTATTTTCCGTAGACCTTATTCATACAGGTTGAGATAAAAGCAGAAAAATACAGAAATTAGTTAAGATTATTGGATATTAGAGACTGTATACTGGAGTTTTGGATCTATAGAGATAGATATGTTCATCGATTTATAAACCAATTAATTCCATATCTCGCATACGTTTCAATTTTCAGGTTTTAGACTTCAATGATCTTTCCTCCATCAACCGATTAAATCGATATACGTGATTCTGAACCAGTAAATGCGCTTGAGCTGCCTGCCCATTTTCTACTGCTTCAACGATTTCACACAGATCTCGATAATTTTCTCTCAAGAGATTGTCTTCCCTTGGAAGAAACTGATCAAAATAACGATGTATATTGTCATAAATCGTCTGGAGAACTGATTCATAAATGGGATTTCCAGCAATCCGAGCCAAGGCCATATGCAGCTGATTATCCACATGAATGAAATTATCCCAGCCAGATGCCCCTTCATCAAGGTAGTTTTTTGCCTCTGCTAAAAGCTTTTTTAGATATTGAATATCTTCCCCTTTAACTCTCTCAACAGCAAGGGCTGCGACCATTCCTTCCACACCCTCACGAAATTCAGCCAGGTCCCTCAGTGAGACCATTTGATATCGTATCAGCAGATCCAAACTCTCGCTGATCTGGCGTGTTGTCAAGACATTCACAAAAGCCCCTCCACCCACACCGGTCTTGATTGTAATCAGGCCTTTTTGCTCTAATATTCGCAGCGCCTCCCTGAGAGTACCCCTGGAGGCCCTAAACATTTCTTTTAACACTCGCTCAGGAGGTAATTTATTTCCGGGCTTCAATTTTCCTTGAAGAATAGCATCCTGTATCTGCTCAACTACATCCTGAAATATTCTGTTTTGTTTTGCTTCTCGGAACATAATGGTATTCCTTTTATTATAATGGTTTTACCATTATAATATTTTTTTTCTTTTGTAAAGGATATTTTCTTGAGAGCGGGTATCTCCAAATGGCGCAGATGGTAAAAGCACTTGATTTAAACCCAGATTATGCAGTAGGTATCGTCACGAGGGTTGAAAAACCTCAGCGAAACGAGAAGTTGGAGCGATTTTGCGCCGAAGGCATATTTGTAAATATGTTGAGAAGCAAAATCGTGAAATCCCGCCTTGGCGGGACAGCAAGGTTTTTCAGGCCGCAGTAGGTGGCTACTGCATAATCTGGGTTAAAGGCTTAGAGGAAGCTATGCAATTTTAAAAAGATCTAGTATGGAATCATATTTTGAGCGCATTGTGCAAAAGAGACATCAACGTACTTATGGTTCAGTTTTTTCATATATAAATATCCAAGCAGATTAGAGGATCAATTGATGAAATGTGAAAGATTTTACACGAACTCTACCAAAAATATTAGCGGTGTCCTACTTTTGGAAAGGAATCCGATGGAAGGGAAATTATTAAATAGAGTGCATTGACTGTCAGTTTAAGGATATTTCAGAATTGCGATTAAATCAACACACAAATTTCCCGAATTAATCTGACAGAGGGCAGGATCTGCCTCACACTAAGTTCACCGCATGTTCATCGTCAGCCCATCCACGATCTGGAATGCCAGCG
>JAWOBA010000067.1:0-4365 GCA_046498285.1 Desulfatiglandales bacterium | reverse complement strand
GCATGCACACAAAGTTCCTGGCCAATGGTGGATCCTTCAAGATCACACAGGATCGTATTGCAGTGTCCATGAAGAAGAAGCGTCATCTACCACTGATCCTCCGTATGCTCAAGGAACTGGGTCCCCAAAAAATCCCGTGGCTGGGCAACCGAGTGCTCGACTTTGAGGCCTGGTCAGCCTCATGAAATTAGATTATACGCTTTCCAATACCCGATTTATCAGGTCGCGACTTCTTCTCCATAACGACCTATCCTCCTGGCTGGACCAAACTGACTGTCGAGTAAATTCTTCATAGCATTATGTGAGCAAGTTTCAGGTTGGGAAATATAACCGCCATCCTCACGAATTATTTGATATACCTGTGCGGCCGGTAATTGGAAATATTTTGCATCATGATGCCTTTGAATAATTATCAAACCACCCTTTCCCTTGAACCGCTTACTTCTAGGCCCTTTATGAGAGTGGCCGATCAGCAACTCCTGATCATCTCCAGCGATCCCCCTTACGGCAAAGTCTTTTTCTTCGAAGTATTCAGGAAGTAAACATCCGGCTTCAGTTAGCACACGACCATGCTCAGCATTTCCAAATGTATCGCAAGTGATAAATCCTGTATCTGTGGGATAAAAATCATGATAGCCTTTAGGATTAACCAGCCAGCCAAAAACTTCGCCTTCTTGAAGATATCCGATCAAGCTTGAATCGCCGGCCTTATATGCGACAAAGTAAATTACATCTCCTATCCGAATCGCACTATTTATATGGTTGTGATCAAAATTCTTTATTGGTACCCCAAAACAATCGGAGAAAGGATAAATCTTGCTGGTTTTATTACTTTGCAGATCAATCTTTACAATACTATTCTCTTCCGAAGCCGCAATAAGTAGCTCTTCCCTAACTTTGGTGAAAGTAATCTGATGGATTCGTCCGTTATTTGAGTAAAAAGGCTGGATGAATAAGACATCAGCCTTTTTTAAGGCACTATTTGTTGATAAATTCCCATGAAGGAGTTCAGAAGTATTTGCAGAAATCACTTTTGACAAAAGCCTAAATTGCCCTTTATCCCACCTCCTATCTTCATACGAAAAATAAACCTTATCATTTGCAATAGCCAGTCCATATCCTGGTCGAGGTGTTAACAGGCGGCATACTCCTGATGCGACATAAAAAACTCCAAGTTCAGTAGTAATAAAATAACGTTTGCGAAGCTTCCCGGGGAAAGGGTAACCCTTTTTGAGGTGCACAACTTCTACGTATCTTTGCATCCGGTTTTTTACAAGATACCAAAAATCTATTATTGTCATACACTGCTGCCCAATTAAGGATGAGGACCGTTAGCATATCCGGTTAAAATAAAATCAAAAACAGGAACTTTATTTTGTTATCGACTTGAAGATCGATTTTTGGATCTAATTCCAGATAATTTCTCGGAGGCAATGGACTATGTATTCAGGCAAATTGGTTTTTCCACTTAGACGAGCGTTCTAACAGAAGCATTATGTCGGGATGGGAACTATCGTCATTAGGGATATCCTCACCCTTTTTATAACGTAAGTACAAATCGCGGCGATAAAGCTGCCATTCTCTGTGTCTCCAGAGTATTGACACGGGTATAACATCAAACTCCAGAGCGAGTGAGGCGGCCATTCGATGAGCGGATCCATTCCAAACTATTTCTCCAGATCTCGTAACTGATGCCCTTACAGCACTTTTTTCCCTGATAACCCTGGATGTTACCCCAGTTTTTGCATATTGACAAATGAATCCTCGATTCTTAAGGGACTCGTAAACCCGCCAGGCCCGCTGTATTTTATTTTCACACTCCGACTTTTCCAATCCATGTTCAAGAAGAAAATCCCTAAAGCCTTGCTCGGAGTTTGGCTCATGGCGGTACATTTTATACATAAGCAGTATCCTCTTAATATTCATAAGAGGAAATATATGTAAATCCCAATCTCCGTTAACAATGCTTCCTTGAAATAAAGAATAATTATTTTTGTGTAGTGTACAGGCGTTTTTTATAGTTGTAGTTGGAACTAGCGTGGTTTCTCCTAAGCGTGGAGCAGTTTTACCCCAAATGACAATATCCAGCAGCTGTCTATTAACTCTGACTGCAGCTGGTTTCAAAGATGAGATAATTTTTTCAAATTTTTCGTGCAAAAAATATAATTTTTGCTCCATCGCCATCATACCTTAAAGCACAAATCAATCCTTTTGATTTCGGCCTGCTACCACTAATATTCATCTCTCAAAATGCAGAATCGTTGAATACACTTTGCAAGATTGATTTGCGCAATCAATTTCTATAAGCTTCTCGCTTTCTCTTCAAAATCCCATCCACAACGTTATTCACTGCCGCCCGCCGCTCATTTTCTGGGTGATCCTCATAATTACCCCAAAGAAGTGATGGAGACATCTCAAAAGACTCAGACAAACAGGCAGCAATATAGCGTTCTAAAGCTTGATCCGACGCTGGCGGGTTTGCAATCGCGCTTGGTATTGATTCAGCCAATCTTGCCAGACAGGGCTCATGGACAACACCTTCTCCAATAGCCAAATATGGTGAGTCGCCGATCACAAGCGCTGGTTTACGAAGGCGCATGGCCTCCCAGGCAGCGGTTCCGGTAATGACTGCTACAAGAGAAGCCTGTTGAACAAGAGACAAGGAATTGTGTTCAGGCCCCAGCAATACAACCCGCGGGATTCTGGAAATTGTCTTGTAAAAATCATGGGGGCGTTTCCCTAGCATAGGCGCGTGTTCTTTAACCACAACAAGCATATCCCCAGGCGCGCTTTTGGCCAGTGACTCAATAACATTGGTCTGGTCAGTATGCCATGGGGAGAGGACCATAGTTGAAGCTTCAGGAACAACATGCAACGGGTAGAAAATAAAGGACCTTTGACTTGGAACCCCCGCTTTAAAGGGTTTGGTTCCAATAATAGCTCTCCGCCATGCTACGCAGGCCTCAAACCATGATCTTGCTATTCTTTCACGTTTTTCCTCTGGATTTCCGACTGATTTGGCCAGATGGTAAAATGTGCTGATAAGTGCTCTAAATGTCAAATTAAATGGTTTTTTGGATCGCAGTAAAGCCTGGTTTCTCTGTGTATACCCGGGCGGCAGGGGATTTTCCCTGAAGTCTTGCAAAAGTTCTTTGGCTTTCTGCAGATTATGCCCAAGATCGAGCTGCCTATTTGCAACCTTACGATAAGAGCGTGCCACACTGTTAAGCCTCCCACCGGGATCATCGTCTATTAAATAGTCATTATGGATTCGTGAGGTGGTAAGCCGGGAAAAAGGGATTTTCCTTGCTTTACACATTTCAGCCAAGGTCAAGGCGGGTGCTCCGGCAACAGCATAGCAAAAAACACAGTCCGGCTTGGTTTGTTTTAAAACCTGATCCAGAAACGCATACAGGCCGGATACATATTGTTGAGGCAGCGATTCAGAAGCCCGAGCACAAGCGCGACCAATACTGTCCGGCCTGCACAATCCATCACGTACAAAGCCACGCCCCACCCTACGATCCGCGACCACAATCCGACCCACAGCACCCGGACCTAGTTCTTGATATATTTGTGAAAGATTTTTTACTAGGCTGTCATTTATCAGCCATTTTTTTTCCTCTGTGGCCAGATCCCAGAACTGTCCTCCTTGAATGTTCAGTTTTACTTCGATTTGTTTTTTTACTTGAAGAGGACCTGTGCATAGACCATGGACCTTGCCTCCGCCCTGGCGCCGTAAGTATTCCATACCCACATCGCAGCCGAATTGCTTAAACTTTGGAGCAAATAAAATTAATATGGAAGCTTCTATCATGTTTTTATCTTGCGTTTTCGGATACAAATATTATTATTTGATCAGATCCCATTTCAAGGCGGTCCCTTTTTTCACAGCCTCTTTCACTGGCATCCCCAGCACTACATCTAGGTACTTGGGCGGCAGGCCATGGCCCGGTCTGATGGAGCGAATGTTTTCCTTGGTCAGAACATCCCCTGCCTTCATATCTTGAGTAATGTACAGGGAGCGGCGGAAAATCATGGATTTCTTTTCTGCTTCCGTAGGACCATAGCTTATCTGGCCCAAGGCCTGCCAGGCCCGCTTCGTTTCTTCCACCAAGGCCCGCATTTCCTTCGGCTCCAGGGAAAAGGCGGCATCTACACCGCCGTCTGAACGGCTTAAAGTGAAGTGCTTTTCTATGGCTTTTACATTTTAAGATTCAAATCGATTTATGGCATGAACCTTTGGTTTCTGGCTGTAATCACCTTACTAATAATATCAAGATACATGATGCTGGAAACAGGTTTCCCACAAATCCTGAAAGATTATTCCCTGTTTCAGCCTCATCATTATGCTAAATCTTCAAT
>JAWOBA010000058.1:0-6795 GCA_046498285.1 Desulfatiglandales bacterium | reverse complement strand
CTATGGGAATATGTTTTGAATCAGCTATAGTTATTACATTAGGAGGCTTATATCCTGTCTGTTTGGGGAATTCCATACTATAGAGAGTGAAAGCTTTTAAGCCTTAAGGAACCTCATAAACATTTCCCTCACCTATGTCTCGTAAATGACTATGGAAGCCTTCGAGAGTGGCAAATTCAACTTGGTTAAAGGTGGCTTTCAAAATTCCCTTATATAGCGAGTCCTTTGCATAACCCCTCTTGATCTAAAGACGATGGGTTTTGTTTCAGTTCCCTCCCTGGAGGGAGCTTTGAAACGTGCCTTCATTCGCGCTCATAAATCAAGACCATGGCATAACCCTTCTTGATCGAAAGACCATGGGCTTTTTTTCAGTTCCAAGGCTCCCGGGTTGGTCTTTTCAGCAACGTATCCATGGGGGAGTTTTGCCCTCTCCGAGCGGGAGGCTCTCCGAGCCGGAAGCCCTCCGCATTCCCCTCGACAAGCTCGGGGCTGCGGGTTCCCCCACTGATACGTTACGAAAAGACACTCCCCTTCCGCCAGTCACTTCAAAAAAGTCCATCGTCTTTCTTTGGCCAATGCAAATTACAAGGTTTTCAAAGGCCTCGCTTCGACGGCAGGGTACCCCGAAAAAGTATGTAAAGTCGCGCTCCATGAAGCCATCTTTCCTGTTTCTATGGTTGCACGAAGCTCTTCCATTCTCTTTCTTGGGATGACAAACATTGGATGGTTTTTTGAGGGTCTTATTATGTTATTTCCAAAAATACAGGTCATGTGACCGTAAAAAATGACTCTTCAAATTCCGGTTTATCTTTATACTTCCCCATATAGAATCCCGGAGCCTTATCCATGTTCTCAAAGATAGCGGGATTAACCATGATTCCCGCTTGATGAAAGGCCTTTATTACGGCCTTGGGAGAAGGCGGGCACCCCTTTACAGGAATCATCTCCTGAATATCGGGATGCGCTTTGTTGGCCTCGTACATACACTTTCCAAGCAAAATGGTCTTTTTCTTTCCGGGTGTAGGTTTCATTATCTTTCCGGTAAGAACCTCCACATCATCCCAGGGTTCTCCCTTCCAGGCTTGGGCAATGGCAAAGAGGATAATCCCATTTATGGCTGAGCAGTAGGTGCACATACTGAGGTCATACTTGGGGTATGAAAGACCCTTGATTCCCATTTTTGCCAGAGAGCGCCGAAGGGTATTATTTTCAACATAGGGGAAATCATATTCATGAAAGGATGCCACATCCTCTATCCTTTTTCCTAGCACTTCTATGTCGGATAAATTCAGGATCCTTCCCCGGTCCTGGGCTGCATGGACCAGATGGGGGACATCTGATGGCTCATATCCGAGCACCCTTGCTCCTACCATGTCTGCTGATAGGATATCTGTTGATGCTATCAGGATATTACTTCGCCTTATGCGTCCATCAAAGCTGGGACCTCGTTCATTTGTGTAAATACCATCCAGAAGTGTGAACATAGGTGGCATCTTATTGGCAAGCCGCGCAACATGGTAGTTAAGATCCTTTTTTGGATCAGCACTGTGGGACTTTTTTCTGGAGTTGATATCGATTATTCCTTTGAGATTCTTGATACCAAGGCTGACTTTTGTTTGGTTATGCGTCTTGAGAACAGGCAGATTGACCACAAAGTCATTGTGGAGAATATCGGTGTTGAAATTGAGCACTACCCCGGCACCACAATCAACTTTTTCAAAGGGCCGCTCAAAGACATTGATATATTTGATCCCGTAACGCTTTTTCAGGATTGTATACCCAAGGTTTTCGAAGGCATGGGCGGGGGTCTCCCTGTCTTTGGGAGTGCTGGTGATCATTCCCTCTCCGATAGTGATATCATCAATTCCTCGCTCTTTGAGAAGGACCACCATATCTTCCACAACCCGGGAGGTGGTCATCACGCCCCATTTGGGAAAGGGAACATCTTTTGTCCAGAAGACAATATTAGGTTTGATGAATACCTTTGCATTGGGAGGCAGGTGATCTAGGCCATGAGACAGTTCAACTGCCTTTCGAACAGATTCTAGGGGATTCTCGTAATTAACGATAGCAACAACAAATTTTATCATCCGAGTATACCTTCTGTAAAGTTTATTTCCCGCTAAGGAGTTTTCGATATTTCTCCAGCATCTTTCTCGGGGTCATGGGTGGTCTATCATATTTAGGAAGCTGTTCCTCTATCCCAAACAGGTATTTCGCTATGCTCTTTAGATCCTCAAGATTATATCTGCTCATCATGGTAATTGTCTCCATCTGAGGAGAGCCACCACCATGGAGCCCGGCTACTTGCATTACACCAGCCGACTCTGAAACGATCAGGTTTTCGATACCCCTAAAACATCGATGCTGATTCTCTGAAGAGATTTTTGGATTTCTCATGAGATATTTATTCGCCAGTGCTCCTGTATCTTCTGAGAAAAATTCTTCCTCAAAAGGCATGGTGGAACACAGTCCTCCGGCAAGGTCAGCAACTACTTTATATTCATTGTAAATTTCCTCTCCAGCCAGTCTCCTGCCGGCATTGGTTAAGATTTCGTCTGGGATATAGGTCCCTGATTCGGATTTTTCGCTACGATAGGCACTCATCTGGCCGGCGGCGAATACGAGCTCTGCAGTGCCTATTAGGTGTGATAATTTATCCCTAACGTGATCTTCTTTTTCAATATCACTATATTCGGATACCAGTGCTGCAGCACTGGCAAGTACTTCTGATATGGCCGGCTTGCATCCGGTATAAGAATGACGGTGGTAGTGGGCGAAAAGTAAGGCGAGAAATCCAGCAAAAGGCGTTTGCCTTGGATCTCCTTTGCCATCTAAGAAGACCCTTTCTCGAGGAACGAAGACATCATCAAAAATGGTGAATGACTCGGCATCTCCGAATTCTGTAATAGGGGCCTTGAGATATTTTCTTTTGTGATGATATGCTGGTCTAACGAGCATTTTTATACCTTCCCAATCAGAGGGAAGGGCAAATGCAACAGCATAGTCATGATCTTTTTCAGTCATGAATCGAGTAGGGATAGCGATTATTTCATCGCTTACCGGTGCAGTGGTATTATCGATCTTTGACCCTCTCACCACGATACCATCGGGCCTGCTCTCGATTATCCTGAGGTAAAGGTCAGGGTCAGATTGCTCGTGAGGCCGTTTTATCCTATCACCTTTGGTGTCAGTTTGTGCACAATTGGCGCAAATATCATTGTCTTGCCAGTATTGGAGATATTTCAAAAAGTTCTGGTTTATATCAGATCCCAGGGATTGGTCCATCTCATAGGTAACCACAGAAAGGGCATTCATAGCATCAATGCCCATGCATCTCATAATACAGCCTCCCACCCGGTGACATAAAAGTCTTGTCATTTGTTGCTTGTTTAAGAGGTCATCCACGCTTTGATGAATATGGGTGAATCTATTGATTGTCTCTCCCGTGAGGTGAGATTTTGCAGTACACAGGTTCTTCCATTCCGGATCATTTGCCCTGTCATAGGTCTCTTTGATAACCCGTAACTGGCCGGCAATTCTCTCGTCAGTCCTATCTATCTTCTCGCCAGACATATACATATTTCTTTTTAGTTTTTTTAAACGTTCATAATATTCATCAAAGGTTTTGACCGCCATAGCTACCTCCTTTTAGGCTCATATCGTGTCAAGTTAATAAAGGTGTAAATAGTCGTTTGAATTTAATCCTGGCATCATCAGTAGAAAAAAGTCAGTCTACTTTGGGTTGATGAGAATTACGCTGATTTTACCATTGATCTACTTCCCATTCCAAAATAAAAATGACTATGCTATCTATCATTATTCTCCACATGCTAATGAGAGCTTTATCTTAAGATTTAAAAGCATCCTTTCACCAGTCACTTTAACAACGCCTACCCTCTCTATTTGAATAAAAAGAATGGTCAGGTTTTGCAGAGCCCCAGTCAATATATAAAAAAGCATTTTTATATGTTTTTAACATATTGTGATTATAAATAAAACCTGTTAATTTACAATACAAAAGAGAGAGGTCCATATCAATTATCTTGACATTGGTATATTTATTAATTAAGTATATATGATATTAATTGATATATAATTATTATTGTGTATGGATAACAATTTTTGCCATATAATCAAAGCAATTCCATAATGTCCGCTTTTTGACCTTTTTGATAAACGAGAGTTAGAAAAAGATGCCATGCCAAAAGCATCATCAAATCATTCCATAAAAAAAGAGATATGGGGAGTAATTTTTTTACTTTTAACCCTTATCTTTGGGGGCAGCCTTTTATCATACTATCCCCAAGATCCTCTTTTCTGGAACAGTGCAGCGGGATCCGGGCTGAAGGCACAAAACCTGTTTGGGACTGTAGGTGCCCATTTAGGTGGTATTCTCTTTCTGACCATTGGTCTTTCGTCATTCTGGCTTATAGCTATTCTCCTTTTTCTTTCATTTGCCTTTTTCAGCGGAAGGTTCCCTTTTAGGGGAATCTGGATATCTATATATCTTACCCTCCTTGTTATCTCCTTCTCTGCCTTACTGTGTCTTTATCTGCCTGAAGGAGTATATTATAGAGGTGCGGTCATTAATGGAGGATTGGCTGGATTGCATACTGCTGCTTTGGCTGTAAAGATATTCAATTATTTTGGAGCATATGCACTATTTCTCACTATTTTTATTATTTCTTTGATGTTCATAACCCGATTTTCCTTTGGCAATCTTTTTAGAAAAATTTGGTACCTATACACGAATATTGCCCTATATATAACAGAAAAGAGACGTAAGCATGCAGAACGAAGAAGAAGAGGAAAACAGAGAAAAAAAGCAATAAAAAAGGCTGGCAAGGTAATACAGAGAAAGATGAATATTATAGAGACCCCTTCACAGGAACCGGCCAAACCATTACAAGAACTATTTCCCTTTATGACTGCGACTGGTAATTTTAAACTTCCACCTTTAGATCTTCTGGATAAGATCCCAAAATCATTGGATAGGCAAATCCAGAAAGAAAGCTTAAGAGTTAATGCACTTCGGGTGGAAGGAAAGCTGCGAGATTTTGGTGTTGAGGGAGAGGTGGTTGAGATTGTGCCGGGTCCAGTAATAACAATGTATGAATTCAAGCCAGCGCCAGGTGTAAAGATAAGCAAAGTTGCAGCCCTGGCAGACGATCTCGCGCTTAACCTAAGGGCAACAAATATCAGGATCGTCGCACCTATCCCGGGAAAATCAGCAATAGGGATAGAAATACCGAACAATAAAAGAAGCCTTGTTACCTTAAAAGAAATTTTATCGAGCAGGCTTTTTTTGGATTCTCCCTATAAACTCACCATTGCCTTAGGGATGGATATTGTAGGCCAACCAGTAATTACAGATCTCACTAAAATGCCACATCTCTTAGTTGCCGGCGCTACAGGAACGGGTAAAAGTGTATCCATCAATGCTATGATAAACAGTATCTTATTCAAGTCTTCTCCAGAAAAGGTCCGCTTCGTCATGATTGATCCAAAAAGAATAGAACTTTTACCTTATCAGGACATTCCCCATCTTTTACATCCAGTAGTAAACTATCCAAAAGAGGCAACCAAGGCCCTTAGATGGGCTGTTGACGAAATGGAAAGGCGCTACACGCTTCTATCGATTAAAGGTGTAAAGAATATAGATACCTACAACCGGAAGCTCAAAAATGAACAAAGCCTGATTGAGCCTAATGTGAATAAAGAGAGGGATGATTACCTTCCCTATATTATTATCATAATTGATGAGCTGGCAGATCTCATGATGGTCTCCAGCAGAGAGGTAGAGGAATCTTTGACAAGATTGGCCCAAATGGCAAGGGCTGCCGGGATACACATGATACTTGCTACTCAACGGCCATCAGTAGATGTTCTAACTGGCATTATTAAGGCCAATTTTCCGACCAGGATCTCCTTTCAGGTATCATCCAGAGTGGACTCAAGGACAATTCTTGATACAATGGGGGCTGAACATCTTTTAGGAGATGGGGATATGTTATTTTTACCACCTGGTGTAAGCAAACTTACCAGAATCCATGGTGCATATGTTTCAGAAGAGGAGGTCAAAAGGGTTACCTCTTTTCTAAAGGCGCAGATGAAACCGGATTATGACAGCTCTATAGCTGATGAAATAAGTGTCGAGGAAGAGCCAGAAGAGGAAGAGGGGGATAAAGATGAAAAATATCAAGAGGCAGTAGATTTAGTCTTGCAAACAGGACAGGCTTCGATTTCGTTTGTTCAACGAAAGCTTAGAGTTGGATATAACAGGGCTGCCAGAATGATTGAGGCCATGGAAAAGCAGGGGATTGTTGGACCCTCTGATGGAAGCAGACCTCGAGAAATTTTGAGAAAGGGGTAAACATTTTGATCACTAGATCCTATCTTATAATTTTTATTTTTTTTCATCTCCTCCCTGTATTTATCTTATCAGGAAATGCACTGCCGGATGATCAAAATTCAAAGATCATCAGCGGCATTAGGGAAAGATACGGAAATGTCAGCGGGTGGAAGGCTGAATACACGAGGGAAGCTATTAGTAAAACGATGGCTATGTTAGAAACAGGGGAGAGGCATGAGCTTGCTGAAGGTATGCTTTTTTTTCAATCTCCTCACTTTCTTCGACTTGAACAGGCTTTACCACAAGAGGAATTACTGCTTACAGACGGAAAGACGCTTTGGTGGTATCTTCCTCTCAAAAAGAAGGCCTCCAAATACCCTGCCCAGAGTTTTGGCGAGGAATTACGTCTTCTCAGCGATGTTTTTCAAGGCCTAAAGAAC
>JAWOBA010000011.1:0-5151 GCA_046498285.1 Desulfatiglandales bacterium | reverse complement strand
GACGCGGGGTATAATTCCCGCTTTTGCGCGGACATGACACCATGCGGCTGTTGCGCGGCGTGGACCATCGCAAACCGGCTTTTTCGGAGGCGGCGGTCACCATCGGGAATTTCGACGGCTTCCATCGCGGTCACCAGGCGGTGGTTGCGCGTCTGCTCGCGGCCGCCGCGGAGCTGCGCACGACCTCCGTTCTGATCACCTTCGAGCCCCTGCCGCTGGAGTTCTTCGCGCCCGAGAAGGCGCCGGGGCGGTTGCAGCGGCTTCGCGACCGGATCGACTTCCTGCGCACCACGGGGCTGGACGCGGTCTGGCTGATGCGGTTCGGCAGGTCGCTGGCGAGCGTTCCCGCGGAGGAGTTCGTGAAAAAAAATAGATGGGGAGGGTCCAAATGAATGGAAACACGAGAATCCTTATTTAGACAGATAGAAACACAAAGGCATCTGCCTACTCTCCCAGCTATTCTTCTAAAACTGATTAACGCATGTGAACAAGATGGGGAAAACCTCAAAGAGGTCTCCAGGATTATTGAACATGATCCGTCACTAAGCGGCAAAATTTTGAACCTGGTCAACTCGGCCCATTTCGGATTGCCTAATAGAATTGATAGTATGCATCGGGCCGTAGTACTCGTTGGTACTAATGCCATAAAAAATATTGCTATATGCACGTCAGTATATGAGGTCTTTAATCAGACCAGGGGAAACTCTGTCTTTAACCTGAAGTTTTTCTGGTGGCACTCTTTGAAATGTGCCATGGTGGCAAAGTTTATCGCGGAAAAAACCCATTATATCCGTCCTGATGAAGCATTTTTGTCCGGGCTTTTACATGATATTGGAAAATTGGTTTTCTGGGTCAATTTTCCAGAAAAGTATAGAGAAATCCTTAAGACCTGCAAGGGTCAGAACGATCTTCTTTTTGCGGAAGACAAGCAACTTGGTGCTACTCATAGCGAAGTTGGGGCCTGGCTGATTCGGCGATGGAACCTTCAATCCTTTATGGCAGATTCATTACTGTATCATCACGAACCCAAAGAGAGGATATTAAACGCCCTCCCACTGGTACAGATTGTATATGTAGCCAATGCCCTATCCCATGTTGAGCAACAGGATAAAGACTATAATATTACAGGAGAGCTCTTTGGATTCAGCAGATCCCAACTTGAAGAGTTGTTATCTTCGGCCGAAGGAGAATTGAAAAATGTGGCCCAGTTATTGGGCATAGAAATTGAGTCGCCAAAGTCCCCTGAAGCTATCCTTTCTGAAAAAGACCAGGGGGGACACGAAGATTTGGCACGTGAAGTCCGGGAATTCTCCCTCTTAACCGGAACACTTCAAAATCTCCTTCAGGCAAGTGATGAAGATACGATCGTAAGAGCAGCTTACCAGGGCCTAAAGGTCCTGTTTGATATAAAATCCGTCTTTTTCTTCCTCTATGACAATGAGAAAAAGGGTCTTATCTGCAAAACCACCGAAGAAAAAAATAGCTCTTTCATAAATGATAACATTATCATTCCCATGGAAGCGGATAAAAGCTTATTAACGAGCTGCCTCACTCAAGGTAAGCCTCTCGAATCATTTACCGGGTTTGCAGATGCCAAACCAATTATTATAGACGAACAAATCATTCGATTTGTCAATAAAGAGGGCATTCTATGCATTCCCATGCTCGCACATGGTGAATATGTAGGTGTCATTGTCCTTGGACTGGATCAGGTTGAATTTTCTCACCTTTCAAAGCACTCCATGCTCTTGAACATGTTTAGCAATAACGTAGCCCTCGCCTTACATGTGGATCAGGTGAGACGGAATCAGCTTAACAGAATTCAATCTGAACGGTTAGCTGCATCATTATACATGGCCCGGAAAGTGGTCCATGAAGTAAATAATCCCCTGAGTATCATGAAAAATTATCTCAAAATTCTCGGAATGAAGTTGTCTGCACAGGATCCAGCCCAAGAAGAGATTGAGTGCCTCAATGAAGAAATTGATCGTATCACCATGATACTCCGGTCCTTGACTACGTTTTCCGAAAAAAGAGTCTGCAACTTTGTACCAGTGGATATTAACGGATTACTGTCAGATCTTATGAGAATTATGACAGAATTTTTGTCACAGCATTCCAATATTAAGTTACACATGGATCTCGAAGATGAACTACCGATGATCATAACGGAAAGAGATAGTCTAAAACAGGTCTTTATAAATCTCGTCAAGAATGCCGTTGAAGTTATGCCTAAGGGAGGAAATCTTTATATCAAAACCCGACATATTCCAAGTTATTTTGAAGACGAGTTGGGGTCTGAACACAGAAAATACCTCGGATATGTGCAGATCACGATCACCGACGAGGGACCCGGTATTTCCGATAAAATTAAGCCTCGACTTTTCGAGCCCTTCGTAACCTCAAAGGGACATGGACACTTCGGATTAGGCCTATCCATTGTTTATGAAATCATAAAATCACTTAATGGGACTTTGGCTTATGAAAGCGAGGAGGGGAAAGGCACCAGTTTTAAAATACGACTACCCATGGTAACAGAACAGAAAGTGTAATTTCACTTCAAAATGGATTGTACTCGGGGAAAAGCCCCAGATAAAAAACGTGATTTTTTGTAATAATTTAACACTTGGCTATATGTCGCAATCACGAAAATTTTTTTAACAATCCAGCTAATAGGGGCTTTCAGTGGAATCAGATTTTACAGAGGAGATAAAGCATGTTGTCCACATCCAGAATCTTGGTCGTTGATGATGAACCCCGCATGTGTGATAGTTTGAAACTATTGTTAAGTAATAATGGCTATGAAGTACATACGAGCAATAACGGACATGAAGCCATAAAATGTCTGGCAGAAAACGCGTTTGATCTTGTATTTCTGGACATAGTGTTACCGGACATGGACGGTTTTCAGGTCATGGACTGTATAAATCAGAATTATCCCGACACCATGGTCATCATCATAACAGGACATGTATCCATGGAATCGACATTAAGGGCGCTCAGAAAAGGGGCTTATGATTACATTAGAAAACCCTTTGAATCTGAAGAGTTACTCACAAAAGGTAAAAACGCCATAAAACAAAAGGTTTTGACCTGCGAAAACCGCTATATTAATAGAAAACTGCAACAGTCAGAGAAACGTTACCGGTACCTGATTCAAAATTCCCCTGACATTATTTATACTCTGGACAAGAAGGGTAATTTTACCTTTATCAGTGTTGTGGTTGAGCACTTAACAGGGATTAAGGCCGAACAACTTATCGGAAAACACTACACTACCCTTGTTTATCAAAGGGATCTGGAAAAGGCCCGTTTCTTTTTTAATGAGAGAAGGACTGCCGAACGTGTCTCCCGCGGTGAACTGAGAATAAAGGTCTGTAAAGACAATAATCGTCCTGATCTTTGTGGTGTCCAATATTTGACAATGGAGTTAAAATCCACCGGTATGTATGATAAACCAACCGCAGAAAACCCCAAATATCTCGGGGCCTATGGTGTCTTGAGAGATATAACTGACAGGAAACGCCTTGAAGCTCAGTTGCAAGATGCCCAAAGGATGGAATCTCTCGGTACTTTGTCAGGAGGTATTGCCCATGACTTTAACAATCTGCTCATGGCTATCCAGGGGAACGTATCCTTAATGCTCTTAGATATGGATTCCGGTAATTCCAACTTTCAGAAGCTAAAAGACATCGAAACATACATTCAAAGAGGGGCCAATCTTACCAAACAACTTTTAGGGTTTGCCAGAGGAGGCAAATACGAAATCAAACCCACTGATTTGAACAAAGTTATACAGAATCAAAACCGCATGTTCGGCCTTACTCAGAAACAGATTAAAATTCATAACAAACATGAAGAAAATCTTTGGACCGTGGAAGTCGATCAAAAACAGATGGAGCTGGTCCTGCTCAACCTTTATATCAATGCTTCACAGGCAATGCCCAAGGGCGGAGATCTGTATATTCGCACAGAAAACCTGATAATTGATGAGGATTCTGGCCATCACTATAATGTGCCGCCCGGCAAATATGTAAAAATTTCCGTAATTGATACAGGTATTGGTATGAATGGGGCAACCCAACAGAGGATTTTTGATCCATTTTTTACCACTAAGGACATAGGCAAGGGTACAGGTTTAGGACTTGCCTGTGTTTATGGAATCATTAAAAATCATGAGGGTTTTATAACTGTTGATAGCAAGGAAAACGAGGGAAGCACATTTTCTATTTATTTACCCGCCTCTGAAAAGAAAAGTATAAACGGACTAGAATTGGTTAAAGTCAACAAAGACTCTCGTACTGTCCTTCTGATAGATGACGAACACATGATTGTCGAAGTTGGCAGAGAGATTCTAGGTATACTTGGTTATAATGTACTCACTGCCAGAAGTGGAAAAAAAGGGATAGAGGTCTATCGACAAAATAAGGAGCAGATACAGATCGTCATTCTGGATATGGTTATGCCAAGTATGGGGGGCGCAGAGACTTATTACAGGATAAAAGAGATTAATCCCGACATAAGGTTTCTTCTTTCAAGTGGTTACAGTGTAGATAAGGAGGCATCTAAAATTTTGGATGGTGGCCGCAATGGTTTTATCCAAAAGCCATTCACCATTGATCAACTCTCCGAAAAAATAGAAAAAATTTTTGACCAAGTACCGGCTTAAGCAAGTCTTTGTGATAAGATTTCCAACCCTTTTCGTAATCTATGATTATGCAGAAGGCGCAAAAAACAGAACAAGACGTAAAATAATCTGTTTTTAGGATACGGTTTCATTGTAAATCCTGATTACTGTGAAAAGAAATTTTTCTTTTATCCAATCGATAGCAACTGCCCTTGAACTGTTTTGCGTATTTTTTCATCTCAGATGCCCGTTCAGTAATTTCGCTATAGTGTGAGAACATCCCGGTTTTGTTGCATGTAATCCCTATTGAAATAGTCATTACGGGAAATGTCCTTACTCGGTATTGTCTATCAATGGATTTTATACAGCCCTTTATCCTGTCTTCGGGGTTATAGAGGGTGGATATTATAATTCTATCAAAGGCATCTATTATTTCCTGACATGTCTCTTCTATAAAATCTGAATCCATTATAAATATAAAATCGTCGCCCCCTATATGTCCGATAAAACTATTATTGTGCTGC
>JAWOBA010000059.1:0-19268 GCA_046498285.1 Desulfatiglandales bacterium | reverse complement strand
AAAGTTAGGTGTAGAACTGGTGGACATAGCAGCATTTAACTGTTGCGGATATCCTGTGCGTAATATTGACTTTAAGGCGTCTGTGCTTGCCTCAGCACGAAATATTGCCCTGGCAGAACAGAAAGACCTCCCCATGCTTATCCTTTGCAAGTGCGGATTCGGAACCCTTACCTATGCAGATCACATATTAAAGGAAGACTCCTCCCTGCGCAATGAGATTAATGCTACCCTGAAGAAAGAGGGCCTGGAATACAGCAAGGGCGTTGAAATACGGCACCTTCTCTCTGTCCTTTACCATGATATAGGGAGTGATACGATAAAGGAAAAGATTACACAACCGTTTCAGGGCCTTAAGATAGCAACACATTATGGCTGTCACGCCCTCAGACCCAGTGAGATTGTTCAATTTGATGATCCGGTTAACCCCACTCTCTTTGACCATCTGGTAGAACTTACTGGTGCTGAAAGTATATACTGGGAAAAGAGGCTTGACTGTTGTGGTGCGCCGTTAACTGGAGTGAACGATGATCTATCCATGGATCTCACTAAAAAAAAGGTATTGGATGCAGGCCAATCCGGTGCACAGTATCTATGTGATGCCTGCTCATACTGCCATCTTCAATTTGATACCGTCCAAAAGATGATCTATCCAGAGGAAGGAGAAAATCATCGTCTTCCGGCCATCCTCTATCCCCAGCTGCTTGGATTGAGTATGGGTATTGACAGAGACACATTAGGGCTAGGCAAAAACCAAATAGATATAACAGGAATAGAAGGATTTCTACCAACCTAAAGGTACTGCTGCACGAAGCTAACAGGCACAGCCCAAAGGGGGGTGACCTATTGAGGGATTACGCAATTTGAGCATGATAAATACATCAAACTCAAAGACTGGAGCAGTTGTAGTTGTAGGTGGCGGTATTGGTGGAATACAGGCCGCCCTCGATATGGCAGATTCCGGATTCTACGTATACCTGGTAGAGCAATCTTCCAGTATCGGCGGCCGTATGTCACAACTGGATAAGACCTTCCCAACTAATGACTGCTCAATGTGTATTATGTCTCCAAAGCTTGTAGAGTGCGGCAGAAATCTAAATATTGAAATACTGACCCTTTCTGAGATTCTTTCTGTTGAGGGCAATGAAGGCAACTTCCATGTCACGATTGTAAAACATCCAAGATATATAGATATGGACAAATGCATCGCCTGCGGTACATGTGCAGAGAAATGCCCCAGGAGAGTGCCGGATGAATACAATGCCAACCTAATCAACCGAAAGGCTGCCTATATACAGTATCCACAGGCTGTTCCCTTAAAATATCTTATCGATGCAGAAAACTGTATATATTTTGAGAAGGGGAAATGTAGGGCATGCGAAAAGTTTTGCCCAGCCGATGCCGTTGATTTTGATCAGAAAGAGCAGGAGATTACTATAGATGCTGGCGCAATCATCCTTTCAACCGGTTATCAGCCATACGATCCCGCTTTGAATGATACCTATCAATATGGCCATTACCCAAATATCGTTACCAGCCTTGAGTTTGAGAGGATCTTAAGCGCATCAGGCCCTTACCAGGGGCACCTCATAAGACCATCAGATCAAAAAGAACCAGCAAAGATTGCCTGGATACAATGCGTTGGTTCAAGAAATATCCATAGTGGAGATCGAGGATATTGCTCAGGTGTATGCTGTACCTATGCAATAAAAGAAGCCATGGTGGCTAAAGAGCACAGTACTCTTCCGCTGGATACCGCTATCTTCTACATAGATATAAGGACATATGGAAAGGATTTTGAACTATTCTATAACCGGGCCAAGGATGACATGGGGGTCAGGTTTATAAAATCACGGATACATACCATACTGCCCGGTGATAAGGAAGGAAACCTCCAGATCAGGTATACGGATGGGATTGGGAGGATTATTCAGGAAGAATTTGACATGGTTGTATTATCTGTGGGTCTTGATATACCGCAAGAATCTATTGATCTTGCCAGTAGATTGGGTGTGCATTTAAACAACTATAACTTTGTTCGTACAGAATCATTTACACCCATTGAGACATCGAAACCCGGCGTTTTCGTATGTGGTGTTTTCCAGGGCCCAAAGGATATACCGGAAACCGTGATCCAGGCAAGTGGAGCGGCCGCAGGTGCATCAGGCATCCTATCAAACAGTAGATATACCCTCAGCAAAGAAAAAGAATACCCCGAAGAAATAGATGTTACTGCACAGGAACCCCGCATAGGCGTTTTTGTATGCCATTGTGGAATAAATATCGGGGGAGTGGTGAATGTTCCAGAGGTTACCGAGTATGCATCCAGATTGCCTCAGGTAGTGGTCGCAGATGAGAATCTATTTACATGCTCCCAGGATGCTCAGGACCGGATAAAGGACCGAATAAAAGAATACTCTTTGAACAGGGTAGTTGTAGCCTCATGCTCTGCGAGGACACATGAGCCATTATTTCAAGATACCATCAGGGAAGCTGGTCTAAATCCATACCTTTTTAGCATGGCCAATATCAGAGATCAAGATTCCTGGGTGCACCAATCTGATAAAGCAGGCGCAACGAAAAAGGCAAAAGACCTGGTAAGAATGGCTGTGGCCAATGCCGCAGAGCTCTCTCCCTTGTATAGAAGGAAACTGCCGGTCACAAAAAGAGCACTTATCATTGGAGGTGGTATTGCCGGCATGACTGCCGCATTAAATATAGCCCAACAAGGATTTGAAGTGGTTCTCGTTGAAATAGAAAAAGAACTGGGAGGTATGGGCAGAAAAATACATACAACTATACAGGGTGATAGCATACAGACATATCTAGATGATGTAATTGAAAGGATTACGCAGCATGAAAAGATAGAGGTTTTAACAGAGACAATGGTAGTAGATTTTTCCGGCACCAAGGGCAATTTCAAAACAGCGCTCACCGTGGGACCTGCCATGTATCATAGAGAGATTAATCACGGTGCAGTTATTGTAGCTACCGGTGCCCTTGAGTACACACCCAAGGAATATCTGTATGGAGAATCCGAGGAAGTAAAAACCCAGGTAGAATTAGAGGATATTCTATCAAGAGATGATCAGAGAATCAAAGAATGGAAAAACGTGGTTATGATCCAGTGCGTGGGTTCTCGAAATAAAGAAAATCCTAATTGCAGCCGTGTCTGCTGCCAGCAGGCAATAAAAAATGCCATTGCTGTAAAAGAAATGAATCCTGACGCCAATATCTTTATACTTCACCGGGATATCAGGACCTATGCTTTCTTGGAAGATTATTATCGAAAGGCACGGGAAATGGGTATCCACTTTGTGAGATACAAAGAGGACGAAGAACCAGAAGTCAAACAGTCAGGGGAGGGAATTCAGGTCACTGTGAAAGACCTGACCCTGGGAAGGGAAATACTATTCAACCCTGAACAGCTCATTTTAAGTGCAGGCGTTGTTGCAGGAGATACAGAAGAGCTGGCAAATATCCTCAAGGTTCCTCTCACCAATGATCATTTCTTTTTAGAGGCCCATGTAAAGCTACGTCCGGTTGACACGCAGTCAGATGGTATTTTTATTTGTGGTATGGCCCATTCACCACGGTTAATTGATGAGAGTATCTCCCAGGCACTTGCCGCCTCCTCACGAGCATGCTGTTTGCTTTCACAGGATTCTATAGAGGTTGGTGGTATTGTAGCCACGGTTGATCCCGATCTGTGTGCTGCCTGTCTTATTTGTGTCAGGGTATGTCCGTATGAGGTACCATTTATTAATGCGGATGGAGTTTCAGAAATTGATATTTCCAAATGTCATGGATGTGGTGTGTGTGCAGCCGAGTGTCCGGCCAAAGCAATTACTCTCTCACATTACCAGGATGTTCAAATATTAGGGCAGATTGATGCGCTGATGGAAGCAGGATAAGGAGGGAGAAAGGGGAAATATAGTCTATATGAGACTAAGGCTGATATTCCATTGCCCCGGACATATCAAGATATAGTATCTGTTTATGGATAAGGAGGCTGTTTGTACGTGGAAGAGAAGTTCAATCCCATTATTGTTGCATTTTGCTGTCACTTCTGAGGCTATGAAGCAGCGGACCTGGCAGGTACCATGCGATTGTCTTATCCTGATAGCATCAGGATCATACGACTTCCCTGTACCGGGAAAGTAGATGTCCTTCATATCATGGAAGCCTTTCAAAAAGGTGCAGACGGAGTATATGTTGCAGGATGCTTAGAAGGTGAGTGTCACTACCTCACCGGCAATTTACGGGCAAAAAAAAGGGTAGAATATGCCAAAAAGCTTCTGGATGAGATTGGTGTCGGAGGAGAAAGATTAGCAATGTATAATATAGCGGCCTCTGATGGCCCTCGATTTTCAGAGGTAGCAAAGGAGATGCATGAAAAGATCAAGGTTTTAGGCCCCAGTCCGATACGGAAAGCACTTCAAAAGAAAAAGGCCGCGTGAGAAAAAATCTATTTTTCCCTAATAACGACAGATACCTGATTTCAGGTCGTGGCGAACCTTAAATGAAAGGCCATGGATTATGATCGTAGCAGAAAGAAAACCAATCGAGGAAATTATAGGATTTGTTAAGGATTGCAAGAAGATACTCATTGTCGGGTGTAACGAGTGCGTTACCGTCTGTTATGCCGGAGGTAAAAAAGAGGTTGGCATCCTGGCCTCGGCCTTAAAGATGGCATTTACAAAGGAAGGGAAAGAACTGGAGGTAACAGAGGTGACATTAGAGCGGCAGTGTGACCCTGAATACCTGGAAGAGATACGAAATATTATTGAGGATTATGATGCAGTTATTTCATTGGCCTGTGGTGCCGGGGTACAATTCATAGCAGAAAAATATCCCAGGACACTTGTTTTTCCAGGTTTGAATACCTCCTTTATGGGGGTGACCGAGGAAAGCGGTGTATGGTCAGAGCGCTGCCAGGGGTGTGGTCAGTGTATCTTAGGACAGACAGCTGGAATTTGCCCCATCTCCCGATGTGCCAAACGACTTCTTAATGGCCCATGTGGTGGCTCCACAAATGGAAAATGTGAAATAAACAAAGACCTTGATTGTGCCTGGCAACTGATCATTGATCGGCTTAAAGAACAGGATAGGCTTGACGACTACGATATACTCATTCCAATAAAAGACTGGTCAACTGAAAGGGCTGGCGGACCAAGAAAGGTGATCAGAGAGGATTTGAGACAATGAACACAAAGACTCCGAGCAAATTGGAAAAAGTTCTTGCAGCAGGTCATTTGGCGGTCACATCAGAGTGTGGCCCTCCACGGGGAAGTGATGGAGATGTGATCACCAAGAAGGCTGAGATGATTAAGGATTATGTGGATGCCATTAATATTACCGATAATCAAACCTCAGTCACCCGGCTATGCAGTTTGGCTGCTGTTATCCGGATTAAGTTGATGGGGCTGGAGCCTATTCTGCAAATGGTTACCCGTGACAGAAACAGGATTGCCCTGCAGAGCGACATCCTGGGAGCTGCCTCATTTGACATCCACAACATCCTCTGTCTATCGGGGGATCACCAGCAATTCGGCGATAACCCTCAAGGCCAGAATGTCTTTGATCTGGATTCCATGCAGCTGATACAAACGGTTCGGCACATGAGAGATGAGGGGAAATTCTTAGGTGGGGATGATATCGACCGACCCCCTCAGATGTTTGTCGGGGCCGCATGCAACCCCTTTGCTGATCCCTTTGAGATACGCGTTCGGCGTCTTGCCAAGAAGGTGGCAGCTGGAGTTGAATTTATTCAGACTCAGTGCATATACAACCTTGATAAATTCGAGCTCTGGATGAGGCAGGCCCGAGACCGGGGTCTTCATGAGAAGGTGTATATCCTGGCTGGAGTTACACCGTTTAAATCAGCAGGCATGGCAAAATATATGAAAAACCGTGTTCCAGGAATGGATGTCCCGGATGACGTAGTTGCGAGAATGAGCGGGGTCCCTAAAGAGAAGCAACCTGAAGAAGGAATCAATATCTGTGTGGAATCCATTCAGCGACTCAAAGAGGTGGAGGGAGTGCGTGGATTTCATGTGATGGCCATTGAATGGGAAGAGATGGTACCAGAAATTGTAAAGCGAAGTGGACTTCATCCGCGACCTACCATTGAATAAAATCATTGGAATTTGTGTTCTCTTGACAGCACACGTAACATACTCGTCATTTGTGTGTTATCAGTTTCTAGTACAATTTCGCTCAAAGATAGCACGGGAAACCCCTTCAAAGACGTATATAGTATGACCCACAAAAGCACATTTCACAAGGTGAAAAAATCAAACAAGCGAATGTATGGACCTAGGGGAATCCTGGTATGTGGGTATTCTCTATCGGAACATTCTTTGTTTATCCTCTTCCTGGAGCAGGCAGGATTTCAGGATTTAGGCGTGATCTTTGTCACCTCCAGTCAATCTATGAACACTCTGAAGGAACTGTTGACTTTACCGGATAGATCCGGCTACGAAGAGGAATCTAAGATGCGACGGGCCATTATCATGTCTGGTTTTACGCAGAAAGAGCTCCACACACTTATGACAGCCTACCGCCATGCTGAATTGCCTTCTCAGCTCTGGGCTACCCTTACTCCCATTTCAGAAAATTGGTATGTCAGCGACCTATTGGAAGAACTGGCAGCAGAATCTGAGGCCATCAAGCAACAAAGAAAAGGCTCCAAGCAGACAATTACCAAATAACAAACATTCTTCATTCCTCATGCGCTTTATGGAACGCTTGATATATACCTATTGCAGGGAGACCTTTGAAAAACCCGGCGATTTTCAAAATTCCACGTTGTTTACAATAAACCACAAGCCACAAGGTACACAAAGCAAGGACTGCCCCTTAGGCGAAACTCTGTCCCTGAAATCTCGATTTATCGGGGCAATGCGGATAGAGCAAAATTTATCCGCCTCTGGCAGGCTCCCCCATGGATACGTTGCTGAAAAGACCAGCCCGGGATCCTCGGAACTGAAAAAAACCCATTGTCTTTAGATCAAGAGGGGTTATGCAAAGGTCTCTGCAGGGTATACCATATGTATTGGAATTATCAGGCTTATCACGAGCAAATGCGATTAAAGCATCAATACAAACAAGGAGGATTATATGAGGGTGCCCAGTGACTTTTTTGCAGATGATTGTTTGTGACACAGGCCCACAAAACTAAAAGGAGGTCTCTTGCCGTTAGCATTTCATTCCTTGAGCCATGGCCGGATTGCCTTTGGCTTTTTTAACATTGAAACTGATCTTCTCCTCTTGGAAAAATACTTCTTTTTCGCACACCTCTTCTGCGATATGGTAGCAACGATAGCTTCATGGAATAATCATAAGCTGGACCATGTTATCTTACCAGGATATGTAATCGACAGAGTTGGGAATATCGGTAATCTTATGGGTGCAATTCAGGGTACCGATTTAAGAGGCTTTATCGGAGCTGTATATCAACTTTTCCCCTTTCCTCAGAATCCTGAGGACTTCAAGCAGCGATTGACCGGAAAAGCAGATAGAGCAGCGGTAGAAAAAATCATTACCCGATGGGGACAGCCGACCAATATTTTGGTGAAAGTAGCAGCGAAATCACAGGGAGTTAAAATAGCTGAACTCGTCTTTAGCAAAACAGCCCTGCATGAGTTGGTGTCGTATGTATGGCGTGGAGGAATGCCTGGTTGGCAGGATGACAATGGACCAGACTATGTAAAAAAAATGAAAGATGTTATCAACACCAGTGTATCTCCTCTGTTTATGGATTTTGACCTGTAAGTGTAATTGCCTTACTCTATGACCAAATAGGTATTTGGATCAAGTCTCACTATTGTATCAGGTACAGCTTCTGCATCGTGATCCTTTAAAATCGTTAAAGCAATGCCTGATTGATTAGATGATAATTGGACAATAAGACTGAAGAGATCATCCACCTTGTTGCATGGAAAAGGGATTCCTTTTTCATTTACCTCAGCAATATGCCTGTGTGAGAGGGCTGAAAACCATACCTCGAGGTCAAATTCTTTCGCTATCTTTTTAAATCCCTCAAATATATCTCTGCTTGTCTCTGCAAAATCAAGACCGTCAACAACAAGGGTGTTTGGTATAAAATTGATTTTACTCACAAGATTAGCAAGGCTTTTATATAGCCTATCAAGATCGAAACTCTCGTTTAAATAGGAAAAAATTATCCTGTTTTTATCAAAGAGAACTCGAGTATCATGTTCATTTTCAATATTAAGAATCGTAACAAGATCGTAGATAATAGCATTATAGTAAGAGGCAACTTTTTCAGGTGCATCCTTAAGAGAAATATGTACCACTTTTTCTTCGTGAAAGAGCTTATCAAGTGCAATATGAATGAGACATGAGGTTTTACCAGCACCTGCCCTGGCCATAAGGACCCCCAAGTTGCCTTTGCCCAATTCCTTATAGGCCGAGCTTTCAAGTATCTTTAAAGGGCTGACCGTTGAAAAATTTTTCATGTTTCCCCCCTCTATTTTTTGTGCCCATTGGTTATTATCAGGGGCTAGAGGATACGCGTTCTGCGTATTACCCTAGCTCAATCATATCAATGTGCCTGACTGACCAGCATTTTTTTATACGTTACCGCCGCCCTTTAATGCCCTACCCGGGAGGGTAGGGGTGGAGGTGGCTCATGAATTATTTTCCTTTGTAAGTCCCGCCCGGGATGTTAGGGTGGTTGGCTTTTAACTTCTTTTCTACTGATTCAGGCACCTTTGAATATCGGGAAAACTCCATAGTAAATTCTCCCTTTCCTTGACTTATTGACCGCAAGGTCGTTGCATATCCAAACATCTCTGCCAAAGGAACCTCTGCCTCAACAGTGGTAAAAACCCCATCTTCTGCCGAGCTCATAATTAATCCCCTGCGCTGATTAATGGAAGACATTATATTTCCTTGAAATTCAGATGGACACTCTATTGTAACCTTCATAATCGGCTCCAATATCACCGGTTTAGCCCTTAAATAGGCTTGCTTAAAGGCGCCTATAGCAGCCTGCATAAATGCCCTCTCAGAGGAATCAACCGTATGATGTTGCCCATCAGTAACGGTAATCTTTATCCTCAAAACTGGATATCCAATGAGAAGCCCCTTTTTAAGGCAGGACTTGAAGCCCTTATCAACGGCGGGAATAAATTCAGTAGGGATGACACCCCCTTTCACTGCACTTATGAATTTATAATTGCCCTCTTCTAATAAGGGTTCCATAAATCCCGCAACCCTCCCGTATTGACCTGCTCCACCAGTCTGTTTTTTATGAGTGTAATCAAATTCCACCCGCCTGGAGATAGTCTCTCGATAGGCAACCTGGGGAATTCCTGTAGTTACCTCTGCCCCAAATTCCCGTTTCATTCTTTCCACATATATCTCAAGATGAAGCTCTCCCATTCCGGAGATAAGAGTTTCTCCCGACTCCTTGTCTACCCGAGACTGAAATGTGGGATCCTCCCTAATAAATCGACTTAAAGCCTTGGCCATATTGGTAGTGGACTTATTATCCTTTGGCCATACAGTCAGGGAAATCACCGGTTCTGGAACAAAGATTGAGGTCATAGTATAGTTTAAGGTGCCATCAGTAAAGGTATCTCCAGAAAAGCAGTCAACTCCAAAAAGGGCAATAATGTCTCCTGCGCCGGCCCTGGAGATATCCTCCATTTCATCTGCATGCATACGTATAAGTCGGCCAATCTTGATTTTTTTCCTCGTTCTGGTATTTATCAGTTCATCACCTTTATTAATGGAACCCTGATAGATTCTGAGATAGGTTAGTTGTCCATAGGGGGTTACCTCCAATTTAAATGCCAAGCTTACTAAGGGTTTATTGGGATCCGCAGAAATTAATACATTTTTTTCTTCCTGATCCATATCCAATGCGCTATTTTCTACCTCGGTTGGTGAAGGAAGATAATTTGTGATGGCAGTAAGCAGGGGCTGAATGCCAATATTTTTATATGCTGATCCAACAAAAACAGGGGTCATTTGCCTCGAAAGGGTTCCTTTCCTTATCGCTTTGTTTATTAACTTCTCATTTACTCTATCTTCGAAAATTGCCTCCATCAAGTCATCCGAAAACATGGAAACAGCTTCCAGCAACTCATATCTTCTGGCGCTAGCCTCATCAAGGAAAGATGAAGGAATTTCTTGTATTGTAACATGTTCGCCGAAAGGTCCTTCAAAATAGATAGCCTTCATGGATATCAGATCTATCACCCCAGAGAAATTTCCTTCCAGTCCCATGGGAATCTGCATCAGTACAGCATTATGATTCAACTTTTCCCTCAGTTGTTCTACTACTCGATATGGGTTGGCGCCCGCTCTATCGCACTTATTGATAAAAGCCATTCTAGGTACTTTATATCTATTCATTTGCCGGTCAACGGTCATGGACTGTGATTGCACACCTCCTACCGCGCATAGTACTAGTATGGAGCCATCAAGAACTCTAAGCGCACGTTCAACCTCAATGGTAAAATCGACATGCCCAGGTGTATCAATAATATTGATCTTATAGCCTTTCCATTCACAGTAGGTGGCTGCAGAGGAAATAGTGATCCCCCTCTCCTTTTCAAGCTCCATAGAATCCATGGTGGCACCAACCCCATCCCTGCCCTTTACCTCATGGACAGCAAATATCCTTTTTGTATAATAGAGTATTCTTTCTGTCAGGGTAGTCTTACCTGAATCGATATGTGCACTAATGCCTATATTTCTTATGTATTGAATATCATCGTTCATCAATAGCTCCTTTTGTATGCACCATAGCCCTTTATTGCAGCCCTTTCATGCCCTGCAGGAAGAGTAGGAACGTCAATTTTTATTGTAACATCTCAGCAGGGCTTACTCAAGTGAAAGTCACGCTACATACAACTAATAAAGGAATATAGCAAGAAAGAATTTATTAATGTTATAATATAAAAAGATTTCATGCAGAAGGCTTTCACCCCTAAGTTTTATTAGATTCTCTATTCACTAAAATACCGTCCTCCCATTGACAGCAAGATATAGGGGTGTTATGATATAAATAAAATATAAGACTTTTTATATCATTAAAGGAGAGGATTATGGATGAGGAAAAAGAGGGACCTAAACCTGATAAATATGACGATTTTTTGGATGACCTCAGTCACTTTTCTGCAAGAGATGAGGAAAAATACCTTGCCGGTAGCACTGGTAAGGTTACTCCTGAAGGTGAGATTACGTTAAAGGTTGGTGAAACTGTCAAAGAGATTAGACAAAAAAAAGGATTGAGCGTGAAAGACATTTCCCAGAGAACAGGATTACCATCTGAATTATTGATACAGATAGAAAAAGGCAATGTATCTCCACCTTTGGGTTCCATTATCAAGCTGGCAAAGGCACTTGAAATGAAAATGGGCTATTTTATATCAGGCGCTGAAGAACTCCCCTACACCATTGTCCGAAAAAATGACAGAAAGGTCATTTCCCGATTTGATTCTCAAAAAAGCCAGACATATGGATACGAATTTATCTCCCTGGCTCCTCATAAAAAAGACCGGCATATGGAGCCTTTCCTCGTAACACTGGAACCATCTGCTGTTGAAGAACGTTCTTCTCATGACGGTCAAGAATTTATCTTTGTTCTCGAAGGCATCATGGAGGTTCACCTGGGAGAAAAAATCCATCTTCTTGAACCAGGTGATGCTATTTACTATGATTCAACGGTTTCACATTTGGTAAAATGCCATGGGAAAGAAAAAACAAAGATATTAGCTGTACTCTATGCTGAATAAGAAAGAGATGTTTGCTGATAATAATGGTATATGATTGAACAGAGACATTTTGTAGTGGTGATAAAATGATTGTATTTGACCTACGTTGCTCAAATGGACACAGCTTTGAAGGCTGGTTCAAGGATCTGGAATCATTTCATGAGCAAAATTCTCAAGGGATGGTTACATGTCCTTTTTGCAGAAGTACCAAGATAAGCAGGGTACTTTCTCCAGTGGCCATCAAGAGCAGTCAGGGAGACGAAAACCCGGAAAAAAGTGAGCCTGATTATAAAAAACTTGCCGCTGATCTAATGGAGTATATAAACAATAATTTTTACAATGTCGGACCTGATTTTGCTAAGGAGGCCTTGAAAATTCATTATGGCGTGGGAAAAAAGAGGAATATACGGGGCTCAGCTACAGCAGGAGAAGAGAAAACTCTAAAGGATGAGGGAATCCAATTTTTTAAGATACCTACTATTAAAACACAAGATGATGATAGCTGAGTGTCGCTGGATTTCTACAACTCTTTGCCATGACCGTACCTTGATACATGTAAGTCTATCCCAACCATATGAAAAGAAGGTATGTTTGGCTAAGGGAGCAATGGGTGGACACAGTGAATAAAGCTATCACACCTTCATGTACCGCTGCCCTTGTATACTCCATCCTGAATGGTGGGGTTGAAACCTTTGAAAAACCTGGCGATTTTCACCATACTCAAAAAGATGATGAACTTTCTTGAAGTGACTGGCGGACTCCCCCATGGATACGTTGCTGAAAAGCCCAGCCCGGGAACCTTGGCCTTCGGCCCGGAGGGAACTGAAAAAAGCCAATCGTCTTTAGATCAATAGGGGTTATGCAAAGATCTCGGGGTTATTGACTTTTCTTCAAATCCGATATTTGAGCATTCCAGTATTCTGTTTGTGGAGTAGAGTGGAGAGAGGTATTATTTTGCTATGGGCATGATTGATATTACCGGAAAAAAGGTTGTTAGCAGAGAGGCGTGTGCTTCAGGACGAATAATTCTTTCAGCTAGGACAATAGAGAGGATAAAAGAAAATCAGATTAAAAAAGGGGACCCCCTGTTGGTTGCTGAGATAGCTGCCATGAGAGCTGCCAAAGAGACATACCTCTTGATTCCCCATTGCCATCACATTCCTTTAAACACCGTTGAGTTGGATTTTTCTATTCATAATGATTCTATTGAGGCCTCCTGTTTGGTTAAGACTGAGTCTATGACAGGAGTTGAGATGGAGGCTCTTGTAGGTGTCTCAATAGCCCTTAATACTATCTGGGATATGGTTAAATATCTGGAGAAAGATGAAAATGGTCAATATCCTTCAACTCGCATTACGGATATTATAGTGCTGAAAAAAGTAAAAAAGCCGATTTCCAAAGTATGATGTTAAAAGAAAATGAGGGTCACCAAAATAAAGACAGGAACCAAAAAAACAATAGAATACTTTAACATGTACCCAAAGAAACTCGGCATAGGAGTACCAGCCTCCTCTGCAATTGATCTCACCATAAAATTAGGTGCATTTCCAATATAGGTATTAGCCCCAAAGAAAACGGCACCTGCAGAAATAGCCATTAGAAATATAGGATTTTCAGCTATTAACTTTGTAACTGCTGCTGACTCAGGTATACCTGCATAAAATTTGCCTAGCACAGTGGTGAAAAACGTTAAATATGTGGGCGCATTATCCAGAAAACTTGACAGCATCCCTGTAACCCAGAAATAATGATAGGGCTCTTTTACAGCACCAATGATAACGCCAAGGGCTCCTTTGGTTCCTGCTAGAAGAATAAGAAGGCATGGAGTCATTGTTATAAATATCCCGGCAAATAAATAAGCCACCTCCTGAATAGGAAACCATGTAAATTCATTATCTTCCCGGGTCTTAGCGGGGGTGAATATCAAAGAAAGTATGCCCATAAGGATAATAAAACCATCCCTTGCCCATTCTTGGATACTTCTGGCTATCCCCAACGTATTGACTTCTCCCCAATCAACTAATCCACTAACTATTACAGAGCAAACAATTCCTGCTAAAAATAAAAAGTTATAGCTTCCAACCAACCTGAATGGTTCTTTTTCTTCTTCATGTATTTGGGTTTTTGTAAACCCTTCTTTCCTGTAATAATAGGTGTCAAGGGCAAAATATATGGCAAGTAAGACCAAAGCAGTAAATAACATGTGTGGCAGGATGTGAAAGGTCCAAAAGAAGGGAACACCGTGCAAGAATCCTAGAAAAAGTGGGGGATCACCAACTGGTGTCAGAGATCCACCGATATTGGCTACAAGGAATATAAAGAAGACCACCATGAAGGCCCTGTTTTTTCGAAAATTATTGGCTCGTAAAAAAGGTCTTATGAGGAGCATGGCCGCTCCGGTTGTTCCCATCCAAGAAGCTAAAACAGTGCCGATGATAATCATAGTGGTATTTACCATGGGTGATCCCCTCAAACTCCCTTTAAGGAGAATGCCACCAGACACGGTATAAAGGCCCCAGAGGAGTAAAATAAAGGGAATATAATCAGTCAAGATAATATGGAGAAAGCTGTGAAGGGCTAATCCCTTATAGATAAATAAAAGGGGGACGGCAATAACGGTAGCCCAAAATGCCGAAACTTTTCCAAAGTGATGGTGCCAGAATTCCGGGGCAAAAAGAGGGAATAAGGCAATCGAAAGCAAAATCCCAATAAATGGAATGGTACTATAAAGGGAGAGAATCTCACCTAAGTTGATGTGCTCATGAGCCCCTTGATGAGCATTTTCTGTTGCAAATGCTGGAAAGGAGAATGCAAAAAGAACTATGAAAAATGAAAAAAGAATCACACTTTTATATCTCATTTATGTTTCCTCACCGATGAATTAACAATTTTCTATAGAGACAAGTCCTGCTTTGTCAAACAAGTTGATATTATAACGCTAAACAATAATAACACGAGACCTTTGCATAACCCCTATTGATCTAAAGACGATGGGCTTTTTGAGGATGGTGAAAATCGCCAGGTTTTTCAAAGGTCTCAACACATCAAAGATTACTTTTTTTTAGGTCGGGGGAAGTATAGGCATGAGGATATCCTTAGTCAAGAAGAAATTGCCTTTTTGTCAGGTAAGAATTAAAAGTGAACCGTTTTCAGTTAATTTAAAGTTTAAAAGTAAACACCTAAGAAAGGCGCTATGCGAATTTCTCAAAACGACTTGGTGCAAGGAATTACTAAGCTCTGCTAAGCATGTCGGATTGAAAATTCAATTTACTAAAGTCACTCATCTTCGTTATGGAGCCTGTAAACAAAACCAATGATCAGAACCATTATCGCCTTCTAAATCACCGTGCTATAAGTATTGTTTTTGTTTGCAGGAAATACTGTGCTTACCCCATAGTGTAGTTCACTTTTAATTCTTAAACAGTGCACTTTTAAAATTTAGTTAACAGAAAAAATCGCTTTTTTATTTTAATGTAAAGAGAATGACGGTGATGATAGAAAATAGAATTGATTTATTCCAGAACACATGGTATAAAAAATAAAAAACAGAGGAGGTATGGGGATGAGAAATGCAAAGGGGCATACATTTATTATAGCAATCGTTTTACAGATGCTTATTATGGTTATTTTAACTGCTTGCGCCAGAGATATTCTATCTAAAAAAGAAGATCCTACCCAAGAAACACCCATAAAGATGGAAGAGGGTAAGGAAATAACAGCCTCAGAATATTATGATTTTAAGGATGTGCCTATTCCAAAGGAATTTAATCTCAAAAAAGGGGAATCATACATATTTCATACAGCTCAGTCTACAGCTGGGGTGCTTAGTTTTTCAGGAAGGGTGGAAACAGATTCTCTCATCAACTACTTTACCAGCAAAATGTCTGAGGATGGCTGGCGTTTCCTAAGCTCTTTCAAATCGGCAAAAAATATTATGCTGTTTAATAAGGGAACCCGATATTGCATAATAACCATAATTGGCAAGACTCTTACTACAGATTTAGAGATTTTTGTCACTCCAAGCTTCCAAAGTAGTTCTTAGGCAATATTGATTGTTCTCTCTCTTATTATGATGAGACCTTCGAAAAACCTGGCGATTTTCATCATCCTCAAAAAGATGATGGACTTTTTTGAAGTGACTGGTGGAAGGGTGCTGAAAAGACCAGCCCGGGAGCCTTGGAACTGAAAAAAAGCCCATCGTCTTTAGATCAATAGGGGTTATGTAAAGGTCTCATTATAGGTGAGGATTTTTATGGTGAGAGCAATCACTCATATCTCCTGAAATTTTTGCTAGCGCATGAGAGAGAGCTGGTAAAACGACATCCAGATTTTCCTTTGCACCCTCAGGGCTTCCTGGTAGATTGATAATTAGACTATATCCCCTTACACCAGCGATTGCTCTGGAAAGCATGGCATGAGGAGTTGTTGTGAGGCTTGCAGACCTCATTGCTTCTGCCATCCCTGGTATTTGATATTTAATTACCTTGAGCATCGCCTCAGGGGTTACATCGGTAGGATTTACGCCCGTACCCCCTGTTGTCACAATAAGCCCAAGTTTGTCTTTGTCGGCCCATGAGATTAAACGCTCCACAATTGTTTCAAAATCATCTGGAACAATACTCTGCTTATCCACTATGTAGCCGGCCTTAGTCAATATTCCAGCAACTAAGGGTCCTGATTCATCCTTTCTCTGTCCCCTAAACCCCTTATCGCTAATTGTTAAAACCCCAGCCTTTATCGACATCTATACACCATTTTACTTTCCCTGATCCTTAGAGGCAGCTATTACCTTCTCTGCTAGTTGAGGAGGGACCTCTTCATAATGTGAGTGTTTCATCTGGAAGCTCCCTCTGCCGCCTGTCATTGATGTAAGATCAAGGGAATATCTCAGAACCTCAGCCATGGGAACCTCGGCCTTTATAATTTGTTGTTTCCCATCACTATTCATACCTAAAACCCTTCCTCTCCTACCGTTAAGATCACCTATTACATCACCCATAACATCTTCTGGAACAGATATTTCCATACTCATAATTGGTTCTAAAAGTACCGGTGTAGCTTCCTGAAAGGCCTTTTTAAAACACATGGAAGCAGCAATTTTAAACGCCATTTCGGATGAATCAACATCATGAGATTTTCCGTCAAAAAACCGAATTTTCAAATCTACAGCAGGATATCCTGCCATAACTCCAGTTTTCATGGCCTCTCTAATTCCCTTTTCAACAGCTGGAACAAAATTCCGGGGCACATTCATTCCCGTTAATGCCTCATCAAACACAAAGCCCTCCCCTTTTTTTAAAGGAAAGATATCAAAATGAACCTCAGCAAACTGACCTCTACCCCCAGACTGTTTCTTGTGCCTGTATATTATCCTTTCTCTTGTATTTTTGATGGTTTCCCTATAAGGGACCTTGGGAGTATTAAAATTAATTTCAACGCCGAATTTCCTCTTTAACTTGTCTTTTGTATTCTCCAGATGATTTTGGCCAGTGCCGGATAGGATAATCTCCGCCGTTGATTGATCTCTGTCTAGTTTAAGAGTCGGATCTTCTTCAACCAATCTGGCCAGAGAAGAATAGACTTTATCTTCATTTTCTTTTTCTGTAGCCTCTATAGCAAAAGAAATAGTTGGAGGTAACGGCTTGGCTGGGGTAAGAATGATCGGATTATTTTCCTGACAAATAGTGTCACCAGTCGTGGTCTCTTTTAACTTAGCCACAGCTGCTATATCCCCCACACTAACTGTATTGATAGGAGTTTGCTTTTTACCCTCTATCAATAATAATTGACCCAATTTTTCTTTTACCTTTTTTGTTGCGTTAAATATGAGAGATTCTGAATCTATCTTTCCAGACATAACCTTAAAAAGGGTGAGTTTTCCTGCAAAGGGGTCTGCCAATGTCTTGAAGATTAAGGCTGAAAATGGAGCATCATCGACTGCATCAAATTCTACCTCTTCCTGACTGTCTACTTGATGCCCTTTAACCTTTCCTCTATCAACTGGAAACGGCAAGGATTGATCAATAACATCTAAAAGCTGTTTGACACCTATATTAAGGGTAGCAGATCCTGGAATAACAGGCACTACCGTGCCAGCTATCATCCCTTGTATAAAGGTATCTTCTATTTCTTTTGGCGTGAGTTCCTGCCCATCAAGATATTTTTCCATTATATCATCATTGGCCTCGACAATGTTTTCAACCATATTCTCACGCCATTTATCTACAATCTCGGCCATTGAGTCTGGGATTTTTCCTTCTGTGAAGGAGCCGGATTCATCATTGCTACAGAGATTTGCCTTTAATTTTATAAGATCTACTATTCCACCAAAGTCATTTTCTGATCCAATAGGAAGATATATGGGTGTTACTTTAATAGAGAATGTAGTTTCAATTTCTTCTAAGATTTTATAAAAATCAGCTCGTTCCCTATCCAGTTTATTAACAAATATCACCCGGGGTAAATAATATTTCTCAGAAAAGTCCCATACCTTTTCTGTGCCTACCTTGATGCCGTTTACAGCATCAATAACAACAAGGGACCCCTCTGCTACCTGAAGGCATACCTTGGTATCAGAAAGAAAATCGTTTTCTCCTGGTGTATCGATAATGTTGAACTTCCTGCCCTTCCAGGTATAGGGATGAAAGGCAGTGCTTAGGCTGGCCTTTCGTTTAATCTCTTCTGGTTCAAAATCCATAACAGCATTACCATCATCTACTCTTCCCAACCTGTTTGTTGAATTGCTGTTGAAAAGCATGGCCTCTGCCAGCGATGTCTTTCCACAGCCACTATGGCCGATTAATCCTATATTTCGCATCTGATCAATTTTTTTTACCATATAATCTCCTTAATTATTTATATGTACTGCCTGAACGAAAAACCATGCAAAGCTATTATTTCGGCCAAAGCGGGATTCTTATCATGCTGAACATATAGGCCTTATAAATTTTTCGCTTCAGTCGAAATGAACAAAGGTTTGTTAAGGTAGTATTATTGTACCTATTACAAACGGGATGATAATACATGCCTAAGATAAAATAAAAGCAAAACTAATTGATAAGTAACTTACCGAAATTGGGAAAAATGTCAAGGCAAGAATCATGTAAAAGTAATATCCATTACCATGATATATTATTTCTTAACCATGATTGAGTTTTCGCATATTTCGGTGATGGGAAAGTAGTAAGGGAGGAGTAACAAGGTGAGGATTCATCCTGCCTTGCCCATAGTTAACAGTAATTCATTCATGGGTTTAGAGCGTTGTAGAACTCATATTTTCTTGAAGAGGATCGACACTTCTTCAATTCCCTCCGGGACGTCTTCGTGGTTATATGTTTGACCCGCCCGCTTCGCTCAAGACGCCAGGTACGCCGGGAAAGATCTTATGGCTGCAGAAATATTATGTCCAGTTTTTTCACCTTTTACCTTTCAGCTTTGCTTGCCCCGTGAAATTCTGCCTAGCAGAAACTCGTTAGGGTATTTCACTGGGGAATTTCTTCCCGCTTCTTCTTGCTTTCA
>JAWOBA010000268.1:0-22230 GCA_046498285.1 Desulfatiglandales bacterium | reverse complement strand
GTGACTGGTGGAAGGGTGCTGTCTTTTCGTAACGTATCAGTGGGGGAACCCGCAGGCCCCGATTTATCGGGGCAATGCGGAGGGGGCAAAACTCCCCCATGGATACGTTGCTGAAAAGACCAACCCGAGAGCCTTGGAACTGAAAAAAAGTCCATCGTCTTTAGATCAAGAGGGGTTATGCAAAGGTCTCGCTTTACAAATAGTCTATTACAATTTTCGTGGCCTTGATAAATTTTGGAAAAGGGTTTGTAACCTTTTATTCCCATGAAGCAAAACCTTTCTGTTTATTATAGTCCCAGCTTGAGATATTAACTACAAACTTAGCAAGCTCAGTTTTTATCGAGTCTATGTTTTTAATTCATCTTGCCTTCAAAGTGCCTCTTGAGCAATGAACTACCTCGCAGCAAGCTAGGAGATATCTACTCTACATAATATCATAAGGAATCGAAGCAAATTTCGGGCAATGATACCCCAAGAGACTAAATCAATTATCTGAATTGAAAAAAACAAGGAAAATAGGACTGGCCCTGGGTGGTGGCGGTGCAAGAGGCTTCGCTCATATAGGGGTTATGAAGGTGCTAGCCAGAGAAAAAATCATACCTGATATTATTGCAGGCACAAGCATAGGAGCGATTATAGGGGGGGCACTTGCAACCGGAATAAATATTGAGGAACTGGAGGAAAAGACTACGTCTTTCTTGGAAAGCGATCTGTACCAATCATCCAACCTTAAGGCTATGGGGGATGCAGAAAGTGGAGCTGAACAACGGTTGAGCAAGCGTATTCAGTCCTATTTCATGACCAAGCTCCGATTGGCCCATGCTCTCTATAGGCCAAGTATTTTGGAAATAGATGAAATGGAAGAGTTTGTGAACTTTTTTATACCTGATATTCAAATAGAAGAAACGGGGATTCCTTTTAGAGCAATCGCAACCGATTTAAGAAATGGTACATGCGTTGTCCTTAAAAAGGGCTCTTTGCGGCGCTCTATATTAGCCAGTGCTGCTGTTCCTGGTGTCTTACCGCCGGTTGAGATTGAAGGAAGACAATTGTCTGACGGCGGTATTATTTGTAATGTACCCATACAGCACCTCTATGAAGAAGGCATCCAAAAAATAATTGCAATAGCTGTGGATAGAGATATAGCTTTCTGCTCGGAGCTTGAAACAGCTGTGGACATATATGTAAGGGCCGGAGAGATACAGGGATTTTACCTGGAACAATACAGCTTCAGAAATGCCGATATTGTTATTAAGCCACAAATAGACGGCATTCATTGGACTGATTTTTCCCGATCAAAGGAATTGATCTCTCTCGGTGAAGCAGCTGCTATGAGGAGTCTTCCAGAGATAAGAAATTTAGCGAGATCCAGCGCTCCATGTTCATTGGCAAGCAAAATTAAGAGATCAGCAACGAGTCTTTTTGCTATCAAGCCACCAAGAGGTGGGTAATAACGCTCAGGTAGATCAAGAGTCCAAGTATATCATTTGATGTGGTAATGAATGGTCCAGTAGCTAAAGCTGGGTCAATGTTTATTTTTTTGAGCAAAAGAGGAACAAATGCCCCAAAAGAGCCGGAGACGATTATCACTGTTATCAGGCTAATCCCGACACCTATACCTAATCGGGGATCAGATAACCAGAAAGCCACAATAAACCCTAATAAAATACCGCAGAAAATACCATTTATCAAGGCTACCCATAATTCTGTTAAAAGCCTTTTGCCAGTATGAACAATGTTTATATCACCCGTCGCCAATCCCCTTATGGTAACCGTAGCCGCCTGAGTGCCAGTATTCCCACCCATTGCCATTATTACTGGTATAAAAAAAGATAGGGCAAGCATTTTTTCAAGAGAGCCATGAAAATGGTTAACTACGATAGCTGATAGAAGCCCTCCGAACAGACCTAAAAGTAACCACGGAAGACGTGCCCTGGATATCTTTACTGCTGACTCTTCAGCAATTTCCTGGTGTGTAACGCCCGCCATCAGAGAGATATCCTCATTAGCCTCCTCTTCAATGACATCAATAATATCATCATTTGTTATTCTGCCTATAAGCTTCTGCTGGCTGTCCACAACAGGTATATTAATTAGATCGTACTGTTTGGCGATTCTGGCTACCTCTTCCTGATCAGCATCAACAGAAACACTAATGATATCGGAGTTCATTATGTCACCGATCTTTTTGTCTTGCGGCTCAAGGACAAGATCCTTTATCGAAACAACTCCCAACAGTTTCCCAAAGTCATCCACTACCCAAACATAATAGAGATTCTCAACTTCTTTTCTCTTTGTTCTGATTTTTTCTATAGCTTCCCGAATGGTAGAGTTGGCGCTGACAGAAACAAACTCCAGGGTCATGATTCCGCCAGCAGTATCTGTTTTATAGCTAAGTAATTTGTGCAACTCTTCGGATACATCAGATCGAACTAAACTGATTATCTTTTGAGCCCTTTCCTTTGTAAGATAACTGAAAATATCCGTGGCATCATCTGAATGTAGTTCATTTAAGATCTGTGTGATTGTTTGATCATCCAGTTCGTTGGAAATTTTTTCCTGGACTGGGGCTGATAGCTCTTTCAAGACCTCGCCAGCCTTTTCCGGTGTAAGCAGTTTAAACACAGCGAGTATCTCATCACTCTCCAGGTGTTCTAACACATCAGCAAGATCTGCTGAATGTAGATCTCCTGTTAACCTCTCCATGTCTGAATATGCCTGCTCTTGAACCATATTCCTTAAAGTATCCAGGAGAATATTATAATCAATTTGATCCATAGAAAGTCTCGAATTCGTTCATGGGTTCTTGTGATTCGTAGCTCATTAAACCCTCGATTTATGATCTGCGGTTCCTGAATATTTCCATTCCTCTGGAAATTTTAGGGTAGGCCTCGATATCTTTTGCCGCATCTTAGGGCCTCCGGTTTTTAGCCTGTAGAGAAATTATTTCAGCGACCTTCCTTCCGGAAAGGATCATTCCACCAAATATAGGCCCCATGCGAGGACCACCAAAGACATTGTTAGCTGCCATTCCGGTGACATAGAGGCCAGGAAATACTTCTTTGGTATTAGCTACTGTGAATTGCTCTCCCTCATCAGCCCAGAGAGACATCTCTCCTACTACACCACCTGTTTTTGTATGTAGTTTAGCATCGATTTTTTTGATGATAATTCTGCATATATCTGCAGGATGGCCTGTTCCATCCACGGTATAAGAGGCCTGAATGCTCAAAGGATCTACAAAGAGGTCAAGATGCTCAACAGGTGACCAGTTTAATACTACCCCTGAGACCCTTTTTTTTCCTCCTTCCTCCCTAAAAAGAACATCTGTTACCTTAATGAGGTTGAAGATTATAGTGCCCTCTTGTACGCATCTGGAAATAATGCTTGATGTTGCTTCAACTGTATCTATTGTGTAATAACCATCACCTTTATCTTTAAAGCCTATGCCCATTTCCTGAATAACAGGAAGGGCATCTTCCTGGATAACACCCTCATTAAACATCATGGCACCACCCCACATGCCTCCACCAGGGGCAAGTTTTGCCTCAAATATGGCTGCCTTTAGATTTGCCTTGGCAAGATAATAACCAGCAATCAGATTAGAGGGGCCTGCCCCTACAAGAGCCACATCTACACTCAATGAACCAAGAATTTTTTCCGTGTAAGCCTCAATAATCGATCTGGAAATAGTAATATCATCTGTTTTCATTCCTTCCTCCTCATGAGATCCTGACTATTTTAGAGAATTCTTGATCATGGATAAAAATTTTATCTAAACGTACCAAAATAAAGCCGGCGTTTGGAAATTACCGGCTCGCTGAGTTGATAGTACCTTACTCATTGCTTATAGTAGTCAATCAGGTGAATGCACATGACTTGATAACGTACGGCCAGACCGCATTTAAAAATTCATATCATCCTTCACCTGTAACTCCTCTCCTATAAGGAATCCGGGAAGTTGACAACGTATTAAACACTAAGCAGAACCATAGAAAAATACATGACCAAGATTTTTTCATCGCATTCCTTAAATCAATTACACAATAGGGTTCAGTGTGAAACCTTTGCATAACCCCTATTGATCTGAAGACGATAGGCTTTTTTTCAGTTCCCTCCGGGGCGTAGGCCCTCCGGGCCGGAGGCCGAGGCTCCCGGGTTGGTCTTTTCAGCACCCTTCTCTCCGAACGGGAGGCTCTACGAGCCGGAAGTCACCAGTCACTTAAAAAAAGTTCATCTTCTTTTTGGGGATGGTGAAAATCGCCAGGTTTTTCAAAGGTCTCAATAAACTATGTCTGTTTTAATAGCCAAGCAATATTGCTGCAATCTAAATATTCCTAATCATACTACAAGAGGTATTTTTTGCACCTTCAGTCCTTAAAAGCAAGAGTTTTTTGATCCTCTTCTATGGTTTATTTTTTATGTCTGGACCGCTAACGAAATATATATCATTACCATATTCTCGGAGTATCCCAAATCACTCTTGTCCACAATCGATTTTTTATTTGGACAGCATCTGAAGGCACAGACAGCCTGAATTTCTGCACGCAAATAGCATCGTGTAAAATCAAATACGTATCTGTCCAAAAACGATGGATGTGAATTATTTTGGACAGCAGTTACAAATATAGTTTTCCTACATTTTTAAATATAAACTCAACATGATGCTTGCATTCCCATCTCATATAATGTATGCATTCACAGGTCTATTTGTTATGTATCTTATAGTTTATTATGGACGATGGGTGCCAGAGGTTCTATTTTTATGATCTTCGATCGCAAAATGTATTGGAACTTCTCAGAAAAGCTGGGAATGTATTTGATAAACTACCATTTAGTAATCTCAGATCGTGAACAACAATAAGCAAATGTTCTCTGCATGTATGTAACCGTAAAGATATAAGGAATCAGGTACAAAATAGAATGGTTGCCATGTGAAAATGGTTGCTATTACCCTATGCTTTGGTAAAATATCTGGATGATCCTACGGCTTTAAACTGATAGAAAACGAACTTATCCTGTCAATAAAGGTACAATCTCTCAGAGATTTTCCCGAGACATAAAATATGTTATTTCAACTCGTGGTTCCGGTTAAAGGTATCTGAGACCATAACTCTAAACGTATCTTCTTTGGTAAGGTTTATAAGCGACTACTAGGTCAAGTAGAATTGGAACAAAAATATATTATCGTATATCGTAAGCATGTAAAGAAAAGGAGTGAAATATGAGACCTTATTTTGAAAAAATGACACTATTTGGTAAAGTTCTTTCCGATAGCCAAAAGGAAAGTGCAAAGCAAAACGTAGCACAAATAAATGAAGTGGAAAAGGATGTTGCCCGTGCTGTAGAGGCTGTAAAAAATGCAGGTATACCTGCCGATAAAATTAAACAGAGAGGCCAGACAACGGTCTGGGAGAGGATAGAGCATCTCGTTGATCCCGGAACCTGGTGCCCACTTCATACTCTTTACAACCCCCTGTTTAACGAGGAGGGAACAACGGGTGTTATTGACGGACTCGCCAAGATCAACGGCAAGTGGACAGTGGTTATCGGTTTTGATAATAAGGTCATGGCCGGCGCCTGGATTGCCGGTCAGGCAGACAACCAGCTGAGAGTCACTGACATGGCAAAGAGACTGCATGTGCCCTTAGTATGGATTGTGAATTGCAGCGGTGTGAAGCTGACGGAGCAGGAAGAGGTCTATGCAAATCGAAGGGGAAACGGGACTACCTTCTTCCGGCATGCTGAGCTGGAAAAGTTGGGTGTCCCTGTTTTAGCTGGCATATATGGAACAAATCCGGCCGGAGGCGGGTATCAGGGAATCAGCCCCACCATCTTGTTGGCACACAAGGATGCCAATATCGCAGTAGGCGGCGGGGGTATTGTAGGAGGTATGAGCCCCAAAGGTTATTTCGATGAAGAGGGGGCGGAACAGCTCATCGAGGCAACCCGTCACTTTAAGGAGGTGCCTCCTGGCAGCGTTCCCATCCATTATAATGAGACAGGCTTCTTTAAAGAGGTCTATGATACTGAGTTCGAGGTCCTCGATGCATTAAAACGATATGTGGATATGTGCCCTGCCTATGACCTTGACTTCTTCCGAGTGGCAGAGCCGCATGAACCAAGGTTTTCAGGAGATGAGATCAACAGCATCGTAGCCTTTAACCAGAAGAGGAGCTATAGCCTTGATGAAATGATGGCCCGGATTTTTGACAACAGCGAGCATATGGAATTCAGGCCAGACTATGGACCGGAGGTTTATACAGGGCTTGCAAAAATCGACGGCCTTCTGGTCGGCTTTATCGGGAATCGCCAAGGATTTCTCGGCAAAGACTATCCAGAATATGCGGCTTACCCAGGCATCGGCGGAAAGCTCTATCGGCAGGGATTGATTAAAATGAACGAATTCGTCACCCATTGCGGCCGTGACAGGGTTCCCATTGTCTGGTTTCAAGATACCTCAGGAATTGACGTGGGGGATATCGCAGAGAAAGCAGAGCTTCTGGGCCTTGGCCAGTCTCTGATCTATTCCATCGAACAGACTGATGTGCCGCAGATATGTATCGTTGTTAGAAAGGGAACAGCAGCCGCCCATTACATAATGGGAGGACCAACAGCCAATAACCACAATGCCTTTACCCTGGGCACACCAACAACAGAAATCTACGTCATGCATGGTGAAACTGCTTCTGCTGCCTCGTTCTCAAGAAGATTGGTCAAGGAAAAGGATGGGGGACGTCCTCTGCAACCTGTCATTGATAAGATGAATGCCCTGGCCAAAGAGTATTATGAGAAATCAAGGCCGATCTATTGCGCAAATAAAGGCTATGTGGATGAAATTATTTCTTTTACTGATATAAGAAAATATATTGTAGCCTTTGCAGGGTGTGCATACCAAAACCCCACATCTATTTGCCCACATCACCACCTGATGATTCCAAGGCTTATTAAAGGATAAAGCAGAAAGGGGTTAGGTCCTCCCCACTATGGAACTAACCCCGAATAGGGTAAGAATTAAGGCGAAGTATAAAAGGACAATCCATGAAAAGATATCAATTTGCTGCTCATAGCTGGTCTGAACTACATGATTTGGAAAGAGAAAATACAATCATCCTTATTCCTCTTGGCTCAACTGAACAAGAGGGATACCACCTTCCTCTCGGCGTAGATACCTACGTAGCAGAGGCTATAGCAAATGAAGTAGCTAAAGATACAGGCTCTCTAGTTGGCCCTACTTTACCCGTGGGATACTCAGAATGGTTTCTTGAATTTCCAGGAACAATATCTCTCAAGGCAGAGACCCTTGCACAGGTATTAAGGGAATATATCTCCAGCCTAATTCATCCTGGTTTCAAAAAATTCATTTTTATCAATGGCCATAGAGGCAATTCTCCTGCAGTTGACATCGTTTCCAGGGAATTTATCATGAGCCACGATGTACAAATAGCCATGGTGGAAATATGGAAGCTCGCCAACTCTCTAACAAAAAACACTCCGAAACTAAAAGAAAATAGTTTTAAACATGCTGGAGAATTAATGACATCGGTGATGCTTTATCTTAATCCTGATACGGTAAATATGAAAAGGGCAAAGGCAGAATATGTCAAATCAAAAAAACCACACTTTACAGCAAAATCAACTCTTGGCCCCGCTGAATTTAAAGGGGTGGAGATCACACTTTATGAAAAGGCCAAACGTTTGACAGAATCCGGAATTATGGGAAATCCTTTGTCCGCCACAGCTGAAAAAGGGGAAATTATCGTTAATACAATAACCTCATATCTAGTAGAGATGGTAAAAAAATTTTAAGGTAAAAAAATTATTTTCCTTTTCCAGTCCTTACCATGGCCTTTATATTTTGGGGAGATGGAATAGCAGGTATAGGCCAACCCCTTTATAGCATAAAAGAGAGGGTATGAGACGCTTTGCAGAACCCCTATTGATCTAAAGACAATGGACTTTTTTTCAGGTCCCCCCGGTGGAGGGACCTTTGACTGAGTCCAATTTAAAATCTTTGAAACGTGCCTTCATTCGCGCTCATAAATCTTTTTCGACCCTGCACGTCTCGCTTAGCTGCAAAGGCAAAACTCGCGCTGAAGCGCTCAAATCCCGCTTTCAGCGGGACAAGTCGCTTCACTTCGACGGCAGGGTACCCCGAAAAAGTATTTAAAAGTCACGCTCCATGAAGCCACCTTTCCTATTTCTATGGTTGCATGAAGTTGTCCATCGTCTTTTTGAGGATGGTGAAAATAGCCAGGTTTTTCAAAGGTCTCGGTATAATTGCCGCGATAAACGCCTATTGCCTCCTCATAGACCTCATCAGCCCTTTTAAAATCCATTGGTTTTTATTTCCCATTAAAACATCTTCTTTCATAAAGGAAATATGTTCATTAAGTAAACACACAAATCAAAAATTTCTTGACAAAAGTGGCCTATCCTTTCAAAGTAATTTTATATTTTTTTACTGTAGTTGATAATTTTACGCTTTTCACTTTAAGGCAAAGGAGGTGAGCTTTTTAATCCATAACCATAAACCATATAGCAAAAAGGAGGAATCAAATAGAAAAAAAGTATGTTAGCAATTCTTTTATTTGGAACATTGGCTCTTTTTATGGTAACAGGTTATACATAAACGAAAGATCTTTCTAAAAATAAACTAGCTTGTTTAGAAGATAGTACATGGAATGTGCTTCTCCGGGCGGATATTCCTATTTTCATGTACTGTATCAGAACTTAAGAACGAACCAGCAGTTATATTTAAGGTAGAGGTAAAGAAAGTTTCAGACAAAGCACAGCCCTTAGAGTCCAAAACTTGCCCCTTGAAGAGGGAAAGCCTGCAGGCCATCTTATTCCACAGAAAGAATAGCACCGGTTCTTAAGCCGGGCCAGGAATAGGAGATCATCTGTCTGATGAGCAAGGTAAACGAATTACCAAAAAAATGGGAATAGTTATTACAAGTATATCAATTTATCGATAACTCTAAAGTAAACGGAGGTATAACATGAAAAATACCAAAATAATAATTACATCAATTTTTATCTCTTTTTTCATCCTTCTGTTATTCGGAACATCAGCACAGGCAAAAACAGAACATATTTCAATTGGTACTGGAGGCACAGGAGGGGTTTACTATCCCTATGGTGGCGGCCTGGCAGAAATTTTTACCAGATACGCAGAAGATGTTAAGGCAGTTGCAGAGGTGACGGGTGCATCGGTTGAAAATGTCAAGCTGGCCCATAAGGGTGAAACCGTTATCGCTGAGGCTATGAATGATGTTGTCTACCAGGGCTATAATGGGATTGGTAAATTTGAAGGAAAGCCCCAAAACATTTTAACAATGTTCCAAATGTATCCTCATCACTATCACATTGTTACCCTAAAAGGAAAGGGAATAAATACTATTGATGATATAAAAGGGCACAAAGTTTCTGTGGGTGCTCCTGGAAGCGGAACAGAGTTTAAAACCAACTTGGTTTTACAAGAAGCCTTAGGGATACCGTACTCAAGTTTTAAGGTATTTCGCCTTTCATTTACAGAAAATGCAAATGCCCTTAAGGATGGAACTATCGATGTGGGCATATGGGATGTGGCGGCTCCTACATCTTCTATAATGGACCTGTCCATGACAAGAGACATTCAGATTATCCCATTTTCAAAAGAGGAAGTAGATAAAGTTTGCGAAAAATTCCCCTTCTATTCTCCTTTTTTAATGCCAGCAGGAATCTATAAAGGGCAAGATGAGCCCGTTGCTAACCCATCAGTCTGGAACACCGTGGCATGCACAGCCTCGCTGGATGAAGAATTGGTATATAAACTTGTTAAGGCAGTTTTTGAACATATAGACTACCTGAAACAGATCCATCCCTTTGCAAAATATACCACTCCTGAGAATGCTATTGAGCATTCGGTTACCCCACTTCATCCAGGCGCAATAAAATATTACAAGGAGATAGGATTAACAATTCCTGACCGATTATTGCCAAAAAAATAATGAAATAATTTCCTATAAGAGGCCGTCATTTTTTATGACGGCCTCTGGATTTTGCAGGCCTAACAACATATGTCAAAGTGTCGAAAAACAGTATTGCCTATTGTTCTCTTATTGTATTTTCTTTTTTCTCCAGGACTAGCAAACGCTATATATCCACTTTTGTTAACAATTGAAAAAACGAATGGCCAAGAGCTGATATCTGTACCAATAAAACCTGGAGAAGGCTTTACTATACGATATATTCATTCTGTTGATATCTCACCAGTATATGAAGTTTTTTATGTAGATGAGAAAAAAGGGATTATCATTAAAGAGACCTATTTCAAGATGTTCGGAGCAGGAATGGGCCACTGGCCTGACCGGGGCAGGATAGTAGAAGAGAATGGATGGATCGTTATCAAGGACATGAACATTGCAATTGGAGAATTTTATCTGAGAATAGGGGCGCCATCAGTTGATCATACAATTCTCATCAAAGGCCAAGAGATACATTTGAGCCGACTAATTCCAGGAAAAAGGATTCGAATCCATATCCGGCAGGAGAAACAATAAAGAATGCAGGATCAAGGAAAAAAATCACCAAAAACAATTCGATCGAGTAATACAAGAAACCTGGTCGGTTTTTTTGCCTTCGTATTTACTACGGTAGCAGTTATCCTCTCTCTCTTTCAGCTTTACTCGGCTGGAATCCATCCCTTCTCAGCAATATATCAAAGATGTATCCATATTTCTCTTATCTTGACCCTTGCCTTTCTTTTATTTCCTGTCACAAAAAAGGCATCCAGACAAAAAAAGGATGTCTATTTCTATAGTGATTTGTTCTTGATCGGTCTGGTCTTTCTTGTTGCTGGGTATATTATTTTTAATTATGGTGAGATTATCGAGCGGCAGGGTGATTGGACAAAAATAGATGTTATTTTCGGATTGGTGGCTACCTTTTTGGTAATAGAGGCCTGCCGCAGAACAATCGGCTTGGTCATGGTCATTATCTGTTTATCCTTTATTGTATATGCCTATTTTGGCCCGTACATGCCGGAGTTTTTTGCACATAAAGGCTACAGCCTGGAGCGTATTTCTACCCTTCTCTACCTTACTACAGAGGGTATCTACGGTCTCCCCTTGGGTGTTGCCGCAACATTTGTGTTTATCTTTGTGCTCTTTGGGTCTTTTTTACAAAAAACAGGTGGGGGAGACTTTTTCATAAATCTATCTTATGCCCTGACAGGGCGTATGACTGGTGGTCCAGCCAAGACAGCGGTATTAGCCAGTGGATTTATGGGATCTGTTTCCGGCAGTGCTATTGGAAATGTGGTTACCACGGGCTCTTTTACTATCCCTATGATGAAGAAGTTGGGATATAAGCCCCATGTTGCAGGTGCAGTTGAGGCAGCCGCATCCACAGGAGGCCAGCTCATGCCCCCGATTATGGGGGCAGGGGCATTTCTCATGGCAGAATTCACCAATACATCCTACCTGTATATCATTAAGGTGGCACTTATCCCGGCTATCATGTATTTCCTAACGGTGCTATTTTTTGTCCATTTTTCGGCAAAAAAGATAGGTTTTCTTGGGCTACCAAGGGATCAACTTCCCCCGGTCGGTGAAACAATAAAAAATGGTCTTCATTTTATCATCCCTTTGGGTATATTGATCTATGTCCTTGTAAGAAATTTCAGTCCAATGATGGCTGGTTTTATTGCAGTAGTAGCGACTTTTCTAACCGCTATGATTCGGAAGCGCTCAAGATTGGACCTACGAGATACCATAGATGCCTTAGCATTGGGAGGAAGAAATGCAATCGTTGTATCTGTAGCCTGCGCTGCAGCCGGGATTATAGTTGGCATGGTCAGCCTTACTGGTTTAGGCCTAAAGTTCTCGAGCATGGTGGTTTCAATCTCCGGCGGTGTAATTCTCATTGCCATAGTGCTTATCGGCCTTGCCTCTCTTGTGTTGGGCATGGGATTACCGGTTACTGCATCCTATATTGTGCTGGTCATCCTGGCTGGCCCGGCCCTTGTCGAGATGGGAGTAGCCTTGATAACTGCTCACATGATAGTCTTCTGGTATAGCCAGGATGCAAATATTACACCACCAGTAGCCTTAGCATCTTTTGCAGGTGCAGGGATTGCAGGGGCAAATCCCATGAGATGTGCCTTTTCCTCATGGAAGATCGGAAAGGGTCTCTATATTATTCCTATTATTATGGCCTATCAGCCTCTTCTCTTGGATGGCCCTTTTTGGGAGGTCGTCAGAACTATAGTGTTTTCCACCCTTGGACTTATCGCCTTTACCTCTTTTTTGGAGGCCTATTTCTTTCACCGCACCAATTTTATTGAGTGGATTTTTATGGGTGTTGCTACATTTTTGCTTCTCTTTCCTTCTATCTATACTGATTTCATAGGCACAGCACTTTTCCTAGCCGTATTTGTTACACAGAAATTCATTTGGAAAGAGGAGTGGAAAGGCCTGTTGGGGTTAGAAGGTCCATGGAAAAAGCTTGTAAATGCCTTTCAAAGAAGATAAAATTTTTCCTATGCTTTTTTCTCTAACACATCCCCATACATTGCTCGTACCGCCTTTTTGTCAAATTTGCCAACACTTGTTCGAGGAATGTCGTTTACAAAGATAAATCTTTCTGGTATCCACCACTTTAATATCTTGCCCTCTTCCACATACTGTGTCAGATGCTCCTTCAATTCAGCTTCGGTGATCTTTCCTTTATATGTATCTTTTGGAACTAATAAAACTAATGGGCGTTCGCCCCACTTTTCAGATTTTGCGGCAAAAACTACAACTTCCTGGACCTTTGGATGCATGTTGATTAAATTTTCCAGTGTGAGGGTCGAAATCCATTCTCCACCACTTTTAACCACATCCTTAGACCGGTCGATAATTAATACACTCTCTTCCCTGTCTATCGTTGCCATATCCCCACTGTGCATCCATCCATCTTTCCAGAGTTCCTTTGATTTCTCAGGGTCTTTATAATAGCCCATGGTGAGCCATGGTGCTCTAAGCACAACCTCGCCAACTTCGGTTCCATCTCTCGCAACATCGTTGCCTTGTTCATCTATCACTCTCTGCTCCACAAACGGAGGAGCTATACCTGTTCCGCTGAGAAACTCAATTTTTTTATCCTCCGGCCAATCAAACATATGGGGCTTTAGATACTGGAGGCCAACTTTTGGATATGCCTCGGTCATTCCCCACCCGGAGCAGATATCCATACCAAGTTCTTTTGCCTTTCTGGCAAGGATGGTGTTAAGTCGCATCCCTCCGCCTTCATAAATAAGCCCTTTAAAATATTCTTTATATTGCTCAACCTCTGGATGGGAAAGAATCATGTTGAGCATTGTGGCAACACATGCCATATAACCGCCCTGTTTAGGGTGTTTTTCCTTTTTTAGGATTTCTAAAAATATCTTGGGATCGAATCTGCCAGGATACACTTGTTTGCACCCAAGAAATGTTGCCACATAAGGAACACCCCAGCCATGAGCGTGAAACATAGGCACAAGCTGGATTGTCATATCACGGCGCGGATCTAATCCTCGTTCTCCTGAAAAACCCAGAAGCATATTTGACCAAATAAGCGTGTGCATAATATGATGACGATGAGTAAAGAAGCATATCTTTGGATCTCCAGTCGTACCGGTTGTGTTACTTAATGATGCCACAGTATCCTCGTTGAGATCAGGATACTCATATTCTGTAGATGCATAGCGGAGCAGTTCCTCATATTCTGAGATTGGATTTAAGATTGTCTCCGGCAGTTTTTCATCATCTGCTAATACTATATAATGCTTAACCGTTGTTAATTTATCTCTAATTGACTCGATTATAGAAGTGAAGTCTTTGTTAAACATAATAACATCATCCTCTGCCCTGTTTATGAGATAGGCTATCTGTTCTGGAGATAAAAGCGGATTCCCCATATGCACCATAGCTCCCATACAGGGTATAGCGAAATATGCCTCGAGGAAACGATGCGTGTTCCACTCGAAGCAAATAACCTTCGAGCCCTTCTTCACTCCCAAACCTTTAAGGGCATTTGACAGACGCTGGCATCTTTCATAAAGCTGGGCATAGTTCTCGCGAAAATGATCCCTGTAGACAATTTCACCTTCGGGTCGCATCTTTGCTGTGTGCTCCAATATATGTTTTAATATGAGTTGATATTCAAAGCCGGCTTTTGGAAATTCTTGGGACTGCTTCATAGACTATCTCCTTATAGTTGAACAATATCACCTCTTGCATTTAAAAAGATTGGTTATTGCTCACTGATACAATTCCTAATTTTTTCAAAGCATTTGATAAAAATAATACACTAAGGGCTCACAGGGCCCGTGGAAACCTTGACTGGATCAAGTCTCATATTTGAAGCCTTTTTATGTATAAAGATATTCTTTAGCCAGTTTTTGTTATTCTCATCTGAATAATCGGTACGATAGTGTGCACCCCTACTCTCATTCCTTAAGAGTGCGGCCTTGCAGACCATGTTACTAACTAATAGCATATTACATAATTCCAGGTATTTTATTAGACCCCTACCGTCTCTTATTTGAACACTTGGGAGATCCGCGGTAAGCTCTTCAATTCTTCTGACAGCGTCTTGTAAACCTGATTCGTCTCGAATTATTCCTGCATTATCCCACATTAACTGCTTAAGATCATTACGAAGCCCTCTAGCGTCTCTTTTTCCCATTGTAAACAGAGATTCGAGATGTTTCTTTTCTTCAACCATCTGCATTTTAGGAAAAGCTGGTCGTCCAATTTCCCTTGCTTTGATAGCTGCCATTCTTCCCGCAATCCCACCTATGGTAAAAACCTCCGTAAGGGCATTTCCGCCTAGTCTGTTGGCTCCATGAACACCGGCGCATACCTCTCCTGCAGCAAAAAGCCCTGGTACGCTTGTTTCTGCATGTTCGTCTATACTGATGCCGCCCATACAGAAATGAGCCGTTGGAAAAACAACGAGTTTATTTTTCCTTGATTGATTCGCAGAAGGAAGCATGTAACGCCAGCTGTTTAAATTTTCATCAGATATCTTGTTAAAATCTACGAGAACCCCCCCATCTACATCGCGGCCCTCAGCGATTTCATGCATTATAGCCCGGGTGAGTCGATCTCTGGTCATGGCCATAGGGTCATTCAGGCCATATTTGGCAAGGATATCCTCGCCAGTTGCATTTCTAAGCACCGCGCCTGCTTGAAAAATAAAGGCCTCATAAAGGAATAATCTGCTACCCAGAATACCTAAGGCTGTGGGATAAAATTGAATAAATTCCATATCCTTTAGTGGTATACCAAGTGCATAGGCCAAAGCGTGACCATCCCCAGTCATCCCTGCTGCATTATTGTTATGCAGATAAATCTGAGCAAATCCTCCAGTAGCCAATATTATGCAGGTTGTAGCAAAGTTCAAAAAGTGACCATCATAGGTAATACCAGTAGCTGCCGCTACTCGGTTCGTAGATGTAAAAACCTTAGTGATGAATATTCTCTCAGCAAATCGAACACCAATACTGCAAGCATATTCTCTTAAAGGAATGGTAAAATCCCTTCCTGTATGATGTTCCCCTCTGACATGGCGGGAAAAACTATGCCCAGGAGTATGTATAAGCCTTATCTTACCATGCCGTTTGAAGAATTTGACGCCACACTTCTCGAGAAATGCTATCTGGTCTCCAGCCTCTTGTGCCACTAATTTTACCAGTCCCTGATCATTGATGAACCGACCTCCTCGTATACTATCTTTTGTATGCACATCGGGATTATCGCTCAAATTTCCTAATCCTGTTGCAGCAGCAAAAGTACCCTTCGAGATAAACGTATTATTCCCAAATCCTACCCGGGATTTGGAAACAATTATGACATCTGCACCTGTTTCTTTGGCCTCGATAGCAGCACGTAAACCTGCACCCCCACCACCAATAACCAATATATCACATGATAGAGTAGTAAATCTTCTCAAGGCAGTTTTCAACTTCTAAAAAAATGATTCACTATTAAGGAAAAATTAACATGCTCAGGGATAAATAGTGCTCGTTATTCTCCTTTTAGTGCTCGCACCATGCCCTCAATATTTTCTGGAGACCTAATAAGCCTATATGTAACAACCGATTGAGGTTATAAAGCCTTAGGGCTTAATTGCAGAAATAAAGATCTCCAGCCTCCATGTAGACCTCATCACCATCTCCAACAGGCCTTTTATTATCAGGCCTTTGGCAGAGATCCCCCATTACATCATGAGCTATACCGCCACAGAGCAACGGAGTATCAATTGGTATCTACATAATCGCCCCAAGGGGCGGGGAATGAAACCCCTGTCTGTCTACAGCGGATTCAAAATCCTCATAACATACGGGTATGTCTGAAAGGTGCCTGAATATAGGCAATAACTGGAATTTTTTTCGCACAAATGTTCTTGAGCCTTTGTATTCCCTCAGGTGTTGTGGAAACCCGAACATCGGTCCATGGATTGGGAATCTTCCATTGTGGAAGACCCTCATTATAGTTCTTGACAGCACAATCGATGAGAAAAACTTGACAATTTTTGTCATCGTATGAAAGATGATGGACTTTTTTTCAGTTCCAAGGCTCTCGGGTTGGGCTTTTCAGCACCCTTCCACCAGTCACCTCAAAAAGCCCATCATCTTTAGATTAATAGGGGCTATGCAAAGGTCTCAATCGATAATTTCCGGGCTCCCATCCCCTTTAATATCCATTTCAACTAATTGCCTCTAATTTACAGTGAATAGCTGTCAGAGCCCTAAACATGTCATAGCTGAATTTTTTAATACCAAAAATCAGATGCAAACACGTTTTTCTAAATCTTTACTTACCTCTGATGTGGTAAAACCGGCACGCCGAGTAACTCAGTTTAAAATAAAAGAAAATAAGAAGAAACTAGCTAGCCTTTTTCATTCAGAGGCCATCAGGATACTTGCATAGAAATTCATTGTATTCTTATGTACCATAACATACATAATGAATCGATTGTCTTCTTGTCGTCACCCTCGTACCAAATAGCCCTTAGCTTTTTTAACAAAGTAAGGTATTTGATAAAAAATTATTGAAAAAAGCAGGATTATACCTAAGAGATCCGTTTTGTATCCAGGGATTATAAGGCTTAAAGCGGTTCCAAAGAGTACAATTCTAAGCAATAAAGGGAGCTTCTTGCCTAGAAAGTTCTGTACAGCTGCGGAAAGAGCATATACACCGAGCAACGCTGTAATGGAAACACGGATAATCTGCCAAAAATCCCCGACCATAAGAAGGGCATTATTATAAACGAAAATATAGGGCAAAATGAAAATCACTATAGCCAGACGACAGGCAGTAAGGGCAGTCTTCATCATTGGGGAATCGGCAATTCCTGCAGCAACAAAGGCATCTGGAGCCATTGGAGGTGTAACACCAGCAATGGTCCCAAAATAAAATACAAAAAGATGCGCAGCAAGGGGATAGACACCTATCTTTATGAGTGCAGGAACAACTAAAATTGCCAGAATAATATAGGCGGCAACAGGTGGAACACCCATTCCAAGTATAATGGAGGCAACCATAGTCATCAAGAGAAGTAAAAATAGACTTCCATGAGATAACTCAATTAAGATGGAAGACATCATAAGACCTAAGCCTGTAAGGGTAATCATACCAACAACAATCCCTCCGAGAGACAAAATAGCCACCACAGGAGCCGCTGTTAATGCCCCTTTTTCAAGGCCGGTTAAAAGCTTTGACAAAGACATTCGTGTGTGTTTTCGCATCATAGCTATTATAGGGATACTGACGTTTGCCCATAGGGCAGCCCTGGTAACAGAACTCCTCTCAATGCCCAGAAAATAGATCAACACTAAAAGAGGGATAAAAAAATGCCAGCCCTCTTTTAGTGTCTTTTTAAGTGGCGGTATTTCTTTCTTATCTAAACCAACAAGCCCTATCTTTTGTGCCTCGATATCAACCATTAAAAATAGACCAAGAAAATAGAGAACAGCCATCAATATGGATGCCTTTATGATAACAAGATAGTTTACACCCGTAATTTCCATCATAACAAATACAGCGCTTCCCATAATGGGCGGCATCAATAAACCTCCTGCACTTGAGACAGCTTCAACTGCGCCGGCAAAATAAGGAGGATACCCTGTCCTTTTCATAAGAGGAATTGTGATCTGTCCTGTTCCGGCAACATTAGCGGTCCCACTCCCTGACAGCATTCCAAAAAGGGAACTCGCTACAACGGCAACCTTTGCAGGTCCGCCCCTGAATTTACCACAAATGCCGTATGCAAAATTTATAAAGAATTCCCCTCCACCTGCCTCTCTAAGCAAGGCGCCAAAAAGAATAAATAGAAAAACAAATGTTGCGGAAATCCCGGCAAGCATCCCAAAAACGCCATCTGCCGTCATAAACATAGTGTCTATGATACGCTCTGTTCCATAGTTTTTATGGCCAAAAGGGCCAGGCATAATTTCTCCAAAACGGGCATAAATAAGTACCAAAACAGCTACCATTGGAAATGCCCATCCCAGAGCCCTTCTTGTGCCCTCAATGAGAAGAATGATGAAAATTCCTCCGATAATGAGTTCATGTAATGGAGGCTCCAATCCCATAGCACCCATTTTTTTAAACCAAGAAAATAAAACATAGATACCACTAACAAAGATAATGGCTGCTGCAATGACACTGTCCAGGCTTAGCCTATCTCTCCTGCCGGCTTTTCTCATAGGATACATAAGAAATATTAAGATAAAACCCAATGCCACGTGGGGAACCCTCTGATTCATGGCTGTAAATTGAAAATAACCTGTATAAAGCTGGAAAAGGCTCATTCCTATGGCTATCCATCGTACCAATTGAGCGGATATTCCGGTAAGCTGCCTCTGTCTTGTGCTGACTGCACTTACTTTTTTAGATCTTTTTGAGTTTTCATCCATCTTCAGTATCTTCTTTTATAATTAAGATTATTGAGCGACTAAAGGGCATAGAAAAAAATCTCTATGCCCTTTGTTTAACAAACCATCTCATTGATATTGGGCTCTTTTGTCCCAGATACCCTTCTCCTTGTAATACTTTATAGCACCCGGATGATATCCTACCGGCACTGATTTTGAACCCCTGAAGGCATTTTCAACCGTATACTTTTTTGCCATGGGGTGGATTGCATTTCTTTCTTCTGAATTATCATAAACGGCTTTTATTATTTTATAAACAAGGTCCTCTGGCAAATCAGCCCTGCAGATCCACATCTGGGGAAGCGCATAGGTATGAACATCCTTATCAATACCTTTGTATGTTCCAGCCGGAAAAACAAGAGGCGTTACATTGGGGTACTGGGCCTGCAATTTTTTCAATACTTCAGGTTCAATTTCTAATAACCGAATAGGAATATCCCTGGCCAATTCCATCACAGCGGCAATTGGGTATCCAGCGGCAATGAGGCCCGCATCAATGGTATTATCCCTGATTCCCGTTGTTATTTCATGGAAAGCAAGATACTTTGGCTTTATATCATCAAAGGTTATTCCCCAGCCTGCCTCCAAATGTTGCTTTGACCAGATATTCAGGGTGGCGCTTCCAGCCGGGCCCACTCCAATAACCTTTCCCTTGAAGTCAGAATAGGATTTAATTGGAGAGTCTTTTCTTACGATCCAATGTGTATCGCTTGTATGACCTACTGCAACGAGGCGTATCTTGTCTACATCCATACCCTCTTTTTTCAAATCAGCCAAGGTTCCCATGCTGGCCAAACCCATATCCATCTTGTTTCTCATTAGGTATCGAGCATTTTCCGTTGAGGCTGCAGTTGACTCTGCCGTAACCCTTACCTCTGGAACACTCTTGTTAATCATTGCAGCAAAACCTGCTCCGAGAAAGTAGTAGGTCCCTGCGGGACTCCCGGTACCAAAGGACAAAAATTTAACAGCGCCAGCATTTCCTGGTGCGAGCATAATAATTGAAACTACAAAAAGTATTGCCGTTAAAAAAGAAAAGCTTTTTAATCTCATCTTCTCATACTCCTTTCTTTTAAGGGTTTAAAGTTCTTCTACCTTTACCGTAAGACTATCAGGAATCCCCTCAAAATACATAGGAAATTCCCTAACCATCTCCTCTCCTGGTTTTAAAACAGGCGGTTTGCCTTTTACGGGGAAAAACCCGCCGGCAGAAGCGCCCTCTGGCAGGGAAATACTTACCCTGTATCGATTTTCCTTATCAGAAATATTGGTGATGCCAACTTTGACATGAAATTTTGGCCCCCCACTAAATTTTGATTCCTTTATAAAATATTTGAGGGTAGTAATTTCCGCTGAAGGGCAAACCTCCAAAGTTGCAACTGGGCCCTCGGCCTTCTTTGGTGACGTTGCACACCCTGAAATCAGAGCGAATCCAACACACACAACTACTGCCAATATAATCCCTGAAAACAAAGAACCAAACTTAAATCTTTTCATCTTACTTCCTCCCTTCTTTTTAGTTAAATGTCTCTCATCGACAAATTGCCTTTAACCTTACCCTTACATAAACCTTTTGAAAGGTGCTTGTTCACCTCCTTTCTCTCTGGATTGTTCTGTACTGCAGCTACAGGTAATCAAAGATTTCACCTACGTCCTTTTTTTTCTCCAGATTGAAAATAAAATCTGTAATAATCTCAGTATTTTTAATCAGGGATGGTTTCTGAGAGTATTCAATGCATTTTCTAAATTTATCCGCACACTCATGAAAAGTCATAGGTCTCAAGGGACTACCTTTAAGGGAATTTACTTTAGAGGAAATACTATCTCCTTGTACCATCCTGATTACCATGTTTGCAGTAGCAATATCATTAGCAGATAGTTCAGGATCTATCAAGACCCTAATTTTCTTAGTTAGCTCTAATAAAGAAACATCCTTTTTGACGGTATCAGAATTAAAATTATTCAAGAAAACCTGCCCTTTTTTTAAGGCTATTGCTACGGTATAGGGTATACTAAATTGTGCATCAACCTGAGGATTAACGCGGATTGCAAACGGAGCGCCAACCATATCGAAAACCATTTTGGATACATAGACTACTACTTCAGCAATGTATTCAACATCGATGTGTTGAGCCTTATACAATTCCAAGGCGGCATCTATAGATGCGTGCGTCATACGGCAGCAGGGATAAGGCTTGATGCTTAAATCCTCTACAGAAAAGTGATTACCCAGGCTTTCGACTACTTTTTCCTCTTTAACTTTCCCTCTTTCATAAAGGTTAAAAAAACCATACTCACCTTCAAATATATTTGTGGCACCTGTCACCCCTGCAGCAGCCAGACCAGCGCTGAAAACTGCACTCCTTGCAGAAAAACCAGGTTGCATCCTCTTTACTAATCCTCCATCAATAAGGCACTGGGCATTGCCTGCTGTCTGGCTATAGACAATGCCAAAGGTATTTAATATTTCTTTCTTGCCTCCATGTAAGATCTTTGCTGCTGCTGCTGCTGCACCAAAGGAGCCACACGTTGCGGTCCTTATCCATGAAAGGGGAGACTGTATTGCCGAGCCAATCCTGCAGGTGACATCAACACCTAACGTAACAGCGGTAATAAATTCTTTTCCATGAATAGTTCCTTTAGACTCAGCTAGTGCAAGAGCAGCAGGAATGGAAGAAACATGGGCATGCATAGCTGAGCTATCAAGGGTATCGTCAAAATCAAGGGCATGCATTAAGACACTATTGGCAAATGCGGCCTCAGGGGGTGAAACTCTATCTCTATAATAGATGATAGTAGAGCCGGCACTATTTGATGACCAATTTTTTACAAGATCCACCACTTCCCTGCACCCTGGCTCATTTACACCTGCAAGGCCAACACCGATAGTATCAAGAATAAACTTTTTTGTCTCTTCGACAACCTCTTTGGGGAGATTGTCATACTTTGTTTCTGACACATGAGTAACTAATTTTTCAACCGTAGTATCCATTATTATATTTCCTTAGAATCGATCATTTTTACTGTGACAGTAATACGATTACCTTTTTGAAATTTCTCTTTTTTGAACCTCCCATAGGAAGATTTGTGCAGCTTGATGGCGGCCAGAGTAGTATCACCAGGTACCATGTTCTTTGCTACTAATGTTGTGTCGAGACCTTTGCATAACCCCTATTTATCTAAAGACGATGGGCTTTTTTCCAGTTCCAAGGCTCCCGGGCTGGTCTTTTCAGCACCCTTCTCTCCGAGCGGGAGGCTCTACGAGCCGGAGGCCACCA
>JAWOBA010000045.1:0-8435 GCA_046498285.1 Desulfatiglandales bacterium | reverse complement strand
AGGCCCGGAATGGCGTCCATCTCCCGCCCACGCTCGCCGACGCGAGGCACACAGGCCATGAGGCGGCGCGTGTAGGGATGCAGGGGTTTGCGGTAGATCTGATCGACGGTGCCGACCTCCACGACCTGCCCGGCATACATGACGACCACGCGCTCGCAGATCTGCGAAATCACCCCGAAGTCGTGGGAGATGAACAGTAGTGACACCCCGCGCGTGCGTCGGAGCTCGTCGAAGAGCTGCAGGATCTGCGCCTGTATGGTCACATCGAGCGCGGTGGTCGGCTCGTCGGCGATGATGAGGTCGGGGTCATTTGCCAGCGCCATGGCGATGACCACCCGCTGGCGCATTCCGCCGGAGAGCTCATGGGGATAGGCATCGATGCGGCGGCCGGCATCCGGGATGTGTACGGCGGTCATGAGCTCGACGGCGCGGGGCTCTTGATCTAAAGACGATGGGCTTTTTTTCAGTTCCCTCCGGGGCGTAGGCCCTCCGGGCCGGAGGCCAAGGCTCCCGGGTTGGTCTTTTCAGCACCCTTCTCTCCGAGCGGGAGGCTCTCCCTTCCGGGACAGAGTCCCCTCCAGGACGGAGTCGAGCCGGAAGCCACCAGTCACTTCAAAACAGTCCATCGTCTTTTTGAGGATGATGAAAATCACCGGGTTTTTCAAAGGTCTCATAATATTTTATGGTAATTGATTGAAGCGTTTTCCTTGGAATGCTTTAGACATTCTTCACTTCTTCCCCATTCATGGGAATAACATGATCGGGTTTGGCTTCTTGTACCATGACCTTTTCTTCCCATTCTTGAGGGACATTTTGCCGGGCAGTATTATTTGTGGTATGAATGCGCCATTGTTTCTTGATGTTGTCTGAATGGCTCATGTCTCCATTTCGTATTCTCCCCTCAACTAAAGCTACCAGTTCACCTACTACCCCCTTCATCTCTTCTGCCTGGGCATTCATCTCTTCACTGGCAGAGGCGCTTTCCTCGGAATTGGCAGCGGTTTGCTGGATTACCTTATCCATCTCGGCCACGGCCCTGTTGACCTGCTCGATTCCTGAGGCCTGCTCATTTGAAGCTGTGGCAATCTCGCTGACCAGCCGCCCTACTTTGGAGGCACCCTTTGAAACCTCGATGAAGACCTCATTTGTGGTGGCAACTAAATCTGATCCATCCTTGATCTTCTTGACCGTATCTGCAATCATGCCGGCTGTATTCTTCGCTGCATCCGCAGCTCTCAGGGCGAGGTTTCTGACCTCATCGGCCACCACGGCAAATCCCGCGCCTGCCTCACCTGCCCGTGCCGCCTCAACTGCTGCGTTGAGGGCAAGGAGATTGGTCTGAAAGGCGATCTCATCGATGGTCTTGATGATCTTTGAGGTTTCTTCGCTTGCGTTGGAGATTCCCTCCATAGAGGTAATAAGCTCTCCCATGGAGGTAGTTGCCTTTGCTACAGTCTCGTATGCTCGGTTCATGATGTTATCTGCCTGGGTGGCATTATCTGCATTTTGCCTGGTCATTGAGGACATTTCCTCGAGGGACGATGATGTTTCCTCTAGGGATGATGCCTGCTCGTTTGCACCTTCTGCCAGGGACTGGCTTGCAGATGAAACCTGACTGGAAGCAGAGGCAACATGCTCGGCATTTTCCAACAGAGTTTCAATAGCCCTGTTCAATGGTCGAGTAATAGAGAGGCTAATGAAAAATCCTAAAAAAGAAGCTAACAAGACACCAATGATGACGGAAATCCATAAAAAACGCACGGTCTTCTTAGAAAGTCCGTCCATTTTGTTTGCCTTAGCATCCATTTCTGCCTTGACAGTCTGCTCGATTATGCTACATTCTTCTCCCAACTTTTTTCCTATATCATTAAAGATACGGAAGTTTGCAGTTTGTAAGTCATTATAAATTGTAAATTGTCTTCCGATGTAATTCTGTACGTTATGTATCTTTCTTTGAAGATGTGCCAATACGGAGGTTGCCCCGTCAGAAAACAGGCTGTTAGCAGCGTCTGCATCCAGTTCTTCCATTTTTTTCATTACCCTTAATGCATATGGATGGAGCTGATCATCAATTCCCTGGAGTTCTTTAATAAGCTCTTCCAATTTTGGATCCTTGCTTTTAAAAGATCTTATCCATTGTCCAAAAGGACATTTCTGGGAATCAGTTACTCCCTTAAAGGGTTTAAATCTGTAGAAGGACTCCCGTAGGTCATTAGCCCAATTGAGGTGAGAGAGTTCATGAGCCCCTAAGAAGTCGTTGAGAGGGATGTGGCCGGTAGGGGTTTCAATCATATATTTGGCCATCTCAAGGTGGGCCATTGTAATATTTTTGATGGAGCTTAGGAGGGTATCCCTCTTTTGTTTTATATGTTGGATCAAGCTTTGGGTATCATCATCCCATTGCATATCATCCATCTGATTAAAAACATCTTTGAAAGATTTTTCAGCCTCGTTTATCCTTTTTTCTGATTCGGCAATATCATCCGCTCCCCACTTCTGAATAAATAAATAAGACTCATTCGTAAGCCTGTTAAAATTGTCCATAAGGGAGTCGGCAAGTTGTATTTGTGGGAGATTATAGCTCACAAATTGCCTGCTCTCCTCAGATATGGTACTTGTTCCATAGCCACCGATTAGACCCATTGAGAGGATTAAAAGAGCCATTATAGCAAAGCCTATAATTAATTTAGTCCTCAGTCTTAATGTTGGAAGTTTATGAAAGTTTAACATGTATATTCTCCTTTACGTAAGAAAGTTAGACAGGTTTCACTTCATCCCCATTTATAGGGATAGTATGATCTGGTTTAATGTTTTGTACCATGACCTTTTCTTCCTGTTCTTGCGGGATATTTTTTGGAGTGTTATAATTTGCGGTATTAATGTGCCATTCGTTTTTGACATTGTCCGCATGGCTCATGTCTCCATTTCGTATTCCCCCCTCAACGAAAGCTACCAGCTCAGCTACCACCCCTTTCATCTGTTCTGCCTGGGCTTTCATCTCTTCACTGGCAGAGGCGCTTTCCTCGGAATTGGCAGCGGTTTGCTGGATTACCTTATCCATCTCGGCCACGGCCCTGTTGACCTGCTCGATTCCTGAGGCCTGCTCATTAGAGGCGGCAGCTATTTCTCTTACCAACTCTGTTACCTTTTGTACGCTCAAGGCTAGCTTGCGATATTTGTCATCAGTTTCTTTTACAAGACCTGATCCTGCTTCAATCTTTTGGATAATATCTTCAACCATTTCCTGTGTATTTCCCGATGCCTCAGCAGATCGCAGGGCTAAATTACGAACCTCATCGGCTACCACAGAAAATCCGGCTCCAGCCTCACCGGCCCTTGCGGCCTCTATCGCCGCATTAAGGGCTAATAGGTTTGTCTGAAAGGCGATTTCATCGATGGTCTTGATGATTTTGGCAACATTACTGCTTGCTGTAGAGGTATCTTCCATGGATTGAATCAGGCTTTTCATCGAAACATTGGCATGTTTGAGGTTTTCGAGACTCTCATTGGAAAGGTGTTCTGCCTGCTGTGCATTACCTGCATTTTGCCTGGTCATGGAGGACATCTCTTCGAGGGATGATGATGTTTCCTCCAGGGAGGATGCCTGCTCATTTGCACCTTCTGCCAGGGACTGGCTTGCAGATGAAACCTGACCAGAGGCGGAGGCAACATGTTCGGCATTGCTATTGAGTGATTTGATAATGAAGTTGATGGGTTTGGTTAACAGATTCGAGAAAAGGAACGTGATAGGGACAATCATAAATATGCAGGCCAGGGAGACCAGGGTGAGCATTTTTATCATCTGCCACGTATTCTCTTTGGCAATATTTTTCGAGTAGAGAGCAGCAATTGCCCCCACATAGGCGGAGGCCCCATACAGAGGTAAAACACCTTGGTAGTATGTATCATTTTGTATAGCAATGTCATTGAGCACAATATTCTGCTCCTCTAGGCTCCAGCTCTGTTGCGCCGGTTTGATAGCGTCCATTTGAACGCTCCGGTAATTGTTGATATTTCCTGTACTCAGGCCATCTTTGGTAAAGATATTTATTTTCATACCGGTTAGGCTGGACACCCTGTTGACAGTTTCCTTGCCGAGTTTTTTGGTAGCGGTTAAAAATGCAATCTGCTTTGTTTCAATCTGTTCAGTCTTTTTACTATATACTTGTGCCATAATCGGAATATAGGACACTAAGCATAAGAAATTATCTACCTTCTCAAAACCAATCGTTTCATGCTGAGGCGTTTCCTTATCAAACTTTTCTGTAATCATGGATGGCAGTTCATCAACCCTGTTCCATAAATCCGATTTTATTGTTTCCCCAGGTTTTAGAGACGCAATGGTAAAGACGGGCTGAGGAAACCTGTGGATATATCCCAAGAAAGTATTTTCACCTTCAGTAGAGGAAAACGCGATTAGATCACCTGTAAGGTCATAAAAGGCAACTTTCCAGAGATTGCCCATTGTTCCGATATTATGTATATTATCAACTACTTCCAGGTAAGTAGTCCCCACTACATCTTCTATTATCTGTTTATTTTGTGTTATATATGTAATCTTTGAAGTCATATCATTTATTGTTGCCAACTGGCGAGAATCGACTAACAGTTCGTTTTGCACCCTTGATATATCGTCAACAATAATATTGAATGACCGTTTAAGGAGATCATTGGATGCATTTCGATTTTGGGTATTGATTAGAATGCAGACCACTATGGTAGAAACTACCATAACAAAGATCACCATAGATAGGGTCATGAACATCAGCTTGTTTTTAAGCTTTATCTTTATTTTTTTCATACATATCTTCCCATATTTTCACAATCCTGATGTTAGCTTCATCCCTTATGGCTTCAGGAACCTATCCTCAGAGGAATTGATCCACTGAGTTTGATTACCGGTCTGCAAGGCCTCCGGGCTGGGAGCGGGATCAGAACGTGGCTATGATAATGATCTGATCAGCTTTGATTTTCTTCTCCTTATAAACTTCTATTTGCTTTCCGTTGGTCTGTTCCGCTGGGGTTATAATGGTTTTGTGGCGCCTTCATCTCGTTTTGTAATCCTTCGAGGACTCTATCAATATTGAGCACCATATCGAGGCCATCTTCCAGCTTGGCAGTATCTGAAATATAAGTAATATACAGCTCCATATCATACAGCCCTGACTCCCTTTCCGTTAATCATTCAATATTCAAGGGATCAGTGTTCAAGGGTTAGTGGTGTAAGAATCAACCGTTGCACCCTGATCACAGGGAACCTTTGAACTTTTTTTGCATGAGGCTGTCTAGAAATCCTTGAAGTCACCATCATTTTCCAGGGGTCCTGGCCCCTCTATTTCGGATGCCATAGGAATAATCTCATCGGCACTTCTCTCTCTAACAGGACGGCGGATGAGCTTGGGCGTTCCTTCGGATTTTTCTTCCGGTGTTTCAACTGCTGTCTCTTTTCCTATAGAAATTCCCTTACTACCCCCATTGTCCCAATTTATTGCTCCTTTAGCGCTCCCAGCAACAATAGTTATTAGCTCACCAACAATCCACTTCACTTGTTCTGCCTGTGCATTCAACTCCTCACTGGTAGAGGCAGTTTCCTCGGCATTGGCAGCGGTCTGCTGGGTAACCTTATCCATCTCAGTCACGGCCTTGTTCACCTGGTCTATACCCTGGGCCTGCTCCTGAGAGGCGGCGGCGATTTCACCGACCAGATCCCCTACCTTGGAGGCGCTTTTTGCAACCTCGCTGAAGGCCTCATTTGTGGTGGCAACCAAGTCTGATCCATCCTTGATCTTCTTGACCGTGTCCGCAATCATGCCGGCTGTATTCTTCGCTGCATCCGCAGCCCTCATGGCGAGGTTTCTCACCTCATCGGCCACCACGGCAAATCCCGCGCCCGCCTCACCTGCCCGTGCCGCCTCAACTGCTGCATTGAGGGCAAGGAGATTGGTCTGAAAGGCGATCTCATCGATGGTCTTAATGATCTTTGAGGTCTCCTCGCTTGCCTTGGAAATCTCCTCCATAGAGGTAGTAAGCTCTCCCATGGAGGTATTTGCATTATCTACGGTCTGGTTTGCCTGTTTCATGAGGGTATCTGCCTGGGAGGCATTATCGGCATTTTGCCTGGTCATGGAGGACATCTCTTCAAGCGAGGAAGAGGTCTCCTCTAAGGAGGACGCCTGCTCACTCGCACCCTCTGCAAGAGATTGACTGGAAGATGATATTTGCCCGGATGCAGAGGAGACTTGGTCGGAAGCCTCGTTAAGACCTTTGATAATGCGGCTAATGGGTCTGGTCATTCGCACTGCAAACAGGAAAATAATTATTGCTGCCAGGGAAAGAATAATAACTCCGGCTATACTGCTGTATTTGATTATTTGCGAATGTGGTATTGCCACAAATTCGTCTTCAAATGCACCAGCCACTATGATCCAGTCCCAGTCTTTAAAATATCTGAATGCAGCCAACTTATATGTGTGGGTCTTAGGGGAAAGATACCGCAGGAATCCATCTTTTTGTTCTATAATTTTCTTAATATGGGGCTTACCTGCCCAGTTTTCCCCCTCTGCTTTTTTATGTATTAACAAATCACCATCGGGATTTACTACAAACATAAACCCTGTTTTTCCTATTGTTATCTCCTTGTTGCACATCTTTCTTATCGCGGCCTGGTCCATATCCGGATTCGCTTCTAAAAAAGTGTAAAATTCATTTACCAATGCTTTCAGATTATCATTTACAACATCCCTCAATGGATTTGTTGTGGCTCTCACAGAAAAATACGCTGTGCCTACTACGGCCACTATTGCAATTGATAGCGAGACGAAAAGCAGTTTTCCTTTCATACCCATGGTTTTCATAAACATTTATTAAGCTCCTTATCTTAGAGATATTGGTTCAGGTTTCCAGGATATAAAGCGATCATTAATATGATAGACATCCTTGGTGGTTTTATATTGCCTGCCCGGAGATCCTTGTTGAAAGTTTCAATTTGTGTAGCATTTTTCGCTTCTTAAAATGTAATGATAACGGTTATTATCTTAATGCCTAGGCCATCTTTTCGAGTATTTCTATTTCCTCTGACTTTAACACTTGATCAATATCAAGCAGGATTTTCACCCCACCTTCCATCTTTGCCATACCAAGAATGTAGCCTGTATTCAACGTTGTGCCGAATGTAGGGGAATCCTCGATATCTTCTCCTTTGATATTCAGAACCTCCGAAACTGAATCTACGACAATACCGATCTGAACTGTCCCTTCCGAGGATGCGATCTCTACCACGATAATGCAAGTGCGTTCGGTGTAGTCAATGGCATCCATTCCGAACCTGAGTCTCAAGTCTATTACCGGGATGACCTTACCCCTCAGGTTTATTACCCCTTTGACATGCTCTGGTGTCTGGGGTACGGGGGTAACGGGCATCACCCCGATAATCTCTTTTATCTTGAGTATCCCGATACCATATTCCTCGTTGTCCAACGCGAAGGTAAGATATTTGCCTTCCCTGTCTGCTATGGCATTTATTGCCTGATCCATTGCTTTTGTTGTATTCGACATAGTATTTTTTGCCTCTCTTTTATGGTTTCTATTTCTGAATAACGATATGCAAGATTCCTGCCAAAATTATCTGATTTGATTTTGTAAGGACAGAAAAATATTAAGGAGCCAGATCGGAAAGGTGATGATAAAAATGTCTAAAGAGTGATTCCCTTTTTCAAGCCTTGTTCGGAAGGGTGGGGTCATGGCTGTTGTGGAAGATGGAAGAACGAGTAAATGGGATGCACAGGTATATTTTTAATTTGAACTCACTGCTCTAAACGTATCCATGTCAATTCCTTGACATTAATGTCAATTTATTTTTCAAATTTCGTAGCTACACAGCAAATGACCCCGGTGCTTTACTTCAGGGTTCAGGGTTCATAGGTTCAGGGGAAAAGTACGAAAGTAAAAGTAAAAAGTGCGAAGGTGAAAAGTAAAAGATAGGAAGGAAGAAGTAGTGAGTTGTGAGAGATGAGTAATGAGTAATAACGAAGGAAAAGGTGAAAAGGGACAGGTTTAGGGTTCAGGCCCGCCCTGGCGCGACTTTTTTATTATAATCTGTTGCCATTATAGTATTCGTCTCGCTGTTTATGTTGTACAAAAGACTCTCAAATCATTTCCGGGCCGGAGGCCACCAGTCACTTCGAAAAAGTCCATCATCTTTTTGAGGATGATGGAAATCGCCAGGTTTTTCAAAGGTCTCATACAGAGAGCTTTGCAGAACTCATATTTTCCTAGAGAGGGTCGACTTTTCTTTACTGAATCGACTCCGTTGTTCATAGGATGCCGCCTGCTGCATAAATTAGCTTCCAACGAAGTCATTTTATCCGTATGTTGCAATCGGATTATCAGCTATTGATATAATTCATTATTTTTAACTGTTTAGCCACGAAGGCACA
>JAWOBA010000084.1:0-38433 GCA_046498285.1 Desulfatiglandales bacterium | reverse complement strand
GAATTTATTTTTCACACCTTTAAAAACAAAGTAACTTAATGTATCTCTAGCAATATGTTCCGCTATTTCGGATGTGCCAGGCTCAATGCCGCCACCATGCGGTGCAATAATGACAAATTTTGACGAACGATCGCAACAATCAACTTCGTAGTTTTTTGGGGGTTCGTTTTTTCTGAGTTCCTCGAAAGATTGATATTTGTCCACAGTTAATGGCATCCTTTTAATGACCCGTTTAGTTGCTAACCCTGCTCACCTGCCGGTGTGTAGCGCTAGCGGAACACCGGTCAGCGTGAAGCAGGAATGTTGGGTATTGTCCCTTTTAATTTAAAAACGCCAAATGACAGCTTCATTTTATCAAATGAAGCTTCCAGTCACCTTTCATTACAAATGGCAAAATCCATACTGCGTCATTGGAAGCAAAGATAAAACGTGTTGCCTCGCTCACAATGCGACGGTTCATCTCTTTTACAAGCTGGCTTTTTGTAGGTAGATAGCGTAAAGGCAAATCAGTTCTCCAAGTTGCCCACAGAAGTATATTGCTTGAAATCGGAAAGACTACCTCTGACTCAGGTTTTCCGACCCCAATGCTTGTAAAATAAAAGAGCGGATTGTCCGATGTCATGAATCCAATTGTATCGTTGCACTCCATGAACATCCACGTCATCTTTACTAATGCTGCCACAACCTGTGGTGAGCGTTCAGACGGTATATTGCCAAGCCATATTTCTTTAGGTGGATTTTTGGAGTATTTATCAAGAATTTCTTTAATTTCTGAAATGCGCCTTCGTGCGATATGGTTTTTATCAGGTTGATCAATAGCAATTTGCAGTAGATCATCGCTTATTTCTGTATAAAGTTTTTCACATATAGACGGCGCTAATTCCTTTAACCGTTCTTTTCCTTTAGGTACTCTTTTAAACATCACAGCCATGTATTCCGCAAGAGTGACCTTTTCGTTTTCATTTATTTTTTGCCGTTCGCGAATTTTTTTTAATACTTCATTTGCAGGATTTTCTATCGTATTAGCAAGATACTGCTCAACCTCTTCTGAATAAAAATTTGTGATGTTACCAACATTCTTTATCTGCGTGGTAAATTTTCGTTTTTCTACTTTATCGTACACCCAAATGCTTTTACCGTTGTTTTGCGAAAATCCTTTCAAATAATATTGAGGGACATAATGGTCGCCCATTAGAAATAAAATCCTTTGCTTAAGTACAGATGCCCAACAAAAATTATATATTATAATATAAATTCTGTAGTCGTCATTTTATCATTATGGAATATGATTTTTTTAATTTCAATGTCAAGGACAATAAGGCACAGTCATTATGTGGCATAATATATAAGAAATTAGATTGTACCGAATGGATGCACATAAAGAAAACCTTAATGCCTTTTTTCTACAGACAAAAGGAATCTCCGAAGGTAGAGCAAAGTTTTGCGTTGGTTAGCTGAACAGATTTCTGGAATTTTATAGGGGCAGCCTCGATGAGGTTTCAGAAGGCGATCTGAATGTGTTTGGTGAGAAAGGTTTGAGAATGACCTTTGCAGGGGTGAATAAAGCTATAAGCGTAGCCATTCAGATGTCCTTTTTGTGACAGTTGCTATTACGGTATCATTTTTGCCTGCAATCCAGAATCAAAGATGAGGGTTTGTCCTTTTTCTATCGCTAATTCATCCGCTACCGGTAAAGGTTCTTTCAATCCTTCACCATGGACTACAAGCCGGTATTTCCCTGCCGGCACGATATAAGGTGCCCATGGCGTTGATTTATTGCCGGAAGGTGGCCGAGCCTGCAACAGGGGTGAAACTGCTATGGAGGCGCCTTCATCTTCAGCCTTCTCGCTAATCGTCTCTGAGGAAAGCGGAATAAAATCCCATCCGGAAATATCCGTACCAGTGACCTCTTTAAAAGCGATGCCGGACTGAGTTACCGCATGCTCTATACTGCCGGTTTGCCCAAATGCCGGTTTTAGCTGTTTTTATACACCTTTTGATTGCTATGAAGCTCCTGATTTTCGATTATATGCGACTTTAAGGCTCTTTTTTGACCTTTCCTCTAAGCAAAACCTTCTAATTTGCCCTGTAGTTTTCCAACCTTTTCCCCTTCTACCAGGGGCTTCTTGAACCATGGATTAGTTCAGAGCTCTCGTGCCTCGACTCGGAACTGATCCTTTATTTGTTAGTTATTGTCATGACTAGCTTTTTAGCATATTGAATATGCCTCAGCTAGTCCGGACCCTTCTTTTATTATTTCGTTTTTCTTTATCTCGGAAAGAGGAGTTTTTATGCGGTCTTTATCCAAAAATTCAGCAATGAACATCTTTTTCTCCTTCAAACATTTGTTTCACCCACCTTCTTTAAACCCAATTTAAAGGCCACGGGGCCTATTACCTGATTGATTATTATAGCGGCTGTCAGTATGGTTTGTATATAAGGTCCGAAATCAGGAAAACGGCGGGAGACCTCTATAATGAGCCCCAAGCTTACGCCGGCCTGAGTAATAAAGCCTAACCAGGCATTTTTATATATTATCGGTTCGTTTTTTGCCAGTCTTCCACTCAGGTATGATCCCAAATAAATAGAGACGAGACGTACTGTAACAATAATCAGTCCGAGCAGCCATCCGGTCCGGAGCACATTTAAATTAATAGAAGCGCCCGTCATGGCAAAAAATGCAATGTAGATGGGCATTGAGACCCTATCCATTCTTTCTAAAAAACTTTCTCCATGCTCGGAAAAGTTCTGTACTGTGAATCCTGCCGCCATGCAAATGAGGAGGGGTTCTATGGTAAGACCTATATCGTGTACTTCATGCAAATATTCCCCTAGAAAATGTGAGAATTCTATCACAATGAATCCCATTGTAATGATAACAACAGGAAATTCCATATGTACATTTTCCAAAAGGAAAACAATGAATTTGCCCAATAAAAAGCCTATCAGAAAGGAGACGGCTATTTCAAATGATAGAGATGATAGTAAAGACAGGTTCATCCCTCCGCTGTGCACAATAAAGACCTGCGTTACGGAGATTACAACAGCAAATAGGATAATTATGAAAACATCCATGGCCACGGTCACGCTGAGTACTATGTCCGTGTAGCTCCCTTTTGCCTTTGTCTCACTGATAATGGCTATAGCGGACGAGGGAGAACGGGCAACGGCTATGGTTCCGAATATAGTCGAAACAGCGAGTCGTAAAGCAGGGGGAAAGTTAGCCATAAAAGGCATGAGGGCGGACAGGGTAAAGATTGCCAGCGTTGTTCCAGTAAATACAACAATAGTAACCCCGGAGATATAGTACAGTATGGATTTAAGCAGCTTGCGTATACTTGCCAACCGCAATTCTCCTCCGGCGCAGAGTGCTATAAAAGCCAGTGCTAGTTGATTGATAAAATTGAGATTATTGATTTCGGCAAGGGTATAAAACTTGAGAAAAAACGGGCCCATTAACAAGCCGGCAAGGATATATCCCACTATCCTTGGGAGCCCAATTTGTTCAAGAATAAAGCCGAAACAGTATGCCCCAAGCAGCATTGTGCCCAGAACCAGAGCAGGGCAGGTTTCCTTGTAAAGGCCCAAATCAAGGTTTTTAACCAGGAGTGTGACTGAAATAACAAAAAAAAGGCCTATTATTCTATGTATCATTTTCCTTTTTTGTTGGTGATTCGATTGTTGTCGATTTCTTTTGGTTCAGGACTGTCAAACTGTAAAAGCACAAGCTTGGGGCTTATAATTTCATTTATAAACATGGATAGTATGATTATTGTGACAAGATAATCCGATAACGATGGATAGAGAAATGAGAAATTGATGATTATGGCCACGGCAAGGCCTCCCTCTGCAATAAGCCCCAGGCCTACGGTCGGCGGTATATTAAAATCGGCCTTAAAGGACCGCGTGGCCGCAAAAGTCCCCACTGTTTTTCCCAGTATCCTAACCGCAAAGTAGATACCTGTAATCACGAGAATAAAATTAAATTTTAGGGTCCAGCCAGCCCCTAATATTATAAGTATAATAATATAGATGGATTTTTCAGACTGGACCGCAGTCTCAAGCGCTCTAAGGCGATGTCTGCAGAAATTTGCCGTGATGATTCCACAGATAAATCCAATTAAAAGAGGTGAATTGTGTGTTTTTATTGCAAGCCCGCCGCCGAATAACACAACACCTACAATAAAAACGATAAATTCCTGCTGAGAGAATTTTGCCTTGCTGAGAATTACAAGTATAAGTGCAGGAATTATTCCTATACCTATGGATAAGAAGAAACATTGCAGGGAATTCGTTAAATTGAAGCCTGTATTTGTTACATATGGGAAGATGCAGGTTGTCAAAGACAGAAAGAACAAAGCAAATAGCCCGTCAATTCCTGAGATATATTGCAGAAGAGAAAATAATTTGCGGTTCTTGAATTTATAATTGTCGTTTACCACTCCAAGAGAGGATTGGGCTGTGCAGCATGCTGCGCTTCCCAGCGTAAGGGCCATTATAATAATCAACTTATCAGGCAGAGGGGTAAAGTACTTAAAAGCGATATAGAGTGCAGCTGTGGTTACGGTAAAAGTAAACGCAGCCTGTATAGCAGAGACGGAAAAAAAGAATCCGTGTAAGGTATTAAGATTGCGGAAATTAAACTGCAGTCCGAATAGGAAACCTATCCATGATAGACCGAAAATTAAAAAAGGCTCAAGGTTCTTTAGTGATTTAGCATCGACCAGATTAAGCCCCATTCCGCCTAATAACACCCCAATGAATATATATTCGCTTCCGGTAAAGATAATGCTCCTGAAACCCAAAGGAAGCTTTCGGTTTAAGAATGTAATGCGAGAGCCTGCAATGGCGATTGCAACAATAATGACAATAAATAAAAGTAATTTCATTGATTTGCTGTTATGGTATGTGCCAGGGATGTACTGAATTTAGTTGAAATTTAGCAAATGACACCGACTCCTCACTTCAGAGTAATAGATGGAAGAGACTTGCTTTGAGATACTATTTTTTTAATGAATCCAGATAGGAACCTTATTCTTCCCTTGCGAAAGATCCGGGCAAGCGGCCAAAGGTCTCATTTCAAACCTCTTGGGAGTGAAAATCTAATTTTTATGGAAACAGAAACTATGGGATCACCATATTGCTTCATTCTTTTCTGGGCATACGCTTCTCTGTCTGGAATCCTGTTCTTACGTCCTGGCCCTACCCCTGCTCCGCAAAGGGGCCGTGTTTCCCCAGGGAAAGTCTCCATTAATCAAAATGGGGTTAAGATAACAGAATGGGAGGGCATATTCAATAGCATTTTGATTTGAGCTGTTTGGAAAATCTTTGTTTTTTCATGACGCAAACAGAACCGAAATAGGCAAGAAATTATTATTTCTTCCTCAAAATCAACCGAGTGTATACAATCCTTGCAAAAGATTATTAAGCATTTGGGATTTTGGGATCAAAAAACCAGGCTACCACCTAAAGCGAATTTTCCGCCAATGGTTCCAGAATGCTATCCAGACTACATGGATTCCCACCTGCCAGTCTCTGATAATTCTATTACATTGACCGGAAGCGCCAAAGCTCATATGGTATGGACTCTCTCTCCACAAATCCAGAGGATCGTATTAAGCACTATGCCTCCTAATTTTAATCCAGTCCACGGGTTTAACCTGGGAGATATCCATGGGATCAAACAGAGTGGTTTATTTTGATTCAGCCAAATGAGGCGCAACTGCCAACAATATCAATCGGATAAAAGGCCTGCCCCACAACCATGGCATCATTAACAGGCGCACAAATAAAAGAATGATGAAAAAAACAAAAGAAGGTCTTTCTGACTTCGATTTCCGCGTTGGGTTATCTCGTGGAGAAAGCCCGGAATCATTACTCGCGACATTCTTGTCATAATTAAAACGTATACGTGTAATAACTATTGAGGCAAGGGAGAACAGGCATGGTATTTCACCGATGAGTATCCGAATCACGTTGTTCCTGGCGCCTTTGCGGCTTGGCGCGAGGATTCGAACCCCGATTTATCGGGGCAATGCGGAGGGCCTCCGGCTCGTAGAGCCTCCCGCTCGGAGAGGGCAAAAATCCCCCATGGATACGTTGCTGAAAAGACCAGCCCGGGAGCCTTGGAACTGAAAAAAAGCCCGTCGTCTTTAGATCAACAGGGGTTATGTAAAGGTCTCAAAACGTGCTTCAGCAGAATATAATGCAGGAATTTTGGACTTGACGCAAAACGATAGTTTTCCTATACTTAATGCCATAAAATAGGAATGCTTATCAGTCGTATTCCGGTTTTTTATCTCACCGAGCACCAATGCGGCGATGTCCACCATCGAGGAACAATTTTATGGAACCGCCTCGTGAATGCTGGACACTATAAGACTGACTGGATGGATGTTAAGCATGGGAATAATTATTCTTTCTTTTCCGCTTATCTTGGCAAAGTCCGGATAATTCCTGAATACTATGACATTTTCATGCAATGCCCAAGAATGGCTTCAATATTTCCGACTCGTTAGCCAGAGGAAACACCCATACATGAGAAAAAGGGTTTATAAACTGTGGAAGGGTAACATAATGATCTGGTAAAAAGCCGCCAAAATTCTCTTCCCTCTTAACCTTCTTGCAGCGTATAATTTTAATCTTTGCAGAAAACATAAAGAACAATTGTTTGAAAAATCATACCAGAACATCATTGGAGGTAAATCATGGGAACGAATAACATCTTTTTTCTGGAGGTCATAGAGTGGTTTGATGAGTCAGGTAAAGAGCTGGTTCACCGTATTCCTGAAAATGGTTCAGGTGAAATCAAATGGGGGGCGCAACTGACGGTCCGCGAGAGCCAGGCCGCTGTATTTTTTTATCAAGGCAAGGCCTATGATGCCTTTCCTCCAGGACGGCACACCCTTGAGACAGCCAATATCCCGTTGCTGACTAAAATAGTTAGCATTCCTTGGGGAATGATGAGTCCCTTGCGTGCCGAGGTGTACTTCACCAATATGAAAGTGTTTACCAACCTGACGTGGGGCACCCGCGACCCGGTCGCTTTTCGCGATAAGGAACTCGGCCTTATCCGCCTGCGTGCATTCGGCATTTTCAACATCAGGATTCTCCAGCCTGTTCTCTTTATCAACAGTTTGGTAGGTACCCAGGGCATATATTCAACTGAAGAGATATCGGATTATCTCAACCGCGTGATTGTGTCTCGCTTCAATGATTTCATGGGAGAGAATGTAGACACCATTTTTGATTTGCCGGCCCGTTACAACGAGCTGTCGGACGAACTAAAAGCTCTCCTTGCGAACGATTTTACCAGGTTTGGGCTGGGGCTTAACGAACTCTATATAAATTCAATAACCCCTCCGCCGGATGTCCAGAAGGCGATTGACGACAAAAGCAGGCTTGGCGTTTTTGACAATATTAACAAACTGTTAAAAATGAAAGCCGCGATGGCACTCGAGACTGCAGCACAAACACAGGGCGAAGCGGGTGCCGGCCTCGGCATGGGGATGGGCTTTATGATGCCCTCGATGCTTGCCGGTGCTTTCCAAGACAAAAACTCGCAGTCGTCTAGCCCTGAGGAAATCCCTTGCCCTGCATGCAAACAGCCTGTACCAAAGAACGCAAAGTTTTGTCCCTATTGCGGCCAACAACTTATAGTAATGAAGAAATGCCCACACTGCGGAGAGGATCTCCCTCTGAACGCCAAATTTTGCCCTTTCTGCGGCCGTTTGGTTGATGAAAAACCGCAGGAGAAAAAATGCCCGCACTGTGGAGCGATGAACCTGCCGGATGCCACCTTTTGCAACCAGTGCGGCGAAAAATTGTGAGCAGCTCAAACTGGCAAATTGAACAGAGCTGTCCGCAGTGCGGCGCTCCGATAACGCTTGATGAAACAGATCATATTCTAGATTGTCCATTCTGTCGAACACGCCTCTACCTTGTGCCGAATGTGCATTTCAGCTATTACCTGCCACCCTCGCCTAAAATAGAATCCCGAGGAGAACTGCTTTATATCCCCTACTGGCGCTTCAAGGGCTCCTCTTTTACCGCAGTCCTATCCGATCTGGGCCATCGTTTCCTTGATACAAACATAGTTGCGCTAAAAACCCCAGGGCTGCGGCCATCAATTGGCCTGCGTCCCCAGACACGTAAGCTTCACTTCGTCACCGCCGATACAAAAGGACGATTTATCAAGCCAGATCGCTCGCTGGAACAGGCGCTTCCCCAGCTGACCCATAACAGGCAAGAAAGATTTCATAATAACTTTATCGGAGAAGTGATAAGCCTTATATACTCACCGCTGCTTCTTTATGGTAACAAACTTTATGACGGCATACTCGGAAAACATCTTTTAACCACTGAAGCAGATTTTATAGAGAAACTACTTTCACAGACCGATGCACCCAAAACAGGGATAAAATTCATTCCGACGCTCTGCCCTTACTGCGGCTGGCAAATGGAAGGGGAAAAAGGATCCCTGGTTATGATATGCAAAAACTGCAATTCTGCGTGGACCTTACAGGGACAAACATTTGGACAAATCAAGGCAGTGACCATAATAGCGCCTGGAACGGATGAAAACACGGTTTATCTCCCTTTCTGGCAGATGAAGCTCAAATTTGACGGGATAGATCTCTCTTCTTATGCTGACCTGATCAGGATTGCCAATCTTCCCAAAGCCGTAACATCAGATATTGAAAACTCCCCTTTGCACTTCTGGTCGCCTGCCTTCAAGATCAACCCCGCTCTGTACTTGCGTCTTTGCCGGCAAATGACTGTTCTTCGTCCTTATGAAGATGAAGCGCCGGCACTGCCCGGAAACAATTATTACCAGGCAACCTTGCCCCTTGAGGAAGCAAAAGAGGGTGTGTTCGTTAACCTCGCCGAGATGATCAGGAATAAGAAACGCCACTATCCAAAGCTCAAGGGACTTTCTATTTCCATTGAGGAGTATCGTCTCGAATACCACCCCTTTCTCAGAAAAGGCAGAGAATTGATTAACCAAAAGGCGGGCCTTGCCATCAGCAGCACTGCCCTTGCATTCGGCAGCAAACTTTAAAGAATATCGAGTTTATGATTTTAGGTTCTTCAGACTTTTGCATGAGTACGCATATATATCGAGACCTTTGAAAAACCCGGCGATTTTCACCATCACCAAAAAGACGATGGACTTTTTTGAAGTGACTGGTGGCCTCGGGCTCGTAGAGCCTCCCGCTCGGAGAGAAGGGTGCTGAAAAGACCAGCCCGGGAGCCTCGGAACTGAAAAAAAGCCCCTCGTCTTTAGATCAATAGGAGTTATGCAAAGGTCTCATATCGTGTCAATGTAAGCTTTGTATTATAGTATCGGCTGGCAAACCTATTACAACAGGTGGTTTATCCTGATTCAGCCAAAATAGGCTCAACTGCCGGCAATATTCATCGGTTAAAACAGTTAACCTGACATCATTACCAGGCACCCACATAATAAAATAACCAAAAGCAACCATATGTTGTGACGCCTTTTTCTTGACATACAAGACTATATCTTCCTATATTTGTCTCACAAAAAAGCGAGTTGTTATCAACTCAACACTAAAGTTTCGTGTCAAAATTCCGATAATAATACAAGGGTTCCTCTTATTTTTCGGATCGTATTGGGTTTTATGAAATCGATCCTGTGCCTCCGATAAACAGAGGGGCTTCTCTGCGCGGCTCTGTTATATGGGGAATATACCCCGGAGCGGGGGAGACAAAATGAAAATCATTATCGCCGATGACTCACGCGTGATGCGGAATATCATCGACCGCACCGTTACATCACTGGGCTATGAAACCATACACGCAGGAAATGGACAGGATGTTATAGAGATTCTGCAGAAGGAAAAAGAGGAGATTGGCCTCATCCTTCTTGATTGGAACATGCCGGAATTGACAGGGTATCAGGTACTGAAAACCATGCAGGGGAATAAGTATTATCGGAAAATCCCGGTGCTCATGGTATCCACGGATTCGGAAGACGACAAAACCGACATGGCACTGGATGCCGGAGCGCGGGGCTACCTTTCGAAGCCATTCAAATCAGAGGATCTAATTGCCAAAATCCAGGAGGTACTGTCTCTGGAATAGTAAAACCGGCGTCGCATCTTTGCTTTCCCTTAAAACAAAGATTTCAGTTTCAGCGATAAGAAGGAGATGAATTGTGGACAAAGTGCTGCTTATGGATTGTCAACCAGAATTGATGCAGACTCTCTCGGAGTTGTTCGGGGATCAAGTCAGCCTCCAGACAGAGATCTCCGGCAAAAACCTCAACGGCTTCAAAATGGTTGTTATCCAAGATAGCGAGGATCGTGACGGTGTCCTGCGCAGTATCCGGAGTCTCAGGTATGCGCTCAAATTCCGGAATGTCCCTCTTGTCCTGATCAGAAAAAAAGGAACCCGCACACCTGTGCAGCAATATATCATGGCGGGAGCCGCCGAGGTCCTATCCCTGGGTGACCATCCCGCTGCCTGTCGGCAGATACTCAAGAGCTATCTTATTCCGAGCCGTCAGCCCCTGGATCAAGAACAGGAATACCTTGCCCCCTTTATCAACAATACACGCCATGTGCTGAAGACCATGGCGGCAGTGGAAGCCGAGTTCCAAGAAGTCTACTTCTCAAACGATTTGCGAATATTCGGTGACGTTTCTGGAATAATCGGACTCTCCGGAGAGGCCGAGGGAACAGTGGTCGTCACTTTCTACTGGAATCTGGCACGTACGATCATTGCTAAGATGATGCAGGTTGATGGAGAGGGTGTCAACGCAGAATTAATTCACGATGGTGTAGGTGAATTGGTCAATATGATCAGCGGGGCGAGCAAAAAGGATTTTGTAGGGAAGCCTTACCATTTCGAACTTTCTCTACCCACCGTTATCGTGGGTTCAGGGCATCAGATCGGTCACCCGGACGATGCGAGCATTGCGGTTCTTATCTTTGACGTAGGCGGGGATTCATTCGCATTGCAGGTCTCACTCAAACCCAGGAAATAGGGGAGGCCAATTGTAAGGGCGCAGGGAGCCGATCCGAACTGATCCAATGACTAAGCTTTGCGAGAACCCCGCTCTTTCTTTTCAATATGACTGATAACAACGACATTCTAATCATCAACAGGGAACCGGATTTTCGTGAGTCTATTCGTCAGGCTTTGACAGACTCAGGGTATACCGTACATACAGCTACGGAGATGCGCGATGCCCTGGTAGCCATAACAAAACATCCTGTGGGTCTGATCATCTGTGACAGCAAACTGAAGGATATTAGCGGCTATGATTTTCTGCACTACCTCAAAAGTGATCCTCTCAGAGAAGACATCCCTTTCCTCTTTTTTGTACCCTTAAATGATCAGGGACGGACCTCCAAGGCCTTTCAACTGGGCGCAATAGATTTTATGGTCTACCCCATGGAGGTAGAGGATTTTATCAATCGCATTCGCGAAATAAGACTGAATGGATCTGCTCAAGAGGATCAATCCCATCCGTCGACCGAAGAATGGAGCGATAACCGACAAACTGCCACAAACCAGCTGGGTCATGCTGAATGGCGCGCTGTTACCCGGAAAAGTCCATTGCCCAGCCTCCACATCGAAATTTCACGGGACGGCCTCCTGTTTTTGCCCGGGCGTATCAAGAACTTTAGCCGCAACGGCCTTTTTGTAGAGACCGCCCTGTTGGGAAAACCAGGGGTAGCCCTGAAAGTTCGCTTCGCCATGCCAGAGGAAAAAATCACCATTGAGGGCAAGATCAAACACATCTCTTTTGATGATTTCCAGAAGCCCGCTGGTATCGGGATCTATATAGAAGACAGTCTGCAATGGCAGGCAGTCTTCGATTACTTGAATGCCCTTATAGGTCAGGGGCAGGAGGAGCTGATAAGCTCAGATGAGGCTCAGGCGAATCCGGAACTGGACCAAGGACAGAGGACTTGGGTTATGAGTGCTGAGGAAAGACCTGAATCCGTCTTTACTGCCATGCTGGACCCGCATGGGCAAAACTCAGAAGAGCCATCCATAGAGAACCGCTTCTATCAAAACCTGATCGGAAAACAGCTGGATAACTATAAAGTAGTCTCCTTTGTGGGCGCAGGAAACATGGGAGGTGTTGTCAAGGCCTGGGACGTTGCATTGGAGCGGCAGGTCGCCCTGAAGGTCATATCCTATGAGCTATCGTCTCAAGAGAGATTCAGGGAGATGTTTGTAAAAGAGGCACGCCTCATTTCCAAACTGGACCATCCCAATATTGCCCGGATCTACCATATCGGAAACACAAGTGATATTCTTTATTTCTCCATGGAGTATATCTCAGGGGGCACCGTAGCGGACATGATCAAGGAAGGGCGCAATTTAAACACCTTACGTGGTCTAGAATACCTGATCACCATTTGCCGGACCCTTGAATTTGTCAGCCGAAAAAACATCATTCATCGGGATATAAAGCCTGCCAATATTATGGTGGATCAGAAAGGGACACTTAAAATCGTGGATTTCGGCGTGGCTCAGACAACCAGCGGACAGCACAAGGGGACCCGGCAAGAGGGAATTGTCGGTTCCCCCTATTATATATCCCCGGACGTGGTTGCAGGACGTCCCTTGGACCATAGAAGCGATATCTATTCACTGGGCGCCTGCTTCTATCATGCTTTGGCAGGCTCACATCCTTTTACCGGAAAAAACACCGATGAAGTGTTTTCTAAACACCTGAATGAAAAACTCACGCCTATTAAGGAAAAAAACCCAAAAGTCTCTTCTGTCTTCGGGGCGATTATCGAAAAGATGATGGCCAAGGAACCGAACGATCGGTACCAGACTTATAGCCACATTATTGATGAAGTTCAAAAACTCCGTTCGCGCGCTTTGAAGTTTCAGCGGTTGAAAAACAAGACGCTGATCTTCCATGTTAAGCAGCGACAGGTAGCCTGAACGTCCTCTGCGATGTTCCCTCGCCTAGAGCCGGCAGGTGTGCACGCGGAGCCTCACCCTTGATTCGCCGAGACAGTTTTTTTAACCTGCTGTAACATATGCTATGATTTCAATAAAATGTGTAGTTCGATAAAATCCTGAATCAGTCCGCCCAAGAAAAAGCTTCCCAATCTATCGAGAATGACACCTCTATAGAGAGTAGGTATAGAAGAAATCTCGGAACACCCTGTTTCATAGAAAGGAAGGATTGCAGAAGACCTGGTACGCATGCTCATGTTATGGCGGAATTCAGACTTTAGCATCTTTTGTGGACCAAGAATTAAGCAGGAGATGAAAAGGCCAGGGAGAATCTAGCTTGTTATATTATCAGCGCTTCTTTTTCACAAAAAAGGATGGCTTACTCCCTGGAGAGACCACAGTTCATTTCCAGTCCAATGATGGGGAAAAAGAAGATCTTTGACCCTCTTGAATAGCTGGCGGCCATGCCTGCCTGTGCATTTCCGCACGCAGACAGCTGCTCTCATGTGCCTAAGAAGGGAGAACAGACCCGCCTGCCATGGCCAATTATACCTTTTTTTCAGAATCTTAGATAAACGGATCAGCGATGACAGGAAGAAGAAACATGGCTGATAAGGCATTGGCGGGCAGGTGGTCAGATACTATGGATATTACAGCAATGTCAAGCGAGGCAGAAGGAAAAATCATAACCAAGATGCATGGGTGCCCTGTATCCTTGAAGCAAATGAATCTTCAAAGGAATATGAAAAGAACTGGGCATGATTGATACAAAAAATCTATGAGCTTGATCCCCTCACATGCCCGAAATGCCAAGGGTCAAATGCGAATCATTAGTTTTATAGAAGACCAAGAAATTATAAAAAAGATTTTGAAACATTGAGGGCTCTGGTGAGTCAAAAAGATACCCTCTCCCAGGGCCAATACTCCCCCTAACAACATTGAACCTCACCTGGATTATTCGAACTCCCAGCTGCCTCCATCCTACGATTACCTCTATGCAGATGAGCAGTATCCAGAAGGGCCCTCTGTCTAATTCTTCAAAACGAGGGCTGGGTTTAGGTGGATAGCTGTATCCTAATCCTGGCAATTTGCCCCTTTTAGAGCAATATATCCTCCAAAGGCCTGTCTTTAGCTCGTTGCTTCGAGACATTACCGTCCAACGAGTTCCATAAAAGGTCTTCAACCACAACATCATGCAGGAGTTTTGTGTTTGACACACAATAACAAATTTTCTATGCTACTTTCCACAAAAAGGGAGTTCTTATCAAACAAATCAGCCTGAACGTAAAGCTACTCCTGTTGCCCGAAAGGTTAATGGACTTCGTTATGCTTTATGAGCTGGTTCATACAAGGGTGAAAAACCACAGCAAAGACTTCTGGGCAGAACTGCTCAAGATCGAACCGGATGCAAAAGCTCTATCTTCGAAGATCAAAGAAAACAGTATTGTATTGTTTTAGTGTTTCTTTGATCAGAGATAATCGTACAGAGTGTACTCAGAGTTCCTTGGGGCACAAAAAGAAAGGATTTGCCGGCGCCGTGGATAATCAAAAGATGGCTCAAGGTCCAGGAAGATATAGTGAAAAGATCATCTCTAACCATGGATGAGCCGGAGAACCAGAATGAGGCAATGGCAACGGTCCATGACCAGGAAGCAGAGGAAACCGGTCGGTCCGTCCCTGAAGTGGTTTTCGGCCTGGCCTACAGGTATGTTCACCCCGGTCAGTCGATACTCGATACCGGGATCGGCACTGGCTTGAGCAGTGTTCTCTTCCCCAAGGCAGGGCTTGGGTCCATGGTGTATGGACATTTCCCCGAGAGGAACCTCGCCTTTTTGGTATTAACGGATCGAGAGCAAACTAGAGTTTGCAGGATAAGGCTTACCCGGCAATAAAGGTGATGGGTATCGAATCACGCAGTGGAGGCGAGGCTTAATAGCGGACCTCAAGACAATGGTTCGGCATGAGGTAAAAAGAGCAGCTTCATGAATAAGGAAAAGCGTAACGAGCTCGCGAGGACAAGAAAGTGGGCCCATCAGAAACTGATTGGAAAGGGTTCTAAGGTATATCAAGCCTTCACCAAAATGGAAGCTGCGGCCTTCTCGGATAGCGTACTCAAGAAGAAAGACAAAGAGCTCATCGCAATTGGCATCTCGGTTTGTATCGATTGCGAGTCATGCATGCAGTGGCACAGAGAGCAGGCAGCAGCTGCAGGCTCAACCTATGATGAGGTGCTTGAAGCAATCGAAGTAGGGATAGAAATGGGAGGCGGTCCTGCAACGGTATCAGCCCGTTTTGCGCTGCAGGTTATGGAAGCCGTATTCACACAATGAGTATCGCCAAGCATTTACTCCGGCTGAAGGCGGCGAGAAAGCACTGGTACATAGCCTGTCAACGGGCCCTGATTATGGGTTTCGTATGTTCTAGTACCGTAGCTTGCCATCATATCAGCAAGGCGCATCGGTGCACCGCCCAACCACAGCTCGTTTCCCCAATGCTATGAGGGGTTTGAAGGGTATTTCGTTTATCGTTTTCTTGGCTTTGTTTTATGGGAGAAGTCGGTTTAGAACATCCCATATGATAAGCGAGATAAATAAGGTCGAAGATTGGGCTGTTGTGTGCCGATTGAAAATGTGTGCCAGAGACTGACTGAATATCAGGCAGTACAGAAAAGAGGCTTGGTTTTTTAGCACTTTGAGGCTGAGGATCGATTTTAGTCCTTTCAATCCTTTTAATCGATTCATGAGCATGGTACAAAGATAACCTGATGTTTGTTTTTTTGATGAACGCCTCCTTGCCCATCTAATTTGTCCATGCAGCAGGTACATAAGGAGTGGGGTATGAAGGAGAAATGTATCTCGGTTTTAGGCTGTATATTGTTCATTGTCCCTATTTATGCGGTTGTGGACGCCAAAGCTCAGGATGCCCAGGCCTTAGTGGAGGACAGTTTCAATTATTTTAGGGGCAAGGCATCAGTATCTACCGTGAGCATGACCATTCATCGACCAGACTGGGAGCGGACCATGACCATCAAGGCCTGGACCAAGGGCGAGGATGAAAGCATCTTCTGGATCACCTCTCCGCCAAAGGATTACGGGAACGGCACCCTCAAGAAAGGGGACCAGATGTGGCTCTACAACCCCAAGGTCAACCGGGTGATCAAGATCCCGCCCTCAATGATGTCTCAGGCATGGATGGGGTCGGATTTCTCCAATAATGATCTCTCCAAAACCAACAGCCTCCTTGAGGATTATCATCATACCATTATCGGAAACGAGGCCCATGACGGCAAAGAGGTCTTTGTCGTAGAATCAACACCAAAGCAACAGGCACCGGTTATCTGGGGCATGCAAAGGCTGAAAATCAGGGAAGACCTCATCTTCTTAAGCCAGGAGTTCTACGATGAGGAGCTCAGGCTGGTCAAGGCCTTGACCGGCTTTGATATCCAGATGATGGGAGGAAAGCTGTTCCCCAGGATGTGGAAGATGCAGAGGGCGGACGCAGAGGAAGAGTTTACCCTGCTGGAATATAAGATGATTGCCTTTGATGTGGAACTTCCGGATGGACTCTTTACGATCTCTTCGTTAAAGAGGCCCAGAAGGTAGGCTGGCATGTCCATAGATATACGGATGGCGTGGCGGAATGTCTGGAGGAATCCCAGGCGCACCGTACTCACCATATCGGCGATTGTCTTTGCCGGCACGCTCTTGATCTTTATGCTGTCATTTCAACTGGGATCATACGGCACCATGATCAATGCCTCGGTCCGGATCCATACCGGCCACCTGCAGGTTCAGGCTAAGGGGTATCAGGACAAAAAGAGTATGCGATTGGTAGTCCCGAATCCGTCGGCTGTAGGTGAGCTGATACAGGGGATTCCCGAGGTAGAGGCCTATACCTTTCGTGCAAACGCCTTCTCCCTGGTCTCTTCCAAGGAGCGAACCTATGGGGCACTGGTTATCGGGGTGGACCCGGTGCGTGAATCCCAGGTGTCGACCTTAAAGCAGCTGATACGGCAAGGGGACTACCTCGACGAACATGATACCAACCAGGCTTTGGCAGGAGAGCTTCTAGCAAAAAATCTGCGAGTGGAGGTGGGCGATGAATTGACGATACTGGGTCAGGGGCGTGATGGCTCCATTGCCGCCACTGTAGTCAAGGTAAAGGGGATCTATAAGTCAGGCATGGACGATTTCGATCGTTCAGCGATACACATTCCGCTCAAGCTCTTTCAGGATGTGTATGCCATGAGAGGCGCCGTACATGAGGTGGTGGCAGTCGGTACGAGCTTAAGCCGTGTCTCAGAGATGAAAAAGGCTATACAGGCCGGCCTGAAAAGAGGAGACCGAAAAAATTCCCTGCTTGTCCTTGATTGGGACGAACTCATGCCCGGCCTGCTCCAGGCAATCAAGTTGGATCTGGTAGGCGGGATTATCTTCTGGTTTCTCCTGATCGTAGTGGTTGCCTTCAGTATTCTGAATACCTTTCTCATGGCCATCTTTGAGAGGACCAGGGAGTTCGGCGTGCTGATGGCCATTGGAACCTCCCCTGGGAGATTGACAAGGCTGCTGTTGATTGAATCTGCAGCCATGACCATAATCGGCATCCTCATCGGCACTCTTTTCGGGTGTCTTCTCACCTGGTATTTTCAGGTGCATGGGATAGATCTCGGAGGGGCATCCGAGTTGATGAGCCAATATGGCATAAGCGGCAAGATGTATCCGCGGCTTTCGCTGATTACTGCCTTGAGCGGGCCGGGTGCAGTGCTCATCATTACCCTGTTGACTGCATTGTATCCGGCCTTCAAGGTTCGTAGACTCCGCCCCACTGAGGCGATGAGGGCGGTGTAGGGATCAAGCAAGGCTGACTATCGGAGGATAAAACGTTTCATACATCGTTCATCGCCAATCGAAAACCATCAATTCTTTGAGGGGCTTTATTTCATGTACTTCCAGCTCGGATGGAGAAATATCTGGCGGAATCCAAGGCGCACGGCAGTGATCATGATCGCGGTTATTATCGGTGTATGGACCATGATCTTTTTAGGGGCGCTCACGAGGGGGATGCTCGAGGATATGATCGAAAACGGGATTGCGACCCTCACGGGCCATATCCAGATTCACCAGAGAGGCTATCGGGAAGATCCGGCTATCGATAACAGCATCACGGACTTGAACACGGTTGAGGACGTACTTGAGCACCTCCTTCCCCCCGGAACCAAATGGACGCCAAGGGTCAGGGTCAATGCCATTGCCAGCAACGCTCGACACTCGGACGGGCTCACCCTCGTAGGGATTGACCCTGGAACAGAGGCTGAGGTCTCATTCATCGGCCATGTAGTTGCCCAAGGGCGTTATCTCACGCCGGATGAGAAAAACGGGATCGTGGTGGGCAAGGCCATGGCGGACAAGTTTGAGAGCGGATTGGGCCGCAAGCTTGTGCTCATGTCACAGGATAGGGAGGGCGAGATTGCCTCCCGGGCGTTCCGCATTGTGGGGATATTCAGGGCAGAAATGCAGGCAACGGAGAAGCAATTCGCCTTTGTCACCATGCCTGCTGCACAGCATATGCTCAAACTCAGGGAGGGTATCTCCGAGTTTTCAATCATCCTGCAGGATCAAGGGGAGGCCGAACGGGTTGCCCATGAGATAAAGGCGGCGTTGCCCTCTACTTACGAGGTTCATTCATGGCGGGAGCTGCTCCCGCTGCTCGCCGCGTACCTGAGGCTCTTCGATGGGTTTATGTGGCTGTGGTACCTGGTGGTATTCATTGCCATGGGATTTGGCATCGTCAACACCATGCTCATGGCCGTGTTCGAGCGGATCCGCGAGTTTGGTCTGCTCAAGGCGCTTGGGATGCGGCCGTGGTGGATCATTAAAGAGGTGCTGGCGGAATCGTTTTTCCTCCTGGTACTCGGTATGGCCATCGGGAACACGCTCGGGCTTCTCAGCGTTCTCGTGCTCTCTGGAAGCGGCATCGACCTTTCTGCAATCGCCGCCGGGACGGAGTACTTCGGTATGACGCGGGTGATATACCCGGCGGTCTCAGGGAAAGATGTGGCAGTGGCCAATCTGATGGTATTTATCCTCGGCCTTTTAGTGAGTATGTATCCGGCTGCGAAGGCGGCCAGGTTCACGCCCGTGGAGGCGTTGGCACATACCTGATAGGGATTGAGGATTGAAAATAGAAGAATAATTGTTGAACTTTTTTTAATAATCACTCTTCAATAATAACCGGGTTTCACTATGGGCATAGTTGATTGTATTGATGTGAAGAAGGCTTACCGGCAGGATAAATTGGAGGTAAGAGCACTCAATGGGGTAACCCTTTCCATACAGAAAGGGGCTTTTACAGCCCTTGCCGGGCCCTCCGGCTCGGGCAAGACTACCCTGCTGAATATCATCGGCGGTCTGGACTCGGCTGATTCAGGGCGTGTTGTCGTTGGTGGTCATGCCCTGGAGACCATGACCCAATCAGAACTTGCAAGCTTACGTTTGCATAGCGTAGGATTTGTCTTCCAGTCCTATAACCTCATTCCGGTCCTCTCGGCCTTGGAAAACGTGGAGTTCGTGATGCTCCTCCAAGGAGTTTCCACTGCCGAGCGCCGGGACCGGGCTATCGCAATCCTTGATGATGTGGGGCTTGAGGGTTTGTACAATCGTCGTCCGGCAGAGCTTTCAGGCGGCCAGCAGCAGCGGGTGGCTGTGGCACGGGCAATTGTTTCCGGCCCTTCCATTGTTCTGGCGGATGAACCCACGGCTAACCTCGATTCAAAGACGGGGAAAGGCCTGCTCGAGATGATGAAGCGGATGAACGAGAGCAAGCATGCAACCTTTGTCTTTTCCACCCACGACAAGATGGTTATGGACTACGCACGCAGACTCATCCTCATACGAGACGGTCTCGTCGCAGACGATCAGGTGAAGGAAGAGTGAATGTAGATTGAGAATTTTCTATTATAGATCAGCGATGCGCACGAGAGGCCTTTAGAGTCAGTGATCAACCATCAATCCTTTTGTTCTTTGGACCGGCTGCGACAGCATGAGTAAAGATTATTTTAAAAGAGGTCTTATACTTATTACACTAGTGCTTTTCAGTATTACTGCGACTCCGATTGATACCCCTGCTGTGGCTGCCTTACAGGACAAAACAGAATCCCCTTCAGCCCGGCAGTTGGCTATAGACGACTATTGGGGAGGGCACCTCAAAGTCTATGGATCTGCGTCATGGCCATCCAGTGACTCATTTTTCAGTACTGTGGAAAGTGAAACCCTCTATGACGGCCATACAGAACTCAGGGTAAAGAACAGGCTGTTCTTCGGGGATTGGGGCGATCTTGATACCCACTATGAAATAGTACTCTCGGGGGGAGATACGCGGCGTACGGTGAGATCCTTGATGCAGATGTATCCGGATCTTTTCGCAGATACCGCTAGGACCCAAGACACCTTAGAAGACGATAGAAGGCTTATGGATCTAACCGGCACTATTGATGAGGATGAAGGCCATGTTTTGTATCACCGCCTCGACCGGCTTGCCTTGCGACTGTTTCCCGGGTGGGGCACGGTAAGGGTAGGGAGGCAGGCGGTTACCTGGGGAAACGGATTGCTGTTCAATCCCATGGATCTGTTCAACCCCTTCTCCCCGGCGGATATCGAGCGGGACTATAAGGTAGGTGATGACATGGTTTCTGCGCAGTTCACTGTTCCGAGAGGGGGGGAGCTGCAATTCCTTTATGTACCACGAAGAAGTCCGATATCAGGGGACCTCGAATGGGAGCAGTCATCGCTTGCCGGCAAATTCCACTTCTCACGGGACACCACCGAGTTCGATATTATGGCTGCAGAACATTACGGGGATGCGGTGATCGGGCTTGGGAGCACGGGGTATCTTAAGGATGCAGCATGGCGACTGGACGGGACATGGACCATTACCGATAATGACGACGGCTACCTTTCTTTAGCGGCAAATATGGACTATTCCTGGGTATGGGGGGAGAGGAATTGGTACGGCTTTGTGGAATTTTACTGTAACGGCCTTTCCCACAACCGGTATGCCGAGGCATACAGGGATTCTGAAATAGCCTCACGCATGGAGCGGGGAGAGCTCTTTACCCTCGGCAGGACCTACCTAAGCGCCCACATTAGGGTGGAGCTTCACCCCCTTTTCAATGTGTATGTAACAGTGATCGAGAACCTAGCCGATCCCTCCGGAGTAATTCAACCAAGGGCTGTCTGGGATATGGCCGAGGATGTACAGGTAACATTCGGCGTGGCTCTGTATCACGGCCGAAAGGGCACCGAATTCGGAGGGATTATCATACCAGACACCAAACTCATTGATAAGCCTTCGAACAACGCCTTTCTTTGGGTAAGCTACTTCTTCTGATATGCAAAAACTCCAATAAGGACCCATTGCCTTACGGCTGCAATGCGGCTTTCCGTTACTTCCAACCACGCACACCGAGACCTAGGGAGAGGAGAGCCGGAAGGGTGAGCCCTGCCGATAACCATGCCCCTTCGGTTAAACCCAGATTATGCAGTAGGTATCGTCACGAGGGTTGAAAAACCTCAGCGAAACGAGAAGTTGGAGCGATTTTGCGCCGAAGGCATATTGGTAAATATGTTGAGAAGCAAAATCGTGAAACGATCGTTGCAGCAAGGTTTTTCAGGCCGCAGTAGGTGGCTACTGCATAATCTGGGTTAAAGGACACCCGTTCCCCCACATAGGCCTGAATGGCAGGATCAAAAACAGTCTTTCCCAGACCGGCCAAAAGGAGGGCTGCCAGAACAATACCAAAGAAAGGAAGAAGGCCTCCGGTGAACATGCCGAGGGTAAGCAATCCCAGCCCTGCAAGCATGATGTACCGATAGCCGAAACGATCGGCTAGAGGCCCGAAGAAGATGCCGAGCACGCTTGCCGCCTGATTCATCGCAATGAGCGATTTGACTGAGGTGAGCGGAACGCAGAGTCCTCTGCTCAGAACAGGCGCGAAGGGATAGGCGAACCTTCGGGCGGTATTAAGCACGAGGCGGCATAACAAGGCTGTACCGGCTTGCCGGATTAATCCATACCGTGATCGGGAGGTTTCATCTATCATAGCGATAAAAAGCTATACGATAACACATAGAGATATTCTTCATACTACTGCCGGCAACCAATCGCTAGTTTTTTCACACGAACCTTTTCGAATATCGTCAGAGGTCAGCCATGTTTCCTTATCCTGATAGGCGAGAAACTAGTAGAGCGTTTCCTGGGTACTATGTCATTTCGACCGAAGGGAGAAATCTGCTAACTCGTAAGCATCAAAAGATTTCTCGTTTTACTCGAAATAACAGGATTGATACGTTATTTAAGGAACGCTCTCCTAGAAAGGCCCGATGATCCCGCTCCTCAGTTCGGCTTGTCTTTTTCTCACTACTCAGGTAGATAGGCTGTAGGATGTATACGTAGACCTTCAATTGCTGATGCCAGACACCCTGGTATGAGATACAGGGGAAGGGAGGCCCCGGGACAATAATGCATAGATTCGTTTTATTCGACATCGATGGGACTCTCATTGATCCGGGCGGAGCAGGGAGGAGGTCGGTGACGCAGGCCTTTTATGAGGTGCTGTCAATCCATGAAGCCTTTGCCGGCATGAGCTTGGCTGGGAAGACCGATATTCAGATCATGAAAGAAGGTCTCGCAAGGCATGGTTTTTCAGCCAGCGATGGGGTCCTTTCCTCAGTTGTGTCCAGGTATCTGGAGATATTGCAGGAGGAGATCTCCAATCCGAAAGGACGCATACATCCCGGTGTGGTGGAACTTCTCAAGGCATTACGGGAAACGCATAGATACTGGCTTGGTCTCTTAACGGGGAACATTAGACGAGGCGCCAGGATAAAACTTGGAAGATTCAATCTCAACGGATATTTTCCGGTTGGTGCATTCGGAGATGATAGTGAAGACAGGAACAAGCTTCTCCCTATTGCTGTTGAAAGACTAAGGGCGATGGCAGGTATCGATATCGGATATAGTGATTGTATTGTGGTAGGCGATACCCCGTTGGATGTAGCTTGTGCGAAACCTTTCGGTGCAATAGCTGTTGCGGTCGCCACAGGGCCATATGGCTATGATTCGCTGCTGGAAACAGGAGCGGATTATGTGCTTAAGGATCTCTCGGATGCGATGGAGATCATAACCTGCACGTAATGTAATAGGTTAGATTTTTGAAATTACTCTCTGTATGGACAGGGGGATCTTTTTTTTGCTATGCTCTTATTATGCTTTGACATGTGTCCAGAAAAACGGGATGAATCCAATCTCCCTCCTATCGATAGAGGCTTGTTTTATTTCATCCCGTTTTTCTGGACCATGCAATCACCTGTATCGAAAGGGGCATAAACCAAAAAAAGACATCCCCCTGTTCATAGGTTTCACCCAAGTACGTATGGTGCCTTCAGCAAAGGGAAGAAATAGTTTTCAAAAATCTAAAATGATACCGAGTAATTACGGCTATAAGGAATGGCAGCTTGTTATCTTCGAGGGAAAGGTACAAGATTCAGTTTCCTTGTGCACGCACCCTGTTCAGCAGCTTTGTCCTCGCTGATTGGGAAAGGCCGAAGTCATGTATCTCCGCCTGAAGCTCTCTGTACGTGCCATGCCCTCCAAGGTATCCGTTTACTCGGGCTGCAGCTGTTGAGTTGATAAGATCAGATGGGAGAGGGTACATGAGTTCGAATTCCTTGATGAGAGACTGTTCCCTCTGTAGCAGATACTTTTGGTGATAGTTTTCGGCCATATAGAATTCGGAAAAGGGCACAATCTCGGTGTAGATAGAAGCCTGTATTTTTGCAGCCTCACGACCTTTTGTTTCGATAGCCAGCCTTCTCTGTTCAGGATGGTGATAGAATATCATTGACTGATATTGTTTTGAGAAGCTACGGGTATTGGGGGAATGGCTATTCCAGAATATATCCAATAACTCGCTGTATGAAACCTGTGTTGGGTCGAAGTCGAGCTGGATAGTCTCTGTGTGATCGTCCAGGTCGTGGTACGTGGGATTTGTTTTGGTTCCTCCCGCGTATCCAACCCTCGTCCTGACAACGCCTTTCACAATCCCGAACCGGGAGTCCGTTCCCCAGAATCAGCCTAAAGCAAAGGTTGCGGTTTCGGTTCTAATCGGAACAATTTTATCTAAAGGCGGTATAGATATGTTTAATGCTGCCTTGTCTTGTGCTTGTTCCATCACTTTCATTTCATCTCTTGCGTTACTTTTATTCTTATCAGGATTTCCAGAATTGCAAAAAAATAAAATAAGCAGGGTAGCAATAGATGCAAGTGGTAAGCCTTTAAGGAGCATAGGCAGCCATCTTTCGTTTTTTTTAACGCTTATTTCTCCTTGGTGATTGATCATACGTATGCCTCAGGATGAAAACATGAGTTTTTCAGGATCAAAAAGAGAGCTATTTCTCCTGATCCTTGCCACTTCTTTTAATCAAGGGATAGAGGAACACAAAGCATGCGGCGAGGAAGATGATGCTGCCGATAAGGCTCAGGAGATCAAGGCTTTGAAGACTCGCTGCGATAAAGAAAAGGGTGCATACCACAAAAAGCATCCATCCCCACAGGCTGAATCTCATCTCTCGTTCTCTGTCTTCATCGGGCATGACGCTTATCTCTGAGAATGTGAACCGGTACGTTTTCGCTTTGCAACCTCTTGCTTGAAGTGGGCAGCATCGATGAATACTTCTGCATCCCAGCCCATGTTCCTTGATGCCTCCACGAACCGGGGGATGTCGTCGGTATAGTAGAAGGGGGGCTTGTCGTTGCCGTAACGAGCCATAACCCTCTTGTAAATAGCCGGGTCAGGCTTCATAATGCTTTCTTCGAATGAAACGATCCATCCGTCAAGGAGTTGAAAGATGGGGAAGGCGGCAAGGACATAGTTCCAGTGAACCTCGTCTGTATTGCTGAGCGCCACGAAGGTGAATTCATCTTTGAGCTCATCGAGTGCCTGCCTCATTCCCGGAACCTCACCGGTAATGATGCTGCACCAGATCTGCCGCCATTCATCGCCCTTGAGGGAAAGCCCTAGTATTCGGTTAACGGACTCAACTGTCTCCGGCCATGCATGCTTACCCACATAGAAGGGGAGAAACACGGTATCCAGTTCATCGAGGCGGAGCATCCCCAAGTGTACTCCTGATTTCCTTGAAAGATCCCTCAACGCCCTTTCTGGATCAACAGCAACCAGAACACTCCCCACATCGAGAACAATAACCGGTTTGTTGGATTCATGTTTCATAGAATACCCAAGGGATACTATCACGAATCCGGACTGAAAAAAAGCCTCTTATGCATGAAGAAGTGAAGTAAATCCTCCCATGAGAGCTATTCTTCGCTCCTGAGTTCATCGCTGAACTTACGAAACAACCCCGGAATTGGTGGCAGGTCAGTCCCAGGATGCGCACTGCCTTTCTCTGGTTGTATTTCGCTTCCCTGAGTGCGCTGCTGAGCATTTGCACTTTGAGTTCCCGAAGGGCATCGTTTGAAGCCCTGGAATGGCTCGCCGCCATGGCTTCCCATGTCCCCAACAAGGGAGAACAGACCCGCCTGCCATGGCCAATTATACCTTTTTTTCAGAATCTTAGATAAACGGATCAGCGATGACAGGAAGAACAAACATGGCTGATAAGGCATTGGCGGGCAGGTGGTCAGATACTATGGGTAGTATAGTAATGTTTCACGAGGCAAGAGGCACAAAGAAAATCAGGTTGTGTTGATACCTTGTGTTCTTGAACCGGAAGAAAACTCAAAAGAGTATCGAAAGAACTGTGCAATGTTGATTCAAAAGATCTATGAGGTGGACCCACTAACATTCCCGAAGTGCCAAGGGAGGATGCGTATAATAGCGTTCATAGAGGACCCGGAGGTTATCAAAAAAATTCTCAAACACCTCGATCTATGGAACTTGAAAGCAAGACCCACGCCCAGGGGCAATACTCCCCCTAACAACATTGAACCTCACCTGGACTATTCGAACTCCCAGCTGCCTCCATCCTACGATTACCTCTATGCAGATGAGCAGAGAAGGGCCCTCTGTCTAATTCTTCAAAACGAGGGCTGGGTTTAGGTGGATAGCTGTATCCTCATCCTGCCAATTTGCCCCTTTTAGAGCAATATATCCTCCAAAGGCCTGTCCTTAGCTCGTTGCTTCGAGACAGCAGCATCCAACGAATTCCACAAAAGGTCTTCAGCCACAACATCATGCAGGAGTTTTGTGTTTGACACACAATAACAAATTTTCTATGCTACTTTCCACAAAAAGGGAGTTCTTATCAAATAAATCAAATAAGATTGGACACGGCGTCATGTTTAAGGGGTCCAAGGGATTTCTGGTATGTGATTTCAACAGTCGTCTGATTATGCCATTGGGTGACTCCGGTGACACGAGCTATTACAACCGACGCGATAAGGACGAGATGACCCGGATATGGGTAATTTTATCGGCGAGTGGATCGATGCCTGCAAGGGAGAACTCAAGACCTCCTGTGATTTTGAGTACGACGGCACTGCGATCGAGCAGATGCTGCTGGGCCTGGTGGCCTACCACGTGGGCAAAAAGCTTGACTACGATGGACCTGCAGGTCGAGTGACCAACAGAGCCGAGGCCAATTCCCTGCTGGGTAAAAAGTATCGGCCCGGCTGGACCCTGGCGGTGTAAGAGTCGTGACATAGAATTGCCCCCAGGCATGCCTGAGACCCTGGAGTCGCTTGCACGCCTGTTTTTATACATCTCAAAAGCAGTTTCTCACAATAAAGCAACCGCTATATTGACATATCGAATCAGGCAAAAAACGATGCTTGCCGCTTACCCTCCTTCTAAAACTGTTTACCTCTTCTTCAGGACCAGCAATGGATAGGTGCCCAGGAAGCCATGTTCCTCGACAGTGAAGAATTCTTCGGCTGCCTGCACAAATCCTTGCGTGCTGTACTGACTGGCCTCCTGGCTGGCCATGGCATTGGTTCGGATGTTTCGGGGCAGGCGAGAGAGTTCAAACCGGCCGGAGATAATGACGCGGTCCGTACAAAGGCTGGCTACTCTGGAGAGGATTTCACGGTGACTCCTAAAGCAGTGGTCACTGGCTGTGCTACCCCAGAACAGGTAGTGGTATGTGCCGATCAGGAGGATGGTCTGGTACGGTCCGCCAAAGTCCGCAGGGGCCTCAGCGATCATGTCTAGGGTGGCCAGGTGATACTGGGTATTGCTCAGCCCGAGGTAATCGCTGACCTGCCTGGAGGTTTCAATAAATGGGGCGTGTACGTCAATACCGACCGAGATCCTGCAGGTCGGTTTCAGGGTAGCCAGACTGGTGTAGTAGCCCTTGCAGCAGCCAATGTCCAGGAAGCTCTCCAGCTTGTCAGAAAAGAGCGGCGTGACTTTCCAGAGGCGTTCATAGAGCTGACGGCCTGGGATCAGCGTTTTGCCATGGACCCGGTAGATGTGGTTGCTGGGATACCCCTTGAGCATGTCATTGATACGTTGCTCTTCAGGAGAAGGACTGCCTAAAAAAGCGCTCGCATTGGTGGCGGCCAGGGCGCAGTAGCCGGTGTAGGTTCTCACAGCCGTATAGGCTCTGTAGGGTGACGGCGCTTTAATGGCAACGGTGGTCATTGGACACTCCGTTATCGTTTTGGTTATTGGTTGTAGCTTCGGCTACGCAGTCTTCACCTGTGATCTGCGAACCATGATCTGTTTCAGATTTCTTTTATATGATTGTGTACTTCTTTGTGCATAACCTGCTAACTGTAGATCTTCCTTAAAACGCTTGATTAGATTGCTCATGGTATCTTCCTTTCTTCTTTTAACATTGTCGGGTAGAAGATACCGCCCTGCAAGCCTGGCAAGAAGATACCATGAGTTATGTAATCATGCAATAGTGATTGAAGGGAGTTAATCTGCCGCGTAGCAGCTTACTTGAACATGACGCTGCAGGGGATGGCCTAACCGCCGTGCGTGAACAGTGTGTTATGCCCCTGAAATAAATATGAATGCCTGAATACGGGACAGAGGTGTCTATCCGGGAGTTGTTTCGTCATTCTATGACAGCTTTTTTGATTGCGTAGAGGAGATAGAATGAAACTATTCTTCCACGAGTCCCTCGAGTATGGTAATGGGTCCTTTTCATAGGTCTTCTGGTTAAGTCTAGAGCATTTCCTTAGGTCCCCTTTTGATGATATGCCTGGTTCCACGGTACAATGCATGAAAGGGTATCCTGATTTTCATTATGTCTGGTTGTTTATGTGCTCAATAAAAATGCTACTAAATGATGCCTAAACGGCAAGAATTACTATGTGGTTTCAAAAGGCGGCTTGATCTTTACGATAAGGGGAATGACGGCAAAATTGAAAGCCGCTATAACAAACCAGGCCAGGCGATAACTACCGAAGTAGTCATAGCACATGCCGGCAAGCAAGGGGCTGCTGATAGTGCCGAACATCATGACCGCCATAAAGGAGCCTTGAATGGTGCCAAAGGCCCGTCGCCCGAAATACTGGGCCTGCAGGGTGAGTCGCAGGGTGAACACGCCGCCGTATCCAGGACCAAACGTGGCGATGAACGCAATAACCCACCATATGTTTTTTGCTCCTGCCAGAAACATAAGTCCCAGGGCCTGAAGGACAAACGCGAGCACCAGCAGTTTTCGGCTGTCGGCTCGGTTACTGAACCACCCCATGCCAAACCGCCCCACAATACTCACGAACACAATAAGTGCGGCAGCAAGGCTGGCATTCTCCCGGGTGAAGTCGACGCTGATCAGGTGAGGCATCACGTGTACGGCGACGGCGTGGACGCTTCCGCCCGATATGGTTATGGCAACGGCAATACCCCAGTAAGCCCTTGTCCTGATGGCCTTACCAAAGCTAAAACCTTCGTCGAACTTGGGGCCGCCCTCGGTTGACTGCCGGGCTGTGCCGTCTTGGAAAGAGGGAGCCATATCACCGTCCGGGGCAAGCCCATAAGGCTCTGGGCGATGCCTGACCACTAAGGAACAGGGAATTCCTACCACCCACATGCCGATGCCGATGATAACAAGTGTCATGCGCCAGCCATAAAGAGATATCAGGGCATTGACTAGGTAAACCAGACCGCCGCCCAGCCCGATGGCTGCCGAGAGAATGCCGATCGCAGTCCCACGCTTTCTTACGAACCAGCCGGCCACCGCGGTCCATCCCGGAACCGGGACCAGGAAACTATAACCGATAGAAAGAAAGAGAAAAACCAGATAAAAACTCATCAAAGAATTGATCCGACTGAATAATACCAAGCCGATCCCCGAAATCACACTTCCGAAAAACAGCAACCTGCGGGCACCGAAACGATCCACGACCAAACCGACAAGAGGGGATGCAATGCCCCCTTCAATGCTCCGGATGGAAGCGGCTAGTGAGGTGGCGGCATAGCTCCAGCCGAACTCCTCAACGAGGGGATTGAAGAAGGCTGTGAAACTGTAAAAAAAGGTGCCGGCACCCCAAAAATGAATCAGGCTGGTGGCCAGGACGATCCACCAGCCGTAGAAAATTTTGCGCTTCATCGCGCCCTCTCTTAATTGTTCATCTTCATTGTGCACCGAAATCCGTTTTCTCAAGCCAGTTTGATGTTTGGTAAGCAGGATTGAACAAACGATATTTGGTTATTTTGGGAAAAGGGAGAGAAACGGACTTTTTCGAACTCATCGAGTTCAGCACTTTGAACCGCACTGTCAGAGATTCGATAATAGATTCGATGAGATGATGCAAAGTCTTTTTATTATAGCCGGAGCATAGGAGATTTTGCCTTTCGTGTCAAGAATATGGTGGACACATTATGTAGTAGAGTTTAGTTATACGAGCCATAGGCGGCTGAAAGACGCATCAATCTTGGATCACTACCCGGGAAATGTCAAAGTGGTAGGCCGTGGCTCTCAGAACAGAATGCTTAGGAACATGTGGTAAGCTTTCCCACTCTGCAGGCTTTGCTATCCCTGTCAACATTCGAGAACTATAATCTATGCCAAAGGACAAAAGGCAGTGCCAAGAGATTTTGTGGCTAGGTTACGAACTGAAAATTACGAGATTATTTTTTTACAACTGCCTAAGATCAGTTTAAGAAACTGAAAAATGATATTATTCGATTGAAGGTTGAAGAGAAAGCTGGTATGTAGAAAAAGTATTTTAGGCGACATTGAGCAATTTAACTGAGAGCTTCACAGAACTCATATTTTCCTAAAGAACGTAGACTTTTCTTCAGTTCCCTCCGGGGCGTAGGCTCTGCGAGCCGTAGGCCACCAGTCACTTCAGAAAAGTCTACGTTCTCTATTCGGAGTAAAGAAAATGGTCAGGTTTGGCAAAGCTCTATTAACTATCATGGTTCAATAAGGAGATAATTTATGGATTCAGAAATGGGGCGCTATCTGTGTGCGACTTCAACTATTGATTCAGATCACAACAGAATTATTGAAACAGCAACGAATGCGATATATGGCTGTGATAATGATGTAGAAAAGGCGGTAGGGCTTTTTTATTTTGTGAGGGATTCCATTAGATACAATATCTATATGATTTCAGTATTTATAGAGGACTTTCAAGCATCGAGGATTCTTGAATGGGGGAAGGCATACTGTGTCCAGAAAGCAGTTCTGCTTACTGCACTTGGAAGGGCTGTGGGTATTCCGAGCAGGCTTGTCTTCGCCAAGATCAAAAATCATAAAATCCCCGACCATATCGTTGAGATGATGGGAACCAATACCTTTCCCAGGCATGGATACAACCAGTTCTTTTTGAATGGAAAATGGGTAAGCGCGGCTGCAACATTTGACAGAGTCCTCTGCGAGAAAAACGGATTGCCTACTGTGGAATTTGATGGAAAAAGAGATGCAATTTTACCTGAAAAAGATCTACAAGGTGCGCCTTATATAGAATATATAGAGAAATTTCCTCCCAAAGACGACCTTCCCTTTGATTGGATTAGAGAAAGGATTTCAAAGATTGTAGGCCCGGATAAACGGCCATGGTGGAGTAAAGACCAAGAAAGGAAGATCAATAGGCGTTTCTAAAAGCAATGAATTCATCTTTTTGAACATGGTCTTCCTTTTTGCCTAAATTGTAGTATTCAACCTCCCTTTAATTCTTTTACAGCAGAGACAACCTGTGATACCTGCTCGCTTGCCTTACCCTGGAGAAAAATATCAGTAATATGATCAGTAAGTACCGTTTTTTCCAAATTTATCTCAATTATAGTAGCTCCCACCTGTTTTGCCTGCCTTGGGAGTATATTAAAGGGAGAGACCACCGCCGAGGTGCCTATTATGAGCAATGCCTGACAAGCAGAGGCTAACTGGGAACTTCTTGCCATTGCTAAAGAAGGAATTGCCTCACCAAAAAAGATAACATCCGGTTTTAGTATCTTACCACACTCGCATCGAGGTGGATATTCATCTCTTTTATCTTCGTAGTCATATTTCTTATTGCACCAGAGACAGGTCAATGACTTGGAGTTTCCATGATATTCGATCACATCCTGGGAACCGGCTTCTTGATGAAGATTGTCTACATTCTGAGTAAGGACGCTTTTCAGTAGACCCATTCGTTCTAACTCAGCAAGCCCTATGTGTGCAGCATTAGGCCTTGCATTATCAACGATCTGTTCCATTTCCTTTAACATTTGCCAGACCTTTTCCGGATTATTTTGAAAGGCATATATGGTAGCATATTCCTCCGGGTCAAACCTATCCCACAGTCCACCCTTGCTTCTAAAGTCCGGAATACCCGACTCCACTGAGATACCGGCACCTGTGAGAGCAATGGTTAATTGAGAATCCAGAATAATCTGGGCAGCCTTCTTGATTAATGCATCCACCATGTTACTCCTTGTAGACTTTTAGACCAACTATCCGCCGCAAAGCTGGTATATTGCAGTAAGCCTTGTAAAGAAATTCGAAAGGCTATACTCATCTTGATTTAAGCCGGAAGGAAGCTCAGCGCTGAATGAGTAAAATTTATCTAAATCACTTCGAGGCTGATATCAACCGACCGTGCAGAATGAGTAATAGCACCAACTGAGATCAGGTTGATACCGGTTTTGGATATTTCCTCTATTGTCTCTAAGGTAATCCCACCAGAGGCCTCCAAAAGAACCCTTCCTCTAGCTATAGAAACAACCTCTTTCATTTCTTTGACGGGCATATTATCCAAAAGAATTGCATCCGCCCCTGCCCCTATAGCCTCTTCAACTCCCTTGATGTTTTCCACTTCTACCTCAATCTTTAATGTATGGGGCACGGCAGCTCTTATTGTTTTCACAATTTCGGGTATGGAACCAGCGGCCGCAATGTGGTTATCTTTGATTAAAATTCCATCAAAGAGGCCAAACCGATGATTAAAGCCACCGCCCATTCTGACGGCATATTTCTCCAGAATCCGTAATCCAGGAGTTGTCTTTCTGGTATCAATGATTCGTACCATGGAAGGATCTGTCTTTTCAACATACTGCCTGGTAATGGTAGCTATCCCAGAGAGGTGTTGAAGAAAATTGAGGGCGGTCCGCTCTCCACTCAGTATTCCTCTCATCAATCCTGTCACTGTACCGATATCTGTCCCCTTGCGTATTACCTCTCCATCTTGATGTGTACATTCAAAAACTATTTCCGGATCAAGCCGAGAGAAAACCCTTGAACAAATCCCTATTCCAGCCAATATTAGTTCTTCCTTAGCTACAAGTTTCGCCTTTCCTTTGTGTGATGAATCTATGATAGCGGAGGTAGTTATGTCCCCCGGACCTAAATCTTCATTCAAAGCAGTATCAATTATTGTGTCAATGTGATATGGATAAGCCACTTTTAATCGATTCCCTCAAGTACGGTAAGGTTTTGGTTTAATTTATCTAACTTAGTATTCATATGCTTTACTTTTTCCTTTACATTTTCCACTATATAAGGAGGAGCCTGATTCAGAAAATCCCTGTTTGCCAATTTCTTTTGTGATATTTCCATTTCCCTCTCTATCTTTTTTATCCCTTTGTGTATCCTCTTTTTTTCATCATCGTAGTTGATCAATCCCTTAAGAATAACGTGGACTTGGATGTCGCTAAAGACATATGTAGCAGAGGAATCAGGTTTTTCCATATCGGAAACAACATCAATGGATTCTACCTTTGCAAGGCTTTTAATATAGGAAAGATTATTGTTCAACACCTGCCTTTCTTGTGCCCCTTTAACATCTATGACTATTTTTACATCCTTTTTTGGGGGAATATTCATTTCTCCCCTTATATTTCTGACACCTGTTATCACCTCTTTAATGAGATCCATGTCTTTGATTGCCTCTTCGTCATACATGAAGTCAGTTTGCTGAGGGAATTGGGCTGTCATAATACTTGCTTCTGTATAAGGCATTCGTTGCCAGATTTCCTCGGTAATAAATGGCACAAATGGATGGAGAAGTCTCAGTACACCACTTAAGAGAATATGCATGGTGGACTGGGCTACCTCCCTTTTCTTTTGATCCTTGCTGTAGAGCTCTAGTTTCACCATTTCTAGATACCAGTCACAGAATTCATGCCATACAAACTGATAACAAAGATGAGCGGCATCATTAAATTTGTAGTCATCTATATGGCTGCTTATCTCATCTGCCACCTTGCCTATTCTGCTCATAAGCCAGCGATCGGCCAGGGTGAGGGTATCAGTATTGATAGATGGAGGTTTACAATCCTTTAGGTTCATTAAGGTAAATCTGGCAGCATTCCAGATTTTATTCATAAAATTTCTGTATCCTGCTATTCTCTCTTCCGAAAGCCTAATGTCTCTTCCCTGGGCAGCCAATATAGCAAGGGTGAATCTAAAAGAATCAGTACCAAAGCTGTCTAAAACAACTAAGGGATCAATGATGTTCCCTTTGCTTTTGCTCATTTTTTGCCCCTGTTCATCCTTGACGAGGGCATGAATGTATACATCTCTAAAAGGGACATCTCCTATGAAGTGAAGACCCATCATCATCATACGTGCCACCCAGAAGAAAAGGATATCGAAACCGGTCACCAATACCGACGTAGGATAAAAAGTTTTTAATTCATCAGTTGAATCCGGCCACCCCAATGTGGAAAATGGCCAAAGAGCTGAGCTAAACCACGTATCTAACACGTCTGTTTCCTGCTGGATATTTTTACTTTTGCACCGAGGGCACATGCTGGGATCCTCTTTTGCCACTATAACTTCTCCGCATTCCTGACAATACCAAGCTGGAATACGATGGCCCCACCAAATCTGGCGTGATATACACCAATCTTTTATATTGTTCATCCACTCAAAATAAGTACGCTCCCAGTTGGAAGGCACTATCTTTGTTTTGCCCCTCTTCACAGCAGTTATGGCCTTTTCAGCAAGAGGAGCTGCTCTGACGAACCATTGCTTTGAAAGAAGAGGTTCGATCATAGTCTTACAGCGATAACAATGTCCTATTGCGTTACGGTAAGGCTCAATCTTTTCAAGTAAGCCAGCATTTTTCAGATCATCCAAAATTTTTTCCCTGCATTCAAATCTGTCCATCCCCTGGTAGGGCCCAGACAATTCGTTCATTCTGCCATTTTCATCAATAACCTTTATTCGTTCGAGGTTATGGGTATTTCCAATTTCAAAGTCATTGAGATCATGGGCGGGTGTAATCTTTAGGGCACCGGTACCAAATTCTTTATCCACATATTTATCAAAAATAACGGGTATGGGCTTATTGAGAATTGGTAAAAGGACATTAGATCCCGAAAGATCTTTATATCGTTCATCTTCTGGGTTCACAGCCACTGCAGTATCACCTAAAATTGTTTCAGGCCGTGTAGTGGCTACAGTCAGGGCTTTATCTTGGTTTTCAAAGGGATATCGGATATAATAAAGAAAACTGTCTGTATCTTCGTGTTCTACCTCCAGGTCAGCAAGCGCTGTATGACATCGAGGGCACCAGTTGATAATATAGTCTCCCTGGTAGATTAAATTTTCTTTATAAAGTGTAACAAAAACTTCTCTCACGGCCTTAGAAAGTCCCTCATCCATGGTGAACCTCTCGCGACTCCAGTCACAGGAACTTCCAAGTCTTTTAAGCTGATTAATAATGATTCCCCCATACTTTTCCCGCCATTCCCACACTAATTCAACGAATTGTTCGCGACCAATCTGATGGCGATCGGTTTTTTTTGATGCAAGGTCTTTTTCCACAACATTTTGGGTGGCAATACCTGCGTGGTCGGTACCGGGTTGCCATAGGACATTGTATCCTTTCATTCGTTTGTATCTGCATAGAATATCTTGTAGGGTATTATTAAGAGCATGGCCCATGTGTAGGCTCCCCGTGATATTTGGGGGAGGAATGACAATAGAAAACGGTGATTTGTCTGATCTTATATTGGCCTTAAATAGATTATTTTTTTCCCAATACTGATACCAGATTGCTTCCACTTCCTTAGGATTGTAGGTTTTGGCCAAGGTATTATTTTCCATCAAAGCGCACTCCTTTATATTGCTGTGTCGCTGTTAACATAAAGTAATTAGGACGCAGATTTTCGTCGATATTAGCAGATAACTCTTTTGAAATATTTTTATGGGACTTAGGTGCATTAAAAATCTTGATAACTGTAGGGTCATACACCTGCCATCACCATTATACTGTTCTTTTATGCTGGGTCATTTTTTTCTCTCTGAGCTGAGAGTTTGGCAGAACAAATATTTTCCTAAAGAGTGTCGATTTTTCACCAGTTCCCTCCGGGCCGGAGGCCACCAGTCACTTCAGAAAAGTCTGTCCTCTCTATTCGAAGTAAAGAAAATGGTCAGATTTTGCACAGCTCTAGAGCTATTTAAAGCATCCTGACCAGAAATGCATTTGCAAGCAGGTCTGGGCCCAGTATGGAAATTTCTATTTAACTAAAATAAATAGGAAAAGATAATTAAATGGGCACAATGACATGTGTAAAAATTCTATATGTTATGTGCCCTTGTGCCCAGGTATTTCAAACAAAATTGATGTATATTAATCTTCTGACATGATACTTGTTTTTAAAGCATCTATCTCCTCTCTGATAATTTTTTCAGCAACTTCAGGCATAATCTCTCTGACTACCCTTTCTAGGACATCGCTTACTACCTTTGTTACAATAGCCTCGATTTTTTCTTCTGAGATTGATGGAAACCCCTCTTGAACTGTTCCTTCTTCAGCAACTTTTTTCTTTTCAGCTTTTTCCTCCACAAACGGCTCTTCTAGTTGCTCTGTCCCTTCCTCATCGCCAATTGCTTCAATACCCTCAAACAAATTATTCTCTTTTTCTGGCTCAATAATATCTTCTGGTTTCTCTTTGGTTTCCTGCACAGGCTTTTCTTCCTCTACAGGAGGAACCTCTTCAAATTCTCCGAGTTCCTCATCCCAGTTGATCTCTTCTTCCGGCTCACCAATCTCTTCTGGTTCCCCTCTAAAATCTTGTGTAGGAGGTTCTTCCACTACAGTTTTTTCTCCAACAAGTCTTTCTCCACCCTCTTCATGAGCGGATGCATGTTCAAAGTCTAAGCTTTCCTCTTCAAAGGATTTATCAATGACTTCATTTACTTCAGATTTTTCTGAAAAAAGGTCTTCTTTGACATCTTTCTCTCCTGCAGATATAGCCGCCTCTTCTTCACTTTCATCTTCCTCTGATAAAAGATCTATATCTTCCTCCGATAATTCAGGTGCATTGCCTTCTTCGACTACATCAGTGAGGTCTATAAATTCTTCTTCATTTTCGGATTCCTTCTCTTTTGCTTCTTCCTTATTGTCGAAGAAATCTTCGTCAAATTCAAACTCAAGGAGGTCTTCATCTCGATTTTTATCTTTATCTTTTGAATCATTTTTATCCTTGGCCATGACAATCCCCCTCTTTATGCAGGTTTGATGCAACAATCTCTTAAATATTATTTTTTATCATATTATAGAGAAGAGTGTCAAGGACTTTGAAATATTGTGTATTAGCTTAATGAAAATTTATCCTCTAACTACTGTATTAAAACATCCCTATTATGAGAAAGGACATTATAATAATGAGTCAGAAAGAGAGGTAGAGGTACCACCTGTTAAACCCAGATTATGCAGCAGGCATCGTCACGAGGCTTGAAAAACCTCAGCGAAACGCGAAGTTGCAGCGATTTTGCGCCGAAGGCATATTAATAAATATGTTGAGAAGCAAAATCGTGAAAGGAGCGTTGCAGCAAGGTTTTTCAGGCCGCAGTAGGTGGCTACTGCATAATCTGGGTTAAAGGTGGTAATAGGTGGTAACAACATCTTAAAAGAAACAGGTAACCTCATAGGTGTTTTCTAGCGACATGCAAAACGACTGAAAAAGAAGATGATCAGTGAAGAAGCTAAGGGTCAAATCCATGGCAATCGAGGTAGGCCATCATTCAAAACCCTCAACAGTTAGATTACCAAAAAGATAGTTGATCTTTTTCTCACCACCTACACCAACTTCAATGAGACATATTTCACTGAAAAGCTGAAGGAGATAGAGGGAATTACTGCAGGGATAGACACAGTATGGTGATTGAGAAGTGTCAGCGGGATACAACCCAAGTAGGTGGTGCCCTGCAGTCTTTGAAGATTACCCCATCTTTGCCCTTACCCCCTAGTCCAAGAGGAGAACCCAGCGGTTCTTTGGTGTACTTCAGGATCGACTCATCGCTGAGCCGGGACTCGGGACGTTACAGAGATAGCAGTGGCAAATATTTTTCTCATCGTGCAGTGCAGCCGACTATAATCGCCGCTTTCCAGCAAGGCCTGAGACAGTGCAACGAGCATGGCGAAAGGTATCCGGAAATCTGGATAGTGAAAGAATCATAAGCTTCCGCTACGAGGCAGTAGTGGGAAATGGCAGTACTGTGAAGTTAGGGGTAATATTGAGAGTTTTGCAGAACTTATGTTTTCCTAAAGAGGGTCGACACTTCTTCAGTTCCCTCCGGGGCGTAGGCCGAGGCTCCCGGGTTGGTCTTTTCAGCAACGTATCCATGGGGGAGCCCGCCAGAGATAATGTCATACGGCACTAAAAATTATACCATATGCCACAATCAGTATTTGCGCCAAATGTCATGAGACACAATATATTGTATTGTATGCCATTTGGCGCAAATATAGGCGGATAAATTTTGGCCTCTCGGCATTGCCCCGATAAATCGGGATCTCAGGGACATGGTTGACTTCGTTGACTTATTCCCTTTTTTGAACCACAAGACACAAGGTACACAAAGCAAGGACTGCCCCTTAGGCGAAACTATGTATGTCCGGCGTTTAACCCGCCGGACATACAATCTTTCCTTCACCTCGCCCCGTTGAATTTTTTTATTTGAGTTTTGAAATAAATCGTTGATAGTTATTATTTTAATCTTTTAGCTATCTCACAACCGACAAACTTTCCCCTCAATATATTCAGGATTAATCTGAAAAAACTTTTAAAAG